>NZ_JBBNKO010000004.1:0-168943 GCF_040092945.1 Collinsella sp. CLA-AP-H1 | reverse complement strand
GGCCCTCTACGGGGCAGGGGCTGACGGCCGTCCGGGGCGGTCGGCCAGCGACCACCGGTACGGCTCAATCGTATAACCGTGCAACGGAAAAGAGCCGCCCTTTCGGACGGCTCAAACTGTAATGGGGCAGAAATAATCACTCTTCGAGCGCTTATTTCTATCCACCGTCCCGATAAAACCCTGATGCGATAGACCTCACTTGTAGAGGTAAGCGATGGCGGTGCCGGTGTGAACTTGGATCTTGGCCGTTTTTCTAACGACATTAGAGATGCCGGTGTCGGCCAACAGCCCCAGGGGGCTGTGATCTAGTTCCCACTCTAGTCCGTGTTCGCTTACCTCGGTGTTGGGGGCGATTGCGATTATGGAGAACGTCTTGCCTTCGGAGTCCTCGATGGTCCACGATTCGCCTGCGTGCAGGATGCGGGCCGTGGTCTCATCTTCAGCAATCCAGATAGAGGCATCCTCGTAGCCTGCGAGCAGGCCCAGTACGGAAAGCGCCATATCAGGACGGCCACCGGTGGCGCAGGTCGCAACCACTTCGGCACCCGGCCAGCGACGGCGGACGGAATCGAGCGCCAGCGCCAGATCGGTATAGTCCTTGTACGGGTCGTGGCGCTCAACTTCAAAGTCGGTGGCGGCATCGACCAGCGCGCGGCCCGCATCGCTTACCGTGTCGGCATCCCCAACATACACGTCGCAGCCCAGTCCCGCGCCCAGCAGTGCGTCGAGCCCGCGGTCCACGGCGATAATGTGGTCGCACTCCCCCGCTAGCCTACGCAACAGATCCGCGCTCGCCACCACGGGCGAGCCGCAGACTACAAGTACTTTGTAAGCCACGGCCCTCACCTAGCCCTCAAACGAAAGCACACAGTCAAGGTCCAGCTCCTCGTAGCTGTCGATAAAGATGTCGCAGTTGGCGCACACGTCATCGCGCTTCATGCGGCCGTGCGGGTCATAGATACCCACACGCTTAAAGCCTGCGGTGCCAGAGCTCTTTAGGCCAAAGACCGCGTCTTCGAACACCCATGCGCGCTCAAACTTGCACTCGTGGCGCTCTTCCAGGCGACGCAGCGCCAGCTCGTATACGTCGGGGAACTGTTTGGAGCGTCCCGCCTCGCCCGTCGTGGTAACAAACTCCATGTAAGCGTCGAGCCCGGCTCCCGCAAGCGCAGACCCAACAAGCTCGGCCGGCGTGGAAGTGGCAACGCACATGGCAATGCCCGCCGCCTTCGCCCGCTCCAAAAAAGCCAGGAGCCCCTCGCGCGGCGGCACCTTGGAGTACCCATCGATCAAAATCTCGCCCAGCTCGCGATACAACTCCTCGCCGTTCGCGCCAATGCCCCACGTGTCGTGGTAGGCCTGGCACTCGTCCTCCAGCGAAAGATGCTCAAACTGGGCAAAATCGTCGACAGTCACGTCGACACCGTGGCGGTGCAATAACTCGGGCTGGGCATAGGCCCAAACGGAGGTGCTATTAACCAGCGTGCCGTCGCAATCGAAAATAAAAGCAACCTTGGGAGCGGCGGTATGGGACATAAACGAACCTTTCGATATCAAATGGTAAACATCCTGCTAAAAACGTTTTACCAAACGTCAGCCTAACAATTTTGAAACCCAAATTGGTAAAACTGTCAAGAGTTTTACCACGGCAATTCTGCCAGTGGTATAAACATGTCGCTTACCGATTAAACGCCCCCGCAAATCCGCTTTCGTCCATAAAACTAACGCACAGGTGTTATCGTAGTTTCTGCCGAAAGTTCCACCGAGCACGCGAGGTGGAACGAATCACAGAAACTTCGCCGTCCCTTCGATTCGTGCAGCCTTGGACCTTTCGCATCTAGTCACCAAGGCAACACGCTGCCGCGTCATGATGGGATCAAACGTGAGCGATACAAAGCTAAAGCCAACGGCTAAAAAGCCCGCAACCCGCAAACCGGCTCCGCACGCACCGGAGCTCTCCAAGGACGATGTCTACCTGTTTGGCATTGGAATGTGGGAGCGCAGCTGGGAAAAGATGGGCGCGCATCCCGACACGCAGAACCGTACGCGCGGCTGGCGCTTTTGCGTTTGGGCGCCCGACGTAAAGAGTGTCCATGTCATTGGCGAATTTAACAATTGGGATGAAGAAGCCAACCCGCTGGTGCCCGTGCATACGAGCGCTATTTGGGAAGGCTTTATTCCTGGCGCCGAGCAGGGCCAGTTCTATAAATATCTCATCGAGACCAACGAGGGCGAGAAGCTCTATAAGGCCGATCCGTATGCCTTTAAGGCCGAGTGCCCTCCGGGTACCGCCAGTGTGCTGTGGACCCTCGATGGTTACAAGTGGAACGACGCCGCATGGCTCAAGCGCCGTGCCAGCCATAACCACATGTCGCAGCCCCTTAACATCTACGAGGTGCATATTGGCTCGTGGAAGCGCCACGGCGACGCGCCGCAGGGCGAGCCCGACGAGTACGGCAACTACCCCGGCCCCATGGATCCCTTCCCCGCGCAGCGAGGCGAGTTCTACACCTACGACGACCTGTCGGTGGAGCTCGTGGACTACGTGCGCGACATGGGCTATACGCATATCGAGGTCATGCCGCTTATGGAGCATCCCTTCGATGGCTCCTGGGGCTACCAGACGACCGGCTACTACGCCGCAACGTCGCGCTACGGCAACCCGCAGCAGCTCATGCACTTTATCGATGCATGCCACGAGGCAGGCATTGGCGTGATCATGGACTGGGTCCCCGGCGGTTTTTGCGCCGACTCCCACGGCCTTGCCACCTTTAACGGCCACATGCTGTTTGAGCACGAGATTCACCCCAACTGGGGCACGCACAAGTTTGACTTCGCCCGCGGCGAGGTCCGCTCTTTCCTGGTTTCCAACGTACTGTACTGGCTCGAGAACTTCCACGTGGACGGCATTCGCATGGACGGCGTGTCCAGCATGCTGTACCTCAACTTTGGCATCGACGATCCGGGCCAAAAGAAGTTCAACAAGTACGGTACCGAGGAGGACCTGGACGCCAGCGCGTTTATCCGTCAGGTCAACTGCGCTGTTGAGGCGCACTACCCCGACGTGATGATGATGGCCGAGGAGTCCACCGCGTGGCCGCTCGTGACCTACCCGCCGCAGGACGGCGGCCTGGGCTTCCACTACAAGTGGGATATGGGCTGGATGAACGACACCCTGCATTACATGCAGACCGATTTTCCGTGGCGCCCCGGCAACCACGGCCTGCTCACGTTCTCCATTATGTATGCCTTTACCGAGAACTTCATCTGCCCGCTGAGCCACGACGAGGTCGTGCACGGCAAGTGCTCGCTGATCGGCCGCATGCCGGGCGACTGGTGGCGCCAGTTTGCCGGCCTGCGCACGCTGGCCTTCTACCAGATGACGCACCCCGGTGCCAAGCTCAACTTTATGGGCAACGAGATCGGCCAGTTTATCGAGTGGCGCTACTACGAGTCCATTCAGTGGTTCCTGACAGAGGAATACGAGACTCACAAGCATCATCAGGCGTTTATCAAGGCGCTCAACCACCTGTACACCGCCGAGCCCGCCCTGTACGAGCGCGGCTACACCGACGACGGCTTTACCTGGATCGACGCAGATAACTCCAAGCAGTCCATCGTGAGCTTTGTGCGTCAGGGCGAGGACGTTGATGACGACCTGGTGATCCTGATCAACTTTGATCCGGCGAGTTACGAGAGCTTCCGCGTGGGCGTGCCCCGCGAGGGCGACTGGGAGGTCATCTTTGACTCCGACCGTCCCGAGTTTGGCGGCAGCGGATACGCCGGCGAGGAGCCCTATACCTGCTCGAGCGAACCCTATCCCTGGAACGGGCAGATGGACTCCATCGAGATGAAGGTGCCCGGCCTGGCAGGCGTGGTGCTTAAGCGCCGCGGTCCAAGTAGCTATAAGCCGCCGGTGATCGAGGAGCCCAAGAAGGCGACGCGCAAGCGCACGTCCTCGGTAAAGCCCAAGCCTGCGGCTGCTAAGAAGGCTCCGGCTAAGGCGAAGGCTGCCAAGGCTTCGGCCAAGTCCACCACGGCCAAGAAGGCAGCCACCAAAAAGGCTGCTCCCAAGGCCAAGGCAACTGCTGTTAAGGCTCCCGCCAAGAAAGCGTAACAAAGACGTTACCGCTGTAATCACCCGCCCCGCGGGGGCGTAGGATACATGTCATAACCGTTCCGGGAGAAACATCCCCGGGGGAAAGGAACGTATGAATAAGATCTTCGACAACAAGCAGGAGTTTACCGAGCTCTATCGCGATGCCGTCATGAGCATTAGCGGCAAGAGCATCGAGGCCGCCAGCGACCTTGACCGCTTTAACGCCCTGGCCAAGCTCGTGGCCGAGAAGGCACGCACCGTTGCCACCAAGAGTGACGCCCGCGTCACCGCTGAGGGCAAAAAGCGCGTGTACTACTTCTCGATCGAGTTTTTGATCGGCCGCCTGCTCGACAACTACCTGCTCAACTTTGGCGTGCGTGACATGGTCGCCGAGGCGCTCGACGACATGGGCTTTGACCTGTCCGTCATCGAGAATCAGGAGCCCGACCCGGCACTGGGCAACGGTGGCCTGGGCCGTCTGGCCGCGTGCTTCCTGGATTCCATGGCAGCCGAGGGCATTGCCGGATACGGCAACGGCATGCGCTACCGTTACGGCCTGTTTAAGCAGGAAATCGTCAACGGCAGCCAGGTCGAGGCCACCGACGAGTGGCTCACCCACGGCTATCCCTGGGAGGTTCGCCGTCAGGACAAGGCCGTGACCATTAAGTTTGGTGGCCGCGTCGAGGGCTTTGAGGAGAACGGCCGCACGTTCTACCGCACGGTGGACACGCAGGATATCCTGGCCGTCCCTTATGACATCCCCGTCGTGGGCTATGCCGGCGAGACCGTCAACAAGCTGCGTGTATGGGCCGCCGAGCCGGTCGAGGAGCACTTCGATCTGGAGGCCTTCAACCGCGGCGACTACGCCCTGGCAGACGCCGAGCGCGCCGAGGCCGAGGCCATCAGCGCCATCCTCTACCCCAATGACGCCGGCGAGCACGGCCGTCTTCTGCGCCTGAAGCAGGAGTACCTGTTTGTATCGGCAGGTATCTACAGCCTGCTTGACACCTTTGAGAAGGAGCACGGCGCTAACTGGGAGCTGCTGCCGCAGTTTGTGGCCATCCACACCAACGACACGCACCCTGCCATGTGCGGCCCCGAGCTCATGCGCATCCTCATCGACGAGAAGAAGCTCGAGTGGGATGACGCCTGGAGCATTGTGACGCAGGTCGTGAGCTACACCAACCACACCATCATGCCCGAGGCTCTGGAGAAGTGGCCCATCGGCACGTTCTCCAAGCTCCTCCCCCGCGTGTACCAGATCATCGACGAGATCAGCCGTCGTTGGCACGAGTCGTTCGACACCACGCAGGAAGGCTGGCAGGAGCGTCTGCGCCAGACCGCCATCCTGTGGGACGGCGAGATTCGCATGGCCAACCTGTCCGTGATCTGCAGCCACAGTGTCAACGGCGTGGCAAAGATCCACTCCGACATCATCAAGAACATCGTGCTCAAGGACTTCTACGCCCTGACGCCCGAGAAGTTCAACAACAAGACCAACGGCATCTCGCACCGTCGCTTCTTTGCCGAGGCCAACCCCACCTACGCCAAGCTCGTGACCGAGGCCATTGGCGACGGCTGGCTGAAGGACGCCTTTGAGCTGGAGAAGCTTAAAGGTTTCCAGAACGACACCGAGTTCCTGAAGGCCGTGGGTGCCTCCAAGCGCGCCAACAAGGAGCGTCTGGCCGCCTACGTTAAGGCCGAGACCGGGCTGGTCATTGACCCCAACACCGTCTTCGATGTTCAGGTTAAGCGCTTCCACGCCTACAAGCGCCAGCTCATGAACATCATGAAGGTAATGGACATCTACAACCGTCGCATCGCCGATCCCAACTTCCACGTGACGCCGACGACCTTCATCTTTAGCGGCAAGGCCGCCTCGAGCTACACCTTTGCCAAGGAGACCATCCGCCTCATTAACTCCGTGGCCGAAGTCATCAACAACGATGCCCGCGTCAACGAAGTCATGAAGGTCTGCTTTATCCCCAACTTCCGCGTGAGCAACGCCCAGCTCATCTATCCCGCCGCCGAGATCTCGGAGCAGATCTCTACAGCCGGCAAGGAGGCCTCGGGCACGTCCAACATGAAGCTCATGATGAACGGCGCCATTACGCTGGGTACCCTCGACGGCGCCAACATCGAGATCGCCGACCTCGCTGGCCGCGAGAACGAGGCCATCTTTGGCCTGACCGCTCCCGAGGTCGAGCAGCTCTGGGCATCCAACAGCTACTTTGCGTGGGATACCCTCAACGGCGACCGCGAGCGTCTGGGCCGCGTGATGGACGAGCTCAAGGACAACACGTTTGCCGGCCTTTCGGGCAACTTCGAGAGCATCTACAACGAGCTCATGAACAACAACGACCCCGACCTGGTCATGGCAGACTTCCGCAGCTACGTGGATGCGTGGGAGAAGCTCACAGGCAGCTATGGCGACCAGGGGACCTGGAACCGCAAGGCCCTGCTCAACACTGCCTCGAGCGGCTGGTTCTCGAGCGACCGCACCATTCGCGAGTACCGCGACGAGATCTGGCACGCATAAAGGCCGCGAGCTCCCCTATGCCAGCACGGCATTACTCGACGGGCGTGACGTTGCGCCACGCCCGTCGCTAATGGGTTTAGGAACATCGATGACAGAAGGAGAAATCGATGAGTAAGAAAGAATGCATCGCGATGCTCCTCGCAGGAGGACAGGGCAGCCGATTGGGGGCACTCACCCAAAAGATCGCTAAGCCGGCGGTTAGCTTTGGTGGCAAGTTCCGCATTATCGACTTTTCGCTCTCCAACTGCTCCAACTCGGGCATCGACACGGTGGGCGTTCTGACGCAGTATCGCCCCTACCTGCTGCATGCCTACGTGGGCTCCGGCGAGGCGTGGGATCTGGACAGCCGCGACGGCGGCGTGTCGATCCTGCCGCCGTACGAGACGCAGACCGGTGGCGCCTGGTATGCGGGCACAGCCGACGCCATTACGCAGAACCTCGACTACATCAAGGCCAACGACCCCAAGTATGTCCTGATTCTTTCGGGCGATCATCTGTATCGTATGGACTACCGCAAGATGCTCAAGACGCACATTGAGAACAACGCCGACCTCACGGTTAGCGTTATGCCCGTGCCGTGGGAGGAGGCCAGCCGTTTTGGCATCCTGACCACCGACCCCGAGGACGGCCGCATCACCAAGTTCACCGAGAAGCCCGATAAGCCCGATTCGAACCTCGCATCCATGGGCATCTACATCTTCTCGGCCGACGTCCTGATCGAGGCGCTCGAGCAGGACGCTCTGGACCAGCGTTCGAGCCACGACTTTGGCAAGGACATCATCCCCAAGCTGCTCGGCGAGGGCAAGCGCCTGTACAGCTACGAGTTCCACGGCTTTTGGAAGGACGTCGGCACCATCGCCAGCTTCCACGAGACCTCGATGGACCTGCTGGGCAACAACCCCGAGTTCGATCTGTTTGACAAGCACTTCCCCATCATGTCCAACATCACCACGCGTCCGCCGCACTACATTGGCCCGGACGGCCGCCTGGACGACTGCTTGGTCTCCAACGGCTGCAAGATCTACGGCACCGCTCGCCACTCGATCCTTTCGACCGATGTCATCATCGAGGAGCGCGCCGTGGTCGAGGACTCCGTGCTGCTGCCGGGTGCGCACGTTAAGAGCGGCGCGCACATCTGCCGCGCTATTTTGGGCGAGAACTCCACGGTCGAAGAGGGCGTGAAGCTCGGCTCTGTCGATACCACCAAGGATACGGCCGTCGTTGGAAATGACGTCGTTATCGGAAAGGGGGAATGATCCGATGATCAATCGCAAGGCCATCGGTTATATCACCGCTAACTACTCTTCGACCTACGGCAGCGTACTGCTCAAGGACCGCCCCATTGCGTCCGTTCCGTTTTTGGGCCGCTACCGCCTGATCGACTTCCCGCTGTCCAACATGATGAATGCCGGCATTAAGACCGTCGGCGTCGTCATGCCGGGCAACTACCGCTCGCTGATCGACCACGTGGGTTCGGGCAAGGACTGGGGCCTGGACCGCAAGAAGGGCGGCCTGTTCATGGTGCCCGGCAACGCGTATGGCACCACCAAGGGCGGCATGCGTTTCTTGCTGCGCGACATCATCTCCAACAAGACGCTGTTCCAGCGCTCGGACAAGCCCTATGTTGTGATGATGGGCACCAACATCATCTTTAACATGGACCTCAACACCATCATCGACGCGCACGAGAACTCCGGCGCCCAGATGACCGTGGTGTACTGCAAGGCCACGCGCAACGTCGATGACGAGACCAAGCTGCAGATCAACGAGAACGGCCGCCTGACGGGCGTGAGCGCCGGCGTCGTGTACGGCGACAACGCCTCTATGGACTGCTGCATCGTCAACCGCGAGACGCTGCTCGAGATCATCGACCACTACCAGGCCGCCGACTATCTGGACCTGCTCGAGGCGCTACAGGGCGACTTTGGCAACATCGACGTGTGCAGCTACGAGTACAAGGGCGAGATCGTGGGCGTGTTTAGCGAGAAGTCGCTGTATCGCCGCAGCATGGACCTGCTCGACCAGACCGTGGCCGACCAGCTCTTTGACCCCGAGCGCCCGATCCTGACCAAGGCTCACGACGTGCCGCCTTCGCGTTACGCGACCGGCAGCCACGCCTGCAACTCGATCATCTCGGCCGGCTGCATCATCAAGGGCACCGTGCGCAACTCGATCCTATCGCGCGGCGTTGTTGTTGAGGAAGGCGCCTCGGTGACCAACTCGATCATCAACCAGAGCTGCATCATCAAGAGCGGCGCCCGCGTTGAGAACGCCATCCTGGACAAGAACAACGTGGTTCCCACCAACACCGAGCTTCGCGGCACGCCCGAGAACATCCTGGTGTTGGGCAAGGCTCCGTTAACTTCCGATACCACGATCGTACGTTAACGTTGGCACCGCAACATCGCTCGTAACATGTAGAATAGCCGCCCGGTTTGCGCCAGGCGGCTATTCTCGAATAACAACATGGGAGACAATATGGCTGATTCCAGCAAAAAGATGCAGATCGTGTTTGCCTCGGCCGAGTGCGCACCGTTTGTGAAGACCGGTGGCCTGGGCGACGTGGCGGGCTCGCTGCCTGCGGCGCTTGTGCGCGCCGGCGCCGAGGTCATCGTGATGGTGCCCAAGTACGCCACCATCAAAGACGAGTACAAGGCGCAGATGGAGCACTTTTCCGACTTTTACGTGAGTCTGGGCTGGCGCAATGAGTACTGCGGGCTCGAGAAGCTCGAGCACGACGGCGTCACCTATATGTTCATCGACAACGAGCGCTACTTTGCGCGCGACTATCCGTACGGCTTCTTTGATGACGGCGAGCGCTTTGCGTTCTTCTCCAAGGCCATTACCGAGAGCCTGCAGCACCTGCCGGCCGGCTTTGAGTGCGACATCCTGCACTGCAATGACTGGCAGACGGCGCTGGCGCCCGTGTTTTTGCGCGAGTTCTACCAGGGCCTGCCGCTGTATGACCGCGTCAAGACCGTGTTCTCGATCCACAACGTGGCGTTCCAGGGCCAGTTTAGCGACACCGTGATGGAGGACATCCTGGGTGTGGCGCATATTCCCGCGGCCGCCTCGCAGCTGCGTTGCGACGCCTGCAGCATCAACTACATGCTGGGCGCCCTGCGCTATGCCGACGCCATCACTACGGTGAGCCCCACCTATGCCAACGAGATCCAGACGCCCGAGTTTGGCGAGGGCCTGGACGGCGTGCTGCGCGAGCGTTCGTACGCGCTGCAGGGCATTTTGAATGGCATCGACGTCGAGGGCTTTGACCCGGCAACCGACAAGCGCATTGCCGCCAACTACACCGTGGAGGACCGTTCTGGCAAGGCCGTGTGTAAGGCAAAGCTGCAGGAAGAGCTGGGTCTCGAGGTTCGCGACGACCGTCCGCTCATGGTGATGGTCACGCGTCTGACGCGCCAGAAGGGCATGGACCTGGTCATGTACGCGCTCGACCGCATCCTGGCCGGCGGCGTACAGGTGGCGGTGCTGGGCACCGGCGACCGCGACTATGAGGACGGCCTGCGCTACTTCCAGGACAAGTACCCCGGCACCATGGCCGCACGCATCGAGTTCGATCCGGCGCTGTCGCAGCGTATGTATGCTGCCGCCGACATGTTCCTGATGCCTTCGAAGTTTGAGCCCTGCGGCCTGTCGCAGATCATCGCCATGCGCTACGGTACCCTGCCCATCGTGCGCGAGACCGGCGGCCTGAAGGACACCGTGATCCCGTACAACGAGTTTACCGGCGAGGGCACGGGCTTCTCGTTTAGCAACTTTAACGGCGACGAGATGGGCGATGCGGTATTCCGCGCGGCGCGTCTGTTCTGGGATAACCGCGACGCATGGAACCAGCTGGTCACGCAGGCCATGAGCCAGGACTTTAGCTGGACGCGCTCGGCTGACAAGTATCTGGACCTGTACTTCTTTATGCACCCGGAGATTGAGAGGCCGGCGGCTGTTGTCGACGAGCCTGAGGCTGTTGCTGAGCCGGAGCCCAAGGCCGAGGAGAAGCCAGTTGAAGCTGAGCCCGTAAAGGCCGAGCTTGAGGTGAAGGCTGAGGCGGCTCCGGAGGCAAAGGCCGAAGTCAAGCCCGCTGCAAAGCCCGCAGTTAAGAAGACCACGACCCGCAAGACGACCGCTAAGAAGGCTACGACGACCAAGGCGGCGGCAACCAAAACCACCGCTACCAAGACAACGACCACGCGCAAGCGCACGACCGCCGCTGCCAAGAAGGCCGCCGAAGCCGAGGCTGCTCCCGAGGTAAAGGCCGAGGTCGCTGAGGCCAAGCCGGCCACCAAGGCTCCGGAAAAGACTACTGCAAAGAAGACGACCACGACCGCAAAGAAGACAACGGCAGCCAAGAAAACCACGGCAAGCAAGTCGACGACCACGAAGGCCGCCACGACCAAGTCAGCCGCAAAGCCCGCAGCCAAGGTCGAGGAGACGCCTGCAGAGCCCAAGGCGGAGGCAACCGTCGAGACCAAGCCCGCCGCCAAGACCGCCACGCGCAAGCGCACGACGACGGCCAAGAAGGCCACTACCAAAGCTGCAGCTCCCATGGCGGAAGCTAAGGTCGATGCCAAGCCTGCTGCCGCCAAAAAGGAGCCAAAGGCCGAGGTAAAGGCCAAGCCAGAACCCACCAAGGAGACTTCGGTCTCCCCCGCCGCTCCGGCAGAGAAAAAGGCCCCGTCCAAGAAGACGTCCGTCCGTAAGGCCACAGCCACTCGCAAGCGCCGCTAGCCCACAGGCGATCCAAAACCCAATCAAACCCTAAGTAAGGGGCGCTCCAATCGGGCGCCCCTTCTCTGTAGATAGTTGGTAAAACGATTTTCTAGGACAACCGTTCGCCGATGGTAAACGGATGTTGTTTATACAGCCTGTGTACAACAGATATACTTACATCCTGTGCGTAAAGCCCATGACCAGCAGGCCATGATTCTATTGAACTGGACCGTACTATGAGATTGATACACAACAGCCGTCTGCCGCAGTTTCGCACTCCGTTTGGCGCTGTGACCACAGGAACTACCCTTTCGCTCTCCGTGATTCTGGAGGATGCCGATCCCGCGCAGGCAACGCTTACGCTGCGCACCTGGGTCGATGAGATCGGTGAGTCTCGGTATCCCATGACGCACGAGGGCGATGGCATATTTACCGTAGAGCTTGAGTGCACTGAACCCTGTCTTATCTGGTACAGCTTTATCTGCAATATCGAGGGCCAGCCCGAGGTTCGCCTGGGCGCACCACAGGGCCGCACCGGCGGCGAAGGCGTAACCTACGATTACGCCGAGGTGCCGTCATTCCAGGTCACCGTCTACAAGCACCGCGAAGTTCGACCCGAGTGGTACGAGCGCGGTATGGTCTACCAGATCTTCCCCGATCGCTATGCCCGCGACGAGCACTGGCGCGAGCGCACGCTGGCTGAGGTCGAAAAACCGCGTAAGGGCATTCAGCGCCGCATGGTCGAGGACTGGAACGAGCCGCCTGTGTACGAGCGCGCCGAGGACGGCTCCATCAAGACCTGGGACTTTTACGGCGGATCGCTCAAGGGTATCCAGAATGACCTGCCTCGCATCGCCGAGCTGGGCTTTACAGCCATCTACCTCAACCCCATTTTTGAAGCCGCGAGCAACCATCGCTACGACACCGCCGATTACACCAAGATCGATCCGATTCTGGGCACCGAGCAGGACTTTACTGAGCTGTGCGAGGCGGCCGAGAAGCTGGGCATTTCCATCATTCTGGACGGCGTGTTCAACCACACGGGCGACGATTCGATCTACTTCAACCGCTACGGCAACTACCCCGGCGTGGGCGCGTGGCAAAGCGAAGATTCGCCGTGGCGCGATGCGTTTTATTTCCACGAGGACGGCTCGTACGACTGTTGGTGGGGCGTGGGCAATATGCCCGCCATCAATGAGAAGTCCGAGCTGGTGCGAGAGAAGCTCCTGGGCAAGGACGGCGTCATTCGTAAATGGCTGCGAGCCGGCGCTCACGGCTGGCGCCTGGATGTGGCCGACGAGCTTTCCGACGACTTCCTGGCCGAGATTAAAAAGGCCGTGCTCGCCGAGAAGCCCGACGCGCTGCTGCTCGGCGAGGTCTGGGAAGATGCCTCCAACAAGATCAGCTACGGCCATCTGCGTCGCTACCTGCAGGGCTCCGAGCTGGACTCTGCTATGGATTACCCCTTCCGCGACATGGTCATCGGCTTTTTGATGGGCTACAAAAACGCCTACCAAGCTGCCGAGGATATCGAGACCCTGCGCGAGAATTATCCGCGCGAGGCCCTGTCCTGCGCGCTCAACCTGCTGTCGAGCCACGACCGCCCGCGCATTATCTCGGTGCTCGGCGGTGGCCCCGACGAGTCGCAGCTGCCCGAGAGCGAGCGCAGCAAATGGCGCCTGGACGAGAACTCCATGGGCCTGGCCAAGAGCCGCTTTTGGCTGGCGACGCTCATGCAGATGACGTTCCCGGGCGTTCCCTCAATCTATTACGGTGACGAGTACGGCTTGGAGGGTCTCACCGATCCGGGAAATCGCCGCACCATGCCGACCAAGGAAAACCTGCACGACTTCGATACGTTCGCGATCGTCAAGAATGCCTCGGCCGTGCGCCGCGCGCTGCCGTTTATGATCGATGGCGAGATAAAGGCCTTCGCGCTCAATGACGAGGTGCTGGCCTACAACCGTACCGGTAAAGACGGCGAGTCCGCGACCGTCATCATCAACCGCAGCCTGCGCAATTCGCATCGTGTGACGATTCCGGCGCTCGGCGAATGCGCGAGCGATGTTATTAGCGGTCACGAGTGCGAGATCCACAACGGCACGGTCACGCTCGATCTTTATCCGCTGGGCTCGTCGATCATCTATCACCATGCCGAGCAGCGCCTGCAGGAGCCGCTCGATCACGGTGCGGGTGTTGTGTGTCATATCACATCGGTGCCGACCGACGACGGCAAGCCCGGTACAATCGGCGCGCCCACGCGTCGCTTTATCAATCATCTGGCCGCCATGGGCATGCGCTACTGGCAGGTTCTTCCCGTCAACCCCACGGACTTCTTCCGCTCCCCTTACGCTGGTCCTTCGGCCTTTGCAGGCAATATCGACCTGCTACCCGAGAGCCACGAGGAGCTGGCCGCCGACTTTAAGACCTGGAAGGCCCGCGGAGGCGAGGATGCCGATCCGCTGTACACCGCGTTTAAACATCGCAATGCCGATTGGCTCGAGAAATACTGCGTCTACATGGCCGTTAAGAAGTACTTTGAGGGCGAGTCGCGCCATGATTGGCCGGCAGATGTTGCGCGCTACAACGAGCATCTGATCGACGACAAGCGCTTCCACAACGAGGCCGAGCTTCAGGCGTACATGCAGTACCGCTTTGACCTGGCTTGGTGCGAGCTCATGAACTATGCGCACAAGAAGGGCATCGAGGTTATCGGCGATATTCCTATGTACGTGTCCGACGATTCGGCAGACGCGTGGAGCGAACCCGAGAACTTCTGGCTGTCCGATACCGGCAAGGCGATTGAGATTTCCGGTGCGCCGCCCGACAACTTTGCGCCCGAGGGCCAGGTGTGGGGCAACCCGACGTTCCGCTGGGACCACATGAAGCAGAACGGCTATAGCTGGTGGATGGATCGCCTGCGTCGCGCGTTCTCGCTTTACGACCGCGTGCGTCTGGATCACTTCCTGGGGTTCCACAGCTATTACAGCATTCCCGCGGGCAAGGCATGCGCCGACGGCCGCTGGCTGGCGGGCCCGGGCAAGGACCTGTTCCAGACCGCCTATGACGAGCTGGGTCCGCTCAACTTTATCGCTGAGGACTTGGGCTACCTGACGCCCGGTGTTCGCGCAATGGCTTCGACCTGCGGTTTCCCCGGCATGGACGTGCTGGAGTTTAGCGACTACGACGTTCGCTGCGGAATTCATCCCACACCGGGCAAGATCCTGTACACCTCGACGCACGACACCTCGACGCTTGCCGGCTGGTGCACGCACTCCTTTACGGGCGGCGACGCGCCGAGCGGCATTGAATTGGCAAACGAGCTCATGGGCAATGCCCTGGCAAGCGATGCTCCGCTCGTGATGATGCCGCTGCAGGACATACTGGGGCTGGGCGACGATGCACGTATGAACGTGCCGGGTGTGGCCACAGGCAACTGGACCTGGCAGGCTGACGAGGCGGACATTGCAGCCGCCGAGGGCAAAACCGCGCGGCTCCTGCGCAACAACCATAGATTCTGGGGCGAAGCGTGATAAAACCCCCGATATAGGGTACAGTTACAGACGTTTGAATTTTTGCGGGCAGAGTAATCTGCCCGCTTTGTGCTGAAAAGGAAGTATTTATGGCGCGCTACGATTACAAGTGCTCGAGCTGCGGCAACGTGTTTGAGGTTGAGCATCCCATGTCCGAGACCCCCGAGGTCGTGTGCCCCAGCTGCGGTGCCCCGGCGGCCAAGACGTTCTCGGCCAGCGGCATTAAATTTGAGGGCAGCGGTTTCTACAACACCGATCAACGAAGCGGCGGCTCCAGCACCAACGCCACGAGCGGCTGCTGCCCCAACTGCCCGCATAGCCACTAGAAACCAAACAGCCCCGCGATCAACGCCGATCGCGGGGCTGTTTCTTTAGCTACCCAGGTTTCCTTATGAGTTGCGGTGAAATAAGGACTGTTTGGCGGGCAGAAGCGGCTTTTTAATCCCTATTTCACCGCAACTTAGTCGTTACTTGCGGACCAGTCTGGCGCAGAAGTGGCCGTCGTAGGAATCGGCGTTTACGGGGACGCTTTGGAAGAGGCCTCGATCGTTTTGGCGTACGGATACGAGCTTCTTGGCCTGATCGAACTCAGGGAGTTGCAGAATCTGTGCCTCGGAAAGCGATGCCACGCTAAAGCCGGCGCCCTCAGGAGAAGCAAGGAAAGCATCCACCACCTGCGTGTTCTCCTCGTCGAAGACCGAGCACGTCGCATAGATGAGCTCGCCGCCGGCAGCCACGCGCGCGGCGGCTTCCTTGAGCATCGACAGCTGCAGTTTGGGCAGCTCAACCGTCACATCCTTTTCGGTCAGACGCCACGGGATCTCGGGATGACGACGCATGGTTCCGGTGCCTGAGCACGGCGCATCGATAAACACGGTATCGAACTTGACCCGCTCACCGCGCATGGCATCAAACGATGTGAGAACCTCATCGAGCTCGCAAGCATCACCCGAAACCGTACGAACGCCCTGAATACCGGCCTTATGCAGGCGAGCGAGATTCAGATCGCACTTGCGATCATGCAGGTCAAGCGCCGTATGCTGACGTTCATAGCCCGCACGCTTGGCCTGGCACATCATCACATAGGTCTTGGTGCCACGACCGGCACCAATCTCAAGGCAGCTTCCAGGGCGCGTGGCTGCCGTGGCGATAAGCTGCGCGTTGAGATCAGATGCCACCGCGGCAGCACGCTCAAACACACCCGAAGCAACGGTAACCTGGGCATCAACCGGGGCATGGCAGCCCGGGAAGACAGGCGCGACGAGCTGCGAGATATACGGATCGGGCTTGGTCGCAAAGGCGTTCTCATGCAGGGCCAGTGGCGCGGGGGCCAGATTGCCGGCAAAGTTAAGCGCACCCTCTGGCGTGTCGAACGATGCCATAATGCGAGCGCACAGCCAACGCGGCAGTCCCATCAGGCGCGACAGACGAACCAGGCGTCGCTCAGACTCATCTACATCGGACGCCGTGGCAAAGTCCTCAACGTTGTCCGCGACCTTATGCAGCACGGCATTGGCCAAACCGGCGGCAGACTTAGCTCCGCTGCGCACCAGCTCAACGCCCTGACTCACCGCAACGCGACCAGGCGTATGCAGATAGAGCATCTCGAAGGCCGAGATACGAAGCGCCATGCGAACACGCGGCGCAACCTTTTTAGGCTTATCGAGAAACTGATCGAGCAGTTCGTCCAAAATACCCTGCGTGGCGGCCACACCAAGCGCCAAGCGAGCTGCAAAAGCGGAATCGCGCTGGTCAATAGCCTTGGCCGATGCGCGAGAGGACAGCACGTCGCGCGCATACATGCCGCGGCGATCGGCCTCCATTAGCACATCGAGCGCAAGTTTGCGCGCGGGAGACAGCTTGCTCATGACAAAACACCCCATGCAAGATCGGCGCCTTGCAGCCCAGCAGCCCAAGCAGAAGCGGCCATGGCACGCTTGCCATCAGGCTTAACCTCGAGCAGTTCAACCGCACCATCGGAAAGGCCAAGGAAAACACGCTTATTCTTAACGTCAACGCCGCCCTTGCCAAGCGAAACATCGGCCAGCGCAGCATCGAGCACACGCACGGTCTTGCCGGCAATCACGCAACGAGCAGGCGCGGTATCGGACGAAGCGAGCACATGACGCACGCAATCGAGCGCAGCCATCTGCGGATCCAGACGCATCTCCAGCTTGGAAATCTTGGCAGCATGAGTGACGAGCGACTCATCCTGCTCAGTCCACACGGCGGTGCCATCGGCAAGAGAAGGAAGCGTATCGGCAAGCAGTTTGCCGCCAAGCTCACCAAGCTCCATGGTCAGCGCCTCAGCATGCTTACCGGCAACCGACGTGGAAGCCTGAGCACAATAAGCACCAGTATCCACGCCATGTCCAATGCGCATAATGGAAACGCCAGCAACCTCATCACCAGCAAGAATCGCACGCTGAATAGGAGCGGCGCCACGCCAACGAGGCAGCAAAGACGCATGAACATTCACAATACCAAGCGGCGCCATATGCAGCACCTCATCAGGCAAAATGCAGCCATAGGCAGCCACACAGAAAATGTCAGCCCGGGCAGCTTGGAGAGCCTCAACAACCTCGGCCGTTATACGATTAGCCTCAACAACCGGCAACCCCAGCTCAAGCGCCTTAGCCTTAACAGAAGACGGCTCCAGCTTCTTACCACGCCCACGAACAGCATCAGGACGAGTAACAACAAGCGCAATCTCATTCCCAGCCTCAACAAGCGAAGTCAGCGAAGGCACAGCAAAATCAGGCGTACCCATAAACACAATACGCATAAAGATCGTCTCCTCTCAACCAAAGCCGAGACGGCTACAAAGAACAGCGGAAAGCCAAGTACCAAGCCTATCCGCAAGAACAATTCAACAAGAACAAATATACCCAAAACCAAAGAAAGAGCCGCCATAAAAGCAGCTCTTTCAGTAAAGCACCTATCAGCGAAGACGCCCTTCCCTGGCCCGACGGCACCCGGGCGAACAGGAGCACGAAAACGCAGTCCCCTTCCGCCGCAGGGCTCAGGTTTTGCTCCACGCGCAGTTCCGCACGAGCCGAAGAGCACTTAATGTGCTCTTCGTGCGAGCAGGACTGTTTGAGCATGGAGCAAAACCTAAGCCCTGCGGCGGAAGGGGACGGTGGGACCTACTCCGTCTCGCCCGGTCGAGCGCCGCGGGCCAGGGCGTCCTGGTACTCCTTGACTGCTTTGATCCTCTGCATGGGCTTCAGTCGCTCGAACATGGTGTTGCCGTGCAAGTGATCGATCTCGTGCTGCAGGCACACGCAGAACAGATCGCCCGAGGCCTCGTAGCGAATCAGGTTAGCGTCCAAGTCGTACGCCTCGACGACGACATGGTCGGGACGCTCGATCTCGCAGCTAATGCCAGGGATGGACAGGCAGCCCTCGCTAAAGGGCACCAGATGGTCACTTTGCTCAACAATGACAGGGTTGATAAGCACGTACGGATCATAATCATTCTTGTCACTGTAGTCGCAGTCGATGGTGACGAGCTGAATGAGCTCGCCGATCTGCGGGGCAGCCAGGCCGCAACCGCCGTTCTCGAACATCATCTTCTTCATCTTCTCGGCAAGCGCCTCGATCGCCGGGGTGATCTCCTCGATGACGACGCACTCCTGGCGCAGACGAGGGTCGGGCGACAGTACGATTCCGTTGGCTTCCATGGCCATCCTTTCGGGTTGTTACATCAGGTCATAGGCGTCGACGTCAACGCTCACGCTCACGCCGCGCACGGAGCCCACCTCTTTGAGGCAGGCGTCGATATCATCAGAGACATGGTACCCCACGGGCGACTTCACAAGCAGATGGAAGCGGTAACGGTCCTTGGCTCTCTCGATTACACACGAAGCCGGGCCCAGCACCTGCGGCACGGCACTCCCCGCCCGCAAAAAGTCGGGCGCGGCGGCATGCCAGCGGCGCTTAAGAAGCTTTGCGATACGTCCGATGTAGTTCTGCGCGTCGTCTCGGTTCGCCGACCATACCAAGATGTTGACCAGGCGAACAAACGGCGGGTACAGCGCGTCGCGGCGCTGGTCCAGGTCGTAGTCGGTAAAGATCGAACGGTCATGCTCAGCGACGGCGCGAATGACCGGGTCCTCGGGCAGGTAGGTCTGGATGATCACCTCGCCGGGACGATCGCCGCGACCGGCACGGCCCGCCACCTGTTCCAGCAGATCGTAGGCGCGCTCCCCTGCGCGGAAGTCCGGCAGCTTAAGGGCGAAGTCGGCATTGACCACGCCTACCAGTGTGACCTCGGGAAAATCGAGACCCTTTGCGATCATTTGGGTGCCCAGCAACACGGCACAATCCGCCGCATCGAACTGCTCGAGCAACTTTTTGTGCGCGTCCTTGCCGCGCGTGGAATCGGCATCCATGCGAATAATGGCGACGTCGTCGGGCAGCATCTGGTGCAGCGCGTCCTCGATCTGCTGCGTACCCAGACCCATTTTTGCCAGGTAACGGCTGCCGCACTTGGGGCAGCGACTTGTGGGCGCCGGATAGGGCTGCACACGCCAGGAAGAACCACAGGTGTGGCACTGCAACGCATGGGTACGCTCGTGGTACGTAAGCGCCGTGGAGCAGTGGTTGCAGGTGGGGACGCAACCGCACTCGCGACACATCAAAAACGGCGCGAAGCCACGGCGGTTGTGCAACAGCACGGCCTTCTCGCGGCGCTCGACCACACGCTCCAAGCCCTCCATCAAGGGTTTTGAGAACATGCAGCGGCTGCCGTGCGAGAACTCGCGGCGCAGGTCGGCAATGCGGACTGTCGGCAGCACGGCGTGTCCCGGGCGCTCGGGCATCTCGACGCGCGTCCAGGTGGCACCGTTATACGTGCCACAGCGGCAGCGGTCGAGGGCCTCGGCCGAGGGCGTGGCGGAGCCCAACACGAGCGGGCAGCGGTAGCGCCGCGCCATCTCGGCCGCCACTTCACGCGCATGGTAGCGCGGGCTGGAACCCTGCTTGTAGCTGGTCTCGTGCTCCTCGTCGATGATGATGAGGCCCAAGTCGCTGAGCGGGCAAAAGAGCGCCGAGCGGGCGCCGACAACCACGCGGGCCGCACCGCTGGCGACCATATCCCACTGGTCCAGACGCTCGCCGGCCGAAAGGCGCGAATGGAACACGGCGACCGTCTCGCCAAAGCGCGAGCGGAAGCGGCCGACGGTCTGGGCCGTCAGCGAGATTTCGGGCACAAGCACGCACGCCGAGCGACCGGCCGCGAGCACGCGCTCGATGGCGGAGAGATAAACCTCGGTTTTGCCGGAGCCGGTGACGCCGTCGACCAGCACCACGTCGCCATGAGCGTCCAGACGGGCGCGCTCAATCTGCGCGAGCGCCTGCTGCTGACCGTTGGTGAGTGCGACCGGTGCCTTGCCGCTTGCCGAGGAGAGCGTGGTCTGTTCATTGCAGCCACGCCACGCACGGCGCTCCTCCACCACCACGACGCCGCGTTTTTCGAGCGCCTTGATGGTAGCCGACATGCTGTTATAGAGCAGGTTGAGGTCACGCGTCGTGACCGGGCCGCACCGCAGTGCCTCGATGAGCTGGCGCTGGCGGACCGCGGTCTTGGGCGGCGTATAGTCAAAGCCCTCGGGCGTGAGCATGACCCAGCGGTTTTGGATAGGCTTGACGGCGGGACGTTCAACCGTCCACACGCCGTCGTCGCCCTTGACCACGCGCGGGCTTCCACCCGGGGGCAAAAACAGGCGCAGGCACTCGGAAAGCGTCGCGACATACTCGCGGCTCATCCAGCGCGCGATACGGGCAGCCTCGGCGGTAAAGAGCGGTTTGCTGAGGATGGCTTCGACGGCTTTAATGCGCGCGGGGTCGAGCGCGCTATTGCCCTGCAGATCGCCCAGCTCGGGCGCAATGTCGACGATGTAGCCTGCGGCAGCACGGTTGCCAAAATGGACCAGGACCGTGGATCCGATCTGCGCGTCGCTAGCAAGGGGTTGAGGAATGCCATAGGCAAACGGCTCGGACAGCGCACGCGTCGGGATGTCGAGAACCACGCTCGCATAGGCGGCGATGGGCTCAGGTGCAGGCTTAGGCTGAGCCGAGGCAGCGGCAGACACTGGCTTCACCGGAACCTCCTCCGGTTCCGGCGAACCAAACAGCGACAGTTGCTCGGCCACGGCTCCAGCACCTCCTATCCCATACGTCTACAGAAACAAGAGCCCCGCTCGGGTGAACGGGGCTCGGATACATGCGTTTACACGGCTGCTACAGCGCCATCGTGCGGGCGCGGTCGATGCGCGCCAGGCAGTCGTCGCGGCCGACGAGCGCCATGGTCTCGCCCAGTGGAGGGCTCACCATGTTGCCGCAGACGGCGACGCGCACGGCCTGGAACACCACGCGCTTCTTAAGGTCCATCTGCTCGGGCAGCGGCTCAAGCGCGGCGTCGATGTTCGCGGCGGTCCACTCGTCCACGCCCTCGAGCGCGGCCTTGGCGGCATCCAGAATGGCGCCCATGCCTTCCTTGGCCAGGCCCTTGTTAACGGACCTCTCGTCATACTCGAGCGTCTTGGCCGTGGCAAAGATGGGAGCGGCGACGGTCACGGCGTCGGCCGGCATCTTGGTGCGCGGCTTGACGATGGCGGCAAGCGCATCGATCCAATCCTCGCCGTACTCGACATTACCCTCGATGAGACCCGCCTCGTGCAGCTCGGGGACCATGATCTCGTCGGCAAACTGAGCATCGGACATGCCGTTGATGTACTCGGCATTGACCCAATCGAGCTTCTTGGGGTCGAAGGTCGCCGGGTTCTTAGAGATGCGGTCGAGCGAGAACTTGCTGGCCAGGACATCGCGCGGGATGATCGTGGTCTCGCCGTCGAGCGACCAGCCGAGCAGCGCCAGGTAGTTGACGAAAGCGTCGGACAGGTAGCCGGCGTCGCGGTACTCCTCCACCGAGGTGGCGCCGTGACGCTTGGAGAGCTTCTTACCGTCGGCACCCAGGATCATGGAGATGTGGGCGAACGTGGGCACGGGCGCGCCGAGGGCCTCGTAGACCATGACCTGGCGCGGGGTGTTGGACAGGTGATCGTCGCCGCGGATGACGTGGGTGATCTTCATCATGGCGTCGTCGACGACGGTCGCGAAGTTGTACGTGGGCGTGCCGTCGGAGCGGAAGATAACAAAGTCGTCGAGCTCCTTGGCGTCGAAGGTTACCTCACCGTGGACGGCGTCGTGGATGACGACGTCGCCGCGGTCCTCAGGCACCTTGATGCGCAGGACGTAGGACTCGCCGGCCTCGATGCGACGGCGGGCCTCCTCGGGATCAAGATCGCGGCAACGGCGCTGATAGCCTTGGAAGGGGTGCTTGCGCTCCTGCGCGGCCTTGCGGTCGGCATCGAGCTGCTCCTTGGTGCAGAAGCAGGGATAGGCCTTGCCCTCATCCCAAAGCTTCTGGGCGGCCTGCTTGTACAGGTCCAGGCGCTCGGTCTGGGCGTAGGGGCCAAAATTGCCGCCCACCTCGGGACCCTCGTCCCAGTCCAGGCCCAGCCAACGCATGGCGCGCAGAATGATCTGTGTGTTCTCGTCGGTGGAGCGGGTGGGGTCGGTGTCGTCGATGCGCAGGATGAACGTGCCGCCGTTAGCACGGGCGAAAGCCCAGTTATAGATAGCGGTGCGGGCGCCGCCGATATGCAGCTTGCCCGTCGGTGAGGGTGCAAAGCGGACGCGAACGTCTGATGCCATGGAAATCTCCTCGATTGCAGGATGGATGTCTAACCGCACCAGTATAAAGCATCAAAGCAACCTCCGCACAAAGGGCACCGACCTACTCATTGGGGACAGACTTAAATGACCAGTCGTTGGAGACGTTCTTAGTTCAAGGCTGGTCATTTATGTCTGTCCCCAATGAGTAGGTGCGGAAAGGGTGTGAATGTTTGATTTACGCGCTATGATGTGCCCTTGCATAGAGAGCCCGGCGGAATGGTAACGGTCGCCGGGACACGTTTTTGAAAGGACAATCATGTCAGAAGAACTTCGTTCCATCCCGCCCCAACACGGGTCCTTTGTTTTTACGTCGGAGTCGGTGACCGAAGGTCATCCCGATAAGATCGCTGACCAGATCAGCGACGCCGTCCTCGACGCAATCCTCGCCAAAGAAATAGAGCTCCAGGAGCAGGGCTACATCGCCCCCAACGGCGTGCCTGCCAACGTGGAAAACGTCCGCTGCGCCTGCGAGACCCTCGTGACCACCGGCACCGTCATCGTCGCCGGCGAGATTCGCACCCAGGCCTACGTAGACGTTCAGGAAATCGCCCGTGGCGTTATCCGCCGCATTGGCTACAACCGTGCCAAGTTCGGTTTTGACTGCGACACCTGCGGCGTCATGAGCCTCATCCACGAGCAGTCGCCCGATATCGCCCAAGGCGTTGACGAGTCCTTCGAGACCCAGACCGGCGCTACCACCGACCCGATCGACCTGATCGGTGCCGGCGACCAGGGCATGATGTTCGGATATGCCTCCAACGAGACCAAGACCCTCATGCCCATGCCGCACTACCTGGCAAGCCGCCTGGCCGAGCGCCTGGCCGCCGTGCGCCACGACGGTACCCTCGCCTATCTGCGTCCCGACGGCAAGACCCAGGTCACCGTGCGCTACGAGGAAGGCAAGCCCGTCGAGGTCACGACCATCGTCATCTCCACGCAGCACGCTGCCGAGATCGAGGACATGGGCAAGATCAAGGCCGACCTCATCGAGCACGTCATCACTCCGGTCATGGCCACTGAGAACATGCCGTGGGATAACGCGGACATCTACGTGAACCCCACCGGTCGCTTTGTCGTGGGCGGCCCCATGGGCGACACGGGCCTCACCGGCCGCAAGATCATCGTCGACACCTACGGCGGCTACGGTCGTCACGGCGGCGGTGCCTTTAGCGGAAAGGACTGCACCAAGGTCGACCGCTCCGCCGCGTATGCCGCGCGCTGGGTCGCCAAGAACGTGGTCGCCGCCGGTCTGGCCGACCGCTGCGAAGTCGAGCTTGCCTACGCCATCGGCGTTTCCAAGCCCCTTTCAATCATGGTCGACACCTTCGGAACCGCCAAGGTTGCCGAGGACACGATCGTTGAGGCCGTAGAGAAGACCTTCGACCTGCGCCCGGGTGCAATCATCCGCGACCTAGACCTGCGTCGCCCCATCTACGAAAAGACGGCAGCCTACGGTCACTTCGGCCGCGAAGACCCCGACTTCACCTGGGAGAAAACCGACCGAGTCGAAGAACTCAAAGCAGCCTGCGGCCTGTAAGCTAACTCGAAAAGCTACAGCCAAATAACAACGCACCAAAAGAAGTACCGGCCCCAACCGGTACTTCTTTTTTATTTAAAGGTGGTGAAGATGAGCCTACCTGGGACATGGAATAAATCACAGGCCGATAAATTTTGCAGCAGAGCGACTCCAACCATGTATCCTAAGTTCCGAGGGCTTTAGTATTTGGTCGATCGCGAGTTCCGCACGAGCCGGAGGCCACTTAATGTGGCCTCCGTGGAGCAGGACTGTCCGAGCAGGCGACCAAATACTAAAGCCCTCTGAACGGTGGGACAGAGTATGCCCCGCCCCTCGGGACGACGGGATAGATAAGGAGCATCCATGGCAGGCAAGCCGCAAACACTAGCTACGACCTCGGCATTCGAGATCTTGGGCCCCGTCATGGTCGGCCCCAGCTCATCGCACACCGCCGGCGCCCTGCGCTGCGCCCAAGTTGCCGCCAGCCTGCTGGAAGGCCGCATCACCAAAGTCACCTTTGGCCTGTGGAACTCCTTCGCCCACACCTACCGCGGCCACGGCACAGACCGTGCGCTCGTCGCGGGCATACTGGGCCTCGACACCGATGACGAGAACATCAAGCAGGCCTTCGACCTCGCGCGCGAGCAGGGCCTCGAATATCACTTTGACATCAAGGGCGACGACGCCTCCATCCACCCCAACACCGTCGACATCGAAATGGTCGACGACACGGGCGCCACGGCACAGGTCCGCGGCGAGAGCCTGGGCGGCGGCAAGATGCGCATCAGCCGTATTAACGGCGTCGGCGTCGACATCTCGGGCATGTATTCCACGCTCTTCGTGGCGCACAAGGACGTCCCCGGCGTGCTCGCCGCGCTCACCAACCTGCTCGCCTACGCCCACGTGAACATCGCCTTCTGCCGCACCTACCGCACCGAAGTGGGCGGCCAGGCCTACTCCGTCTTTGAGACCGACGGCGCGCCCGACGACACCGTCGTCCCCATGCTGCGCAAGCTCGACAATGTCGATTACGCGACCTTTATCGAGCTCCCCGGTTCTGCCTCGTCGCTCTCTCCCGGCGTCTCGGCCAAGGAAATCTTCGACGACGGCGAGCAGCTGCTCGATGCGTGCGAGGAAATGGGGCTCAGCATCGGCGCCGTCATGGCCGTGCGCGAGGCGCGCCTGACCGGCGAGGCGCACGCCGTCGCCGCCATGCGCCGCGTGCTCGACGTCATGCGCGAGGAGACCACGGCCCCTATCGCCAATCCGCAGCGCTCGCTCGGCGGGCTTATCGGCGGCGAGGCGAAGCTCGTCGAAGCAACCCGCTGCAACGATTTGAGTGCAAGCCTGATGGGCGCCGTCCAGACCGACGCCGTTGCCCGCGCCATGGCCGTGCTCGAGCGCTCCGCTACCATGGGCGTGATTGTCGCCGCCCCCACGGCAGGCTCCGCGGGTGTTGTGCCCGGCTGCGTGCTGGCGCTCGCCGATCGCCTGCAGCTCGACGACGAGCAGGTCATGGACGCGCTCTACTGCGCAGCCGCAATCGGCCTCAACCTCACCACAAGCGCCTGTGTTGCCGGCGCCGAGGGCGGCTGCCAAGCGGAGGTGGGAAGCGCCGCTGCCATGGCAGCCGCCGCGTTGGTGCAGATGCTCGGCGGCACGCCCGAGCAGGCGCTCGACGCCAGTTCCATCGCGCTGAGTAACCTGCTGGGCCTCGTTTGTGACCCCGTCGGTGGCCTCGTGGAGGTGCCCTGCCAAAACCGCAACGCCATTGGCGTGGCAGCGGCCTTTAGCTCGGCACAACTCGCCCTCGCAGGCATTAAGAGCTTGGTGCCGTTTGACCAGATGGCACATGTCATGCTCTCGGTGGGCCACGCGTTGCCGGCCACGCTGCGCGAGACGGCAAAGGGCGGCATCGCGCAGGCTCCGGCCGCACTTTCGGCCTGTGCAAAATGCGGTGTGTGCGGATAGCGGCAAAGAACGACTCAAAGGTGGGACAAATGTCCCACCTCTTTTGAATGCCACCGTTTCCGTACCACAAACAGCAGGGCAATCGCTATAATGCAAGCCCAGTAAAAACACGATGAACCGCAAGGCGAAAATCGAAGGATATGCATACGATGTCGCAAAACGATCGAACTCAACTGATTCCCGATCCGCAGCAGCCGAGCAGGCACACCGGCGGCGTTCAGTCGCCGCGTCCTATCGCGCCGAGCCACGGTCAGCAGCGTAGTGCAGCAAACGCTTCCCAACGCCCGAACCAACAGCGACAGCAGCGTCAACAACGTCAGCAGCGCCGGGCAAACGGCAATGCGCCCAAGCAGCCCCCCACGCACGCTCGGGGCGATCGTGGCCCCGCGCGCAAACCCGCCGAGAACAAAAAGTCAGGCAAAAAGACGACGCTCTTTGTCGTCCTGGGTCTTATCGTCATTGTCTATATCGTAGGCATCGTAGCGTTTTCGCAGCTAGCATACCCCAACACCACCATCGCCGGCGTCGACGTCTCGTTCTCCAACGCTTCGTCTGCCGCCACCAAGGTCAACTCGGCATGGAAGCACTATAAGCTCACCGTGACAGGCGATGACTTTAGCTGGTCCTATCAGCCCGAGTCCGATGAACCCATTGTCGACGGCGAAGCTGCCTCAAAAGAGATCATCAGCCACAACGAGGCCTTTGTATGGCCGGTCCGCCTTGTGGAATCCTTAAGCGGCAAGACCAAAACAACTGCTACCTCCAACGAAGTCGATCTTGATCAAGACGTCGACCTGTCCATGCTCTCCGACACCTTTGACCAAAAGAAGTTTGAGAAGGATCTGGGCGCCGCCATCGACGAGTTTAACGAGGGCCGTTCGGGCACGTTCGAGGCCAATAGCTCCTATGACGAGCAGGCCGGCAAGTTTACCGTCGAGAAGGCGCGCTCCAACGAAAAACTCAACCGCGAGCATGTCATTAAGTATGCCGAGCTCGAGCTTGCCTCGCTGGCCGAGACCGTAGATCTCTCCAAGCTCGGCAACGATGCCTATGAGCCGCTCAATGGAACGCTGACCGATGATCAGATTCAGGCCGCATGTGATGCCGCCAACAACTTCCTGGGCGTCAACGTGACCCTCAAGCTCAACGGCGAGGACGCTGGCAAGGTTGATGGCAGCTCTGTGTTGCAGTGGATCAGCTTTGCCGATCCGGCCAACCCCACACTCGATACGTCGCAGATCAGTAGTTGGGCAGCCGAGCTCGCCAACGGCTTTAATACCGTGGGCTCCACTCGCTGGTGGACGCGCGCCGATGGCAAGCAGTGCGCCGTCGAAGGTGGCGACTTTGGTTGGTCCATCGACAGCAGCTCGCTCGCCAAGCAGGTCGAGGACGCCATTAACAACAAGCAGACCGGCGAGATCGAGATCAAGTACTCCCAGAAGGCCGACACCTTTACCGCAAAGGGAGAGCCCGACTGGAAGGCGTATATCGACGTCGACCTGTCCGAGCAGCACGCGCGCTACTATGACGAGAGCGGCAATATCGTGTGGGAGGCCAACTTTATTTCCGGCAAACCGGGCGAAGACGCCACCCCCGAGGGTGTGTGGCAGATCAACAGCAACGACGGCGGCAGCACCCTGATCGGAGCCAAGGACCCCGAGACCGGTAAACCCAAATATGAGAGCCCGGTGAGCTACTGGATGCCGTTTGAGGGCAACATGATCGGCTTCCACGACGCCACCTGGCAAAACGACAAGAGCTTCGATAACGCCGAGTCGTACAAGTGGTGCGGCAGCCACGGTTGCATCAACCTGCGCCTGGCCGACGCCAAGGCACTGCACGATTGCATCAAAGTCGGCCTGTGCGTGGTTGTCCACTCGTAGTGCAACGCGCGCATTCCTACAACGTGGAATCGCTGCGACCAATCTAACAGTTCCGAAAGAAACCATCCTATGCGCCCGCCCCAACCGGTGGGCGCATATAATTATCGAGGTTCTTTCTATAAAGGAGACGCTATGCCGAATGTCCCCACGATCACCCCGGGCCCAGATGATACCGAGCGCACGCCCGAAGGTGCCACCGAAACGTTTCCTCTGATTACAAACGTACATGCCGACAAGCAGAGCGGACGCGCGAACGATACGGCCGAGATTTCCGATGAAGAGGCATATGCCAAGCTCAAGGCAAAGCGTGCCGAACGTCGACGCAAAAAGCTGATTCGTCGCGGTATTGCCGCCGGCGTCGTGGGTGCCATCGCGCTCATTGCCATTGTCGCAACCCTGGTTATCAATGCGCAGCCACAGGGCGCTAGTGGGCCTGTGACTGACATGGTGACCGAGGGCACGTTTACCACAACGGTCGAGGCGAAAGGCCAGCTCAAACCCATTTCGTCCTCAGTGGTCTCCCCTTCTGTCGACGGCACGGTCGATTCTATCAACGTGCAGGCAGGCCAATCCGTCAACGAGGGCGACGTGCTTATGACCATTAAAAACGACGAGCTCGATCGCAACGTTGCCGAGGCGCAGCGTGCAGTTGCTGCCGCTCAAGAAGACCTCGCCAACGCGCAGAAAGCCGCAGCTGCCGCGCAGGCCACCCCAACGACGGACGTCGAGGGAGCTTCCGCAGCGGCTGGCGTCTCCGCCGCATCAGTAGACACGAACGCCGTATCGGCCGCGCAGCGCAGCCTCGCATCAGCCCAGGCAAACCTCGACCAGGCGAACGCCAAGGCCTCCAGTCGCACGGTCACGGCCCCGAGCTCGGGTAGCATCGTGGAGCTCAATGCCAAAGTGGGCGCCACGGTTACAGGCGGCATGATCATGGGCGAAAGCGATACGAGCGGCGGCAAGCAGTGCATGCAGATCGCCGACCTATCTAAGATGAAGGTGACCGTGCAGGTGGGCGAAAAGGACATCGCCAAGATCGCCGTTGGGCAGAGCGCCAACGTCACGTATCCCGCGTTTCCCGATATCGTGAGCCAGGGCACCGTCACGGCTATCGCGTCGGTGGCAAACTCCGACGCCGCCAACGGTGGCGGCGGCAGCGTAACCTTTAACGTCGACATTCTCATCGAGGCGCCCGACGCGCGCCTGAAGCCGGGCATGACGGCCGAGGTCTCGGTGGTGACCGAGCAGCTCGACGACGTGGTGATGGTGCCGACGATGGCGCTCATGACCGAAGACGGCGAACACTATTACGTCAACGTGGCGACTGATGAAGAGGGCAAGCAAACCCGTCGCGTGAAGGTGACCGTCGTGACGCAAAACGACAACGAAGCCGTAGTCGGCAAGACACAGGTCAAGCGCGACGACCAGGGCAACGAGATCAACCCCAACGTGCCGGTTACCAAGCTGCGCGATGGCGACACCCTCGTCATGGACACCGGAGCTGACGCAACAGCTGACGGCGGCTACAGCACGGATTCGGGCAGCATGTCTGACGACGAGGGCATGTAATGCGTCCCGTTATCGACATCCGCAACGTGCACCGCATCTTTGAGAGCGAGGCAGGTTGCGCCCACATCCTGCATAACGTGAGCCTGGCGGTAGATCCCGGCGAGTTCGTCGCCATTACCGGCCCTTCGGGCTCGGGCAAGTCAACGCTCATGAACATCCTGGGCTGCCTGGACAAACCGACGGCGGGCGACTATTACCTGCAAGGGCTCAACGTGGCCGAGCTCGATGATGACGAGCTCACCGAAGTCCGCGCCCTGAGCATTGGCTTTGTCTTTCAGAGCTTCAACCTGCTGCCGCGCCTGTCGGTTATCGAAAACGTCATGCTGCCGCTGGCCTACACCAATGTGCCCCGTAGCCAGCGCGAGATGCGCGCCGTGCACGCGCTGCAGGCCGTCACACTACCGGTCGACCACTGGGACCACCGCATATCCGAGCTCTCGGGCGGCCAGATGCAGCGTGTCGCCATCGCACGCGCCCTCGTCAATGACCCGCCCATCATTCTGGCCGATGAGCCAACGGGAAACCTAGACTCCGCCACTGGAGCGCTTGTGATGGAGACCTTCCATAGACTTCAGGAGCGCGGCAAAACCATCGTTCTTATCACACACGACCCCGGCATCGCCGCCGAAGCCGACCGTGCCGTGACCATCCGCGACGGTCGCATTCACGACGGCGCGTATATTCCACATGCACCGCGGACCCTGCGCAGCGCCGTAGATAGCCTGCCCATGATTTCCGCCTCCGCCAACCCGCCGAAAGGAGTGGTGGCATGAGCGCCCGCGATCTCATCCAGGAAGCCCTTCACTCGCTCGAGGCCAACAAGGGGCGCAGCCTGCTCACCATCCTGGGCATTGTCATCGGCATCGCCTCGGTTATTGCCATGACTTCGCTCATCGGCGGCATCCAAAATAGCTTGGTCAACAGCCTGGGCCTCAACGCAGCTCGTATGGTTCAGATCTATTCGTCCCAAGAACTCACCGATTCTGACGTTCAGAAGCTTCAAAAACTAGTGCCGCAGGTAGAGCAGATCGGAATTGTCGACAGCGCGTACACCGAGTACAAGACCGGCGATAAAAGCTATACCGTCATGGCACAGGGCGTCGATAGCGACATGCTCGACGCGGTGGGGGCCAGCAAGCTCGTTGCGGGGCGCACCTATTCCCAGGCCGAGTCTCAATCAGGCTCGCGTGTGGCGCTCATCAGTCGCGGCGGCGCCGATCAGCTTTACGGCAACGAACAGGACGCGGTGGGGAAAACCATCAAGGTGTCCAACGGCGAGGTGCAGATTGTAGGCGTGATTGATGGCGGCAACGACTCCATGGGCTCTCTCACGCTGTATATGCCACGCGAAACCATCTCAGGTCTGTTTGGCGACGAGAATCCCTCATTCCCCAGCGTGACGGCACTTGCCGCCGAGGGCACAGACATGGATGAGCTTTGTAAGACCATCGAGTCCAAGGTGCGCACGATGAAGGGCATCGCGGAGAATGATGAGTACGACAGTGTATCGGCGACCTCCATGAAAAGCGCCATCGATGCGCTCAACTCCTTTATGGGCGCGTTCTCACTCATCATGGGCTCTGTCGCCAGTATCTCGCTGCTTGTCGGCGGTATCGGCATTATGAATATGATGCTCACCAACGTGACTGAGCGCATCCGCGAGATCGGTATTCGCCGTGCCCTGGGCGCAAGTCGTCGCGATATCACCGCGCAGTTTTTGGCCGAGTCTTCGGCGCTGTGCGTCACCGGCGGACTGTTGGGTGTCCTGATTGGCTATCTGCTGGCCTGAGCTCTTGCGATGTTTGCCGCAGGATCAGGGGTTCTCGGCGAGCTCGGTGCCAGCGGGCAAATCACACCGAGCTTTTCAATCGCCACGGTATTGCTGGCCTTCGCCGTCTCCGTCGGCATCGGCGTAATCTTTGGCTTCTACCCCGCTCGCCGCGCGGCAAAGCTCGACCCGGTGGAGTGCCTACGCTACCAGTAAGCCACCACCAACAAGTTGCGGTGAATTAGGGACTGAATATGCTATCTAGTAGCAAAACAGACACTATTTCACCGCAACTTATTGAAGGGCTGCTTGCGCCAGTTCCGGGCGTCGTCCTCGAGCTATTGGCGGATGACGGGCTTGTACGGGTCGAGCTTGCTCGGGGCGCTCCTCCTCGCGGGCGGGAGGGCGCGCTAGGCGCGGCGAGCGCCTAGCGCGCGAACTCCCGTAAGAGCGCGTCTTCCACTTCCCGAAGCGAAAGGGCCCCGCCTCCCTCGGCGGGACGGGCGACCACGATACAGCGCGCTCCCACGTCGCGCGCGGAGGCGATCTTCTCGGCCGTGCCGCCTACGGTTCCCGAGTCCTTGGTCACAAGCCACTGGGCGCCCACCTGCCGAAGCATCGCCTCGTTGAGCTCGCGGGTGAAGGGCCCCTGCATGCCGATGACGTGCGACGGCGAAAACCCCGCGTCGATGCACTTCGTTATAGCACCGGGCAGCGGGAGCACACGCACGAAGAAGCGCTCCGCGTAATCGGCGACGCGCGTGTAGGGAGCAAGCTCCTTGCTCCCCGTCGTGAGAAGCGCGCGACCCGGGTTCTCGGAGAGAAAGCGCGCCGCGCAGGCGATCGACGCGACCGACACGACGCCTTTGGGAAGCGCCTCGACCGGGCGCGCAAGGCGCAGGAATCGTGTACCCACGGCGAGCGAAGCGGCCCGGATGTTGCCGCTTGCGAGCGTAGCGAAGGGATGCGTGGCGTCGACGACGATGCGCGCGCCGGAAAGTTCGCGCTCCATGTCGGCCTCGTCGAGCCTGCCCGCATGCACCTCGATGCCCGGAAGCTCGCCCAAAAGCTCGCCTCCGTACTCGGTTGCCGCGTAGGCACGGGCGGGGATGCCCACCCCGCTCGCCCATTCGCACAGAAGGCGGCCCTCGGTGGTGCCGGCGAAGATGCGCAGCGCCGGCGCGGATGCGGGCGCCGTCACTTCGGGCCGCCTGGGCGCGTGATCTGGTAGAGAAGCGCGTTCGTAATGGCGGCCGCCACGGTCGAGCCGCCCTTGCGACCCCTCGCGACGATGGCCGGCACGTGTCGCGCGAGTAGCTCCTCTTTCGCCTCGACCACGTTCACAAACCCGACCGGCACCCCAATGACGAGCGCGGGCGCGATCTTCCCCGCGTCCATGAGCTCGGCGAGGCGCAGAAGTGCTGTGGGAGCGTTGCCGACGGCCACGATGAGCGGACCCTCGATACCGCAAGCTTTGTCCATGCTCGCAACGGCGCGAGTCGTGCCCGCGGCGCGCGCAGCCGCGGCGACATCAGGGTCGGCCATGTAGCACACGGCCTTGCAGCCGAGCTTCGCGAGTGCGGGCTTGCTTATGCCTGCGAGCGCCATGTTCGTGTCGGTGAGCACCGTGGCCCCTGCGCGCAGTGCGTCGAGCGCACAGTGCGCGGCGTCATGGGTGAACACGAGGGAATCGGCGTACGAGAAGTCGGCAGTGGTGTGGATGACGCGCTTCACGACGGGCTCTTCGAGCGGCGGGAACGTGCGGCCGCCGAGCTCTTCGGTGATGATTTCAAAGCTGCGCCGCTCGATGTCGCCGGGCGCCATCTCCTTGGAATCCATCTAGTACTCCACTCCTTCCCTTGCACATATCCCCTGCTCGTAGGGGTGTTTCTCGCACCGCATCTCGGTTATGTAGTCGGCCTTCTCCACGATCTTGCGGGAAGGCGCGCGCCCGGTGAGCGCTACTTCGACGCCGCGCGCGGACATATCGAGCGCGCGGTCCACGAGCGCCTCGTCGACAAGCCCCTTCGAAAGCGCGTCGAGCGCCTCGTCGAGCACGAGCAGCCCCTCCTGCGCGCCCTCGAGCTCGGCGAGCGCGGAAGCGAGGTTCCCATCGTGCAACTCGCGCGTCGCGGCAAGTTCTTCCGACGTCATGGACCAGGTAAACTTGTCCGACGCCTTCCCCGCGAACACGGGCACGCCGAAATGCTCGGCGAGCAGGCGCGCCTCCCCGCTTTCGCCGTCTTTCAGGAACTGCACGACGACGACGCAGCGGCCTGCGGCGAGCATGCGAAGGGCGAGCCCCATCGCCGCCGTGGTCTTGCCTTTGCCGTCGCCATGATACACGTGGATCATACGCCCTCCTCGATAATGCGGTAGACATACTCCATGTCGAGCGCCCCGCGCACGGAGTCGGCCAGGCGGTCGAACTCGCGCGCACGGTGATCGGCCGCGGACACCGCGCCCTCAGCACCCACGACGCTCTCGGGCAGGCCGCGCATGCGCGCGAGCGAGCGCGCGAGGGCGAGTGCCACCCCCGGTTCGTCGAACAGGCCGTGGAGATAGGTTCCGAACACGTTTCCGCAGGCCGCGCCTTCTGGTTTGCCGCCAATCGTGCCCGCAGGGGCGCAGGAGACGGTCGTTTCGCCGTCGTGAATCTCGTACCCGCGCGCCGTCATGCCGTTCCACACCGAGAACGCGCCTTGGGCGCCCGTGATGCGCAGCTCCGACTGGGCGAGGCGCTTTTCCTCCTTGAACACCGTACTTGCAGGGATGAGCCCGAGCCCGCGCGCGGTGCCAGCGCCTTCCCTGCCGTGCGGGTCGGAAAGCTCGTCTCCCAAAAGCTGGTAGCCTCCGCATATGCCGAGCACCGGCGTGCCCGCGCCCGAAAGCGCGCGTACACAGGCTCCGATGCCGCTAGCCGCAAGCCAGCGCGCGTCGTCGACCGTGGACTTCGAGCCGGGAAGCACCACCAGGTCGGGTCGGCCCAGATCGGTCGTCGAGGAAACGTAGCGCACGCCCATGCCGGGCACGCGCGAAAGCGGGTCGAAGTCGGTGAAGTTCGAAAGATGCGGAAGGCGCACGACGGCGACGTCGATGACGCCGCGCGCATCGCGGGCAGATAGGCGCGGCGCGAGCGAGTCCTCGTCGTCCAGGTCGAGCGTAAGATACGGCACGACCCCCACGACGGGAACCCCGCACATCTTCTCGAGCGGAGCCAAACCCGGGCGCAGGATTTCCACATCGCCGCGGAACTTGTTCACCACAAGCCCCCGCAAAAGCGCGCGATCCTCGGGCGCAAAGAGCGCGACCGTGCCGTAGAGCTGGGCAAACACCCCGCCTGGGTCGATGTCGCCCGCGAGCAGCACGGGGGAGGACACGGCGCGCGCGAGCCCCATGTTGACGATGTCGTTTTCGGCAAGGTTGATTTCGACGGGGCTGCCGGCGCCCTCGATGACGATAACGTCGTTTTCCTCCGCGAGGGAATCGAACGCCTCCAAAATCTGCGGCATGAGCGCCTTCTTTCGCGCGAAGTAGTCCCTCGCAGCGAAGGCTCCCTGCGCCTTGCCGGCCACGATGAGCTGGCTTCGGTGGTCGCTTTCGGGCTTGAGCAGGATGGGGTTCATGCGCACGTCGGGCGCGATGCCGCACGCCTCGGCCTGCATGATCTGGGCGCGCCCCATCTCGAGCCCGTCGGCCGTGACACCGCTGTTGAGCGCCATGTTCTGGCTCTTGAAGGGAGCCACGCGCAGGCCGTCCTGCGAAAGCACACGGCACAGCCCCGCCGCAAGCAGGCTCTTCCCCGCGTTCGACATGGTGCCCTGGATCATGATGGGCTTCGCCCTACCCACGGGTATCGACCTCCTTCTCCGAGCCTCGGCCATCCGCGCCCGCCATAGCGCCGCTGCAAGAAGCGCCGCCCCGTTCGTCGGGTTCGCCTTCGCCCGATGCGCCTTCCGCCCGAAGCGCGCGACTGAACGCCATCGCAAGCCGGGCATTCTCCTTGTGCGTGCGCACGGCGACGCGGCACCAGAAACGGGACAGTATCGAAAACGAGTCGCACGTGCGGACCAAAACCCCCTGTTTATACAGGCGCTCGGGGATGTCTTTCGCCGGCGTGCGGACTAAAAGGAAGTTCGCATCCGACGGCACGACGGAAAGCCCGAGCGAGGAGAGCTCGTGGGAAAGCCACGCTCGCTCGCCCGCCAATACATCGCGCGTGCGCGAGACGTATTCGACGTCTTCCAGGGCGGCGATGCCCGCGGCCTCGGCGACCGAGGAGACGGGCCACGCCTGCCCCGCCCGACGAATCCCCTCGATGAGTTGGGCGTTTCCGCTGATCAGATACCCCAACCGCAACCCTGCCATTCCATAGAGCTTGGTGAACGCGGAGAGCACGGCCACATGGTGCGAACACGCGGCGCGTGCGGCCACGCTCCTTTCGCGGGCGTCGGGCGCAAATCCGAGGAAGCACTCGTCCACGACGAGCAGCGCGTCCACCTGCTCGCAGCGGAAAGCTGCGGCATCGATCACGCGGGGGTCGACGAGGCGCCCCGTCGGGTTGTTCGGATTGCAGAGGTACGCCACGTCTCCCGGCCCCTCGATCGCGCGGGCGAAGGAGGCGGGCACGTCGAAGTCATCCGCTTCGGAGAGCGGGAACTCCTGCACGCATGCGCCGTAGTACGATGCCGCCTCCGCATATTCAGAGAACGTCGGCGCGCACACGACGATGCGTTTCGGGCGTACCGCCGCGGCGAGCCGCCAGATGATGTCAGACGCGCCCGCGCCGCAGACGATAGTATCTTCGGGAATGCCCTGGGCGCGCCCTAGGGCGCGAACGAGTGCGAGGCTTTCCCTATCGGGGTAGGCGTCGATTCGAGAAAGCGCCTTGCAAGCTGCGGCGACGGCGCGCGGCGAGGGGCCTGCCGGATTCACGTTCACCGAGAAGTCAATGAGGTCGGAGGCGCCCCCTTCGCAAGCGATGCCGAGCGATTGCGAGCTGCCCCCATGCGTACGGGCGCGCAGGATTCCCCCGGCAGCCTGGGGCGCGGCGTGGTCTTCCCTCATGCCATCGCCCCCACGGCGAGCACGACCGCCGCGCGCGCGGCGCCGAAGACGACGAGCGCGCATACGGACGCGGCGAGCATGAGCCTTGTCGCCCGTGCGATGTCGCCCCACTCGATTTCGCGGGACGCGTTGCCTATCGTCGGTTTCTCAACGAGCTTGCCGAAATACACCGCGGGTCCCGCCAGGCGCAGCCCGAGCGCGCCCGCGCACGCTGACTCGGTCTGCGCCGAGTTGGGGCTCGCATGGCGACGCCTGTCGCGGCGCCAGATGCGCGCCGCCCCGCGCGCGTCGAGCCCGACAATCGGGCACACGGCGATCATGAGCAGGGCCGATAAGCGCGAGGGAATCCAGTTCACCGCATCGTCGAGGCGCGCCGAGGCGCAGCCGAAGTCGATGTAGCGCTCGTTTTTGTAGCCTACCATGCTGTCGAGCGTGTTCACCGCCTTGTACGCCATGCCCAAGGGCGCACCCCCGATCATAAGGTAGAAAAGCGGCGCGATGACGCCGTCGCTCGCGTTCTCCGCCACGGTTTCCACGGCGGCGCGCGCCACGCCCTGCTCGTCGAGAACAGACGTGTCGCGTCCAACGATGAGCCCGACGGCTTCGCGCGCCGCGACAAGGCCGCCCTTCGAGAACGCGCGGACCACGGCCAGGCTCTGGCGGCGAAGCTCGCATGCCGCGAGAATCTGATAGCTCGCCCATGCCTCGGCCACGAAGCGCAAGCCGGAGTGAACCATGCCGCAAAGATGCAGGATTCCCCAGGTCAAAAGTCCACACGCAAGCGGAAGCGCCACGGCGAGCACAAGCCCTGCGGCGCGCGTGCCCGCGGGCGTTTGCGGGAATGCGCCCCGCAGGCGGCCTTCGGCCCACGTGATCGCGCGCCCCATGGCGACGACGGGATGGGGAAGCCAGCGCGGGTCGCCGAAGGCAAGGTCGGCCGCGAACCCGGCGGCGACGGCAAGAATGGTCATCACCGGACATCGCCCCCCGAAGCGGGGCGAACGTCGAAAAGGCAGCGCCCATCCCAGGTGGCGGCCCATGCGCCGCCCGGCTCGGTATGCACGTCGAAGTATCCCATTTTCGGGACAGCTAGCTCGGAGAGCAGCGCTTTCACGGTACCCGCGTGAACGACGAAGACGGCGCGCCCGCTCCCCTGGGCACACTCCGATTCGCACGCCTCCCGAAACGCCGCGACGACGCGGCGGGTGAAATCGCTCTTGCCCTCGCCGTGCGGGCAGCGCGTCTCGCACCAGGAGTCTACCCAGGCGCGGTAGCGCGCATCCTCTTTAAGCTCGGCGGCGCTTTGCCCCTCGAAGTCGCCGAAATCCATCTCGCGCAGACCGGGGCACGCCATAAGCTCCGCGTTCGGGAAGAGGATGCGCGCTGTCTGGTCGGTGCGGGCCATGCCGCTCGTGATAACACTGAACACGTCACGATCGCACGCGAGGTCGCGCAAAGCGCGCTCGCCCGCGCTCGACAGGGGCTCGTCGGTGCCCGCCCCGCTGTAGCGATGGTCTTCCGTGCCCGCCGTGGCACCATGGCGCACGAAGACGACTTCCAAAGGCGCGCCCGCGCCCTGCGTCCCTCGAGGCGCATCGGCAAGGTTTCCTTTGATGACCTGGGGAATCCCGCACGTCATGCGCACGACGACGTCGGCGCGCGCAGCGAGCGCGCATCCCAGGCGCCCCGCGCGCTCGCGCCATTGGGCGTCTTCCGCACGCATGGGGACGACCCCCGAGCCGACCAAGGGCAGAATCACTGCGTCGAAGCCGATCAGCCGCTCGAGCGCCCGGTCAGCGTCGAGCGCGCGTACGAGTTCCTCAGCACGGTACGCGACGCGGCCGGCAAAAGCCGTGGGCACGCCGTCCTCCGCAAGCTGCGCCGCGTCGACGAAATCGTCCGCCGCGAAACCGAGCTTTTCGCGCACGAAGGCCCTCTTCCCCGAATGCGCGCCACCTACCACGAGCATCATAGGAGCATGCCCCCCGCCACCAGCATGGCAAGCATCGCGAGCTCGGCCCATTGCAGAAACCATCCGGCCAAATCCCCCGTCACCCCGCCGAAGCGGGACAGGGCAACATGGCGGTACCACGCGAGCGCCAAAAGCCCCGCCACCGCCATAAGGGCGCCGACGGCCTGAGCGCACGCGACCATCCCCGCAGCCGAAGCCGCAGCGAAAGCGCAAAGCGGCACGACGATCGCCGCGCGCTTCTTCGCAGGCGAGAGCCCTGCGACCATGCCGTCCGCCCGCGCGGCAGGCCAGCATTCAACGGCGAGCCCCGAAAGCGCGCGGGAGAACACGAGCGAGCACAGAAGCGCGAGGAACGTCCCCGCCGTAAGCGGCAGCGCGGTGAACAGGGAAAACTGCAGAATAAGGTACACGACAACACCGATGACCCCGAAGGCGCCCGCCCGCGGGTCGTGCATGATCTCGAGCTTTCGTTCGCGCGGGGCCCAACTTGCAAGCGCATCGGAGGTGTCGCAGAGCCCGTCTAGGTGGATGCCTCCCGTCACCGCCACAGGCAGCGCCACGAACACAGCCGCGACGATGGTCGCGGGCACGCCGAGCAGGTTCCCCACGTGCCCCCACGCCGTCATGAGTAAGCCTTCCGCAAGGCCCACCAGGGGAAACGCGGCAAGAGCATGGGTTGACCCGAAATCGGTCCAAGCCGATTTCGGGACGGGGATGCGCGAGAACGTTCCGAACGCCGCGCCGATTGCCTCTGCTATCTTCACCTTGTAGGTCCTTCGCCTTTCATCCACACGGGAATCCCGCATACCACTTCGACTGCGCGGTCGGCCAGCGCCGCCACGCCCGCGTTCACGCGCGCGAGCGCGCGCCTCCATGCCTCGGTCCCCTCATCGTAGCGCATCCCATCGGCGAACACGTCGACGGTGACCACCACCGTATACGCAGCGGCCTGAGCGAGCCGTTCGATGCCTCCGAGCACCTCGCGCGCCGCAGCGTCGGGGTCACGTGGGGACAAGCCGCCTTCCGCGAAAAGCTCGTTTGCAACCAGGTTGCCCACGTCCTCCAAAAGAAGCGTGCAGCCGCGCGGAAGCCCGGGCACTGCGGCGCCCACGTCACGCGTGCGCTCGAGGGTGGAAAACCCCTTGCCCTCGCGCAGCGCCCGATGGCGCGCGATGCGGCGGGCGCCCTCTTCCCCGAAGGGCTCCATCGTTGCCAGGTACACGCGAGGGCCGTCGTGCCCGAGGCACAGGGACTCGGCGTAGGCGCTCTTGCCGCTAGCGGCGGCGCCGATGACGAGCGTCACCGTCATTTTCCGGCCTCGAAATGCTCGTAAGCAGCCATGCCAGTCGCCGTGAACGTCTTCCCATCCCGGTACACACGCAGCGCCGAATCCAGAAGGGGCAGATACGCCATGGCGCCCGCGCCCTCGCCCAAATGCATGCCTGCGTCGAGGGGTGCCTTTATGCCGAGCTCGCGAAGGAGCTCCCGGCTTGCGGGTTCGCTTGATGCGTGGGTGCCCACGAGGTAACCCAAGGCGTTGGGGCACAGGCGCGCCGCGCACAGGGCCGCCGTGCAGGATATGACCCCGTCGAGGAGCGCCGGCGCCTTCGAGGCCGCGGCCCCCAGGTAGAAGCCGCACATCGCCGCGATGTCGAAGCCGCCCACCTTCGAGAGCACATCGATCGGGTCGGCGGGATCGGGCGAGTTCGCATCGATAGCGCGCTCGACCACGTCGCGCTTGCGCGCGAACGAGGCGTCCGAGAGCCCCGCGCCGCGCCCGACGAGGCTCCGCGCGTCCGCCCGGAGGAGCACTGCGGCCACCGCCGCCGAGGTGGTCGTGTTGCCAATGCCCATCTCGCCCGCGGCGAGAAGGCGCACGCCGGCGCGGACAAGTCCGCACGCGACGGCGATTCCGACCTCGATCGCGCGCACGGCCCCATCGCGAGACATAGCGGAGCCGTGCGCGATATTGTCGCTCCCCCGCCGCACGTTCGCGCGCACCATGCGCGCGTCTTCTATGCCCCGGGCCATACCCACGTCGACGGGCACGACCTCGGCACCCGCGAACGCCGCCATGCGGCAGGCGCTCGTGGCCCCCTCGCACATGTTGCGCGCGACAGCTCGCGTCACGTCTTGTCCGCTTTGCGACACGCCTTCGGCAACGACCCCGTTATCGGAGAAGAATACCGCAAGCGCACGGGGAAACTCGGCCACCTCGGCGCTCCCCTGAGCCGCGGCGATACACGCGACGGCGTCTTCAAAGTCGCCCAATCCCCCCAAAGGGTGCGCGATGGAGTCCCACGCGGCGTACGCGGCGGCGCGGGCGCACTCGTCTGCAGGCGCGATCCGGGAGAGCGCGGCTTCGAGCACGGCGCCCGGCGCCGACGAGAACGCGCGCTCGACTTCCTCACGGATGCAGGCAAGCGCGGTTTCGGTTGCTTCAGCCATGCCGTCTCCTCTCTGCGAACGACGCTGCGGCAGATGCAAACGCGCGCGCAACGTCGGGGTTCGCAGGATAGTACACATGCGGGAAGCCCGCAACCAAGGACGGGGTGGTCGTCATGCACGGCCAGCCCTTGTCGCGCCGGGGCTTCTGAGCCCAGAAGTCGCCGCCCGGGCAGGTGGACTGCCAGTAGTGGAACTCGTGCGCGCGGATGCGTGTGCCGCGCGGCCCGTAGAGCCCGTCGCGTTGAGAAGTGAGCTCCACGTACCCGAAATGGGACAGCCTTCCCCCGTTCTCGCTTGCGCCCTCAAGGGCGCCCGCAACAGGCCAGCGCCGCCCCTCGCTATCGGAGATTTCGCGCTGCAGGTACAGAAACCCACCGCATTCGGCGACCGTCGACATGCCGGATTCAACCGCGCGCCGCACCGCCTCGCGCATCGGCGCGTTCTCGGAGAGCTGCCGCGCATGGAGCTCCGGGTAGCCGCCTCCCAGATAGAGGGCGCTTGTCCCCCGGGGCAACTCGCTATCACACAGGGGGCTGAAAAAGGCCAACTCGCAACCCAGGTCCTCGAGCGCGCGCAGGTTCTCCTCGTAGTAGAACGAGAACGCCTCGTCACGCGCGACGGCGACGATGGGCCGCGCTCCCGCGATCGGCTCCAACCGGTAAGGATCCTCGCGGATATCGGGTGCCGTCGCCGCTATTTCGAGCAAGCGGTCGACATCGACGCTCTTTTCCACCAGCTCGGCCATCTTGTCGATGCGCGCGGAGAGCTGCTCGACCTCGTCGGCGGTCACAAGCCCCAGATGCCGGCTTTCGAGCGAGAACACCTCGTCGGCGGGGATATTCCCCAGAACCGCGACGCCCGTGTGCTTCTCGATCGCAGGCTTCGCGTAGGCGCAGGCAGCGGCGCTCGTCTTGTTGAGCACGACGCCGCGCACGTTCGCACAAGGCAGGAACTCGGCGATGCCGCGAATTACGGCGGCGAGCGATAAAGACGCCCCGCGCCCGTTCACCACTAAAACGACCGGCGTTTCCGTGTCGCGCGCAACCTGGTAGCTGCTCGCGTCGGCCACGCCGGGCGCCATGCCGTCATAGAAGCCCATGACCCCCTCGAGCACCGCGATATCCGCGCCCGCGGCGCCGCGTGCGAGCAGGGCGCGCAGCGTCGGGGCGTCGGTGAAGAAGCCGTCTAAGTTCCCCGAGCGCGCACCCACGACGCGGCGATGAAAGAGCGGATCAATGTAGTCGGGGCCGCATTTGAAGGCCGCGCATGCGAGGCCGCGGCGCGCGAGCGCGCGCAGGAGCGCGCACGTTACGACCGTCTTGCCGCTCCCGCTCGAGGGCGCAGCGACCATGAAGCGCGGGATGGACGTGCTCACCGGGCACCGCCTTCCCCACCTGCACCACGCGCGCTGACGAGGAACACGGGGTTTTGCGCCTTCATAAGATGATGCGAGCCTACAGCCTCGGCGCGGGCGGCCGACAACTGGCACGCCTCGAACCCCTTAAAGCGCGAACCCGAGAGGAGCGCGCACGCCTCAGTGAGTGTCTCAATGGTGACGCATGGCACACACAGGCGAACATGCGAATTCTTCTCGAGCGCCGCCTCCACGATGGAGGGAAGCTCGCCCGCGCTCCCGCCGACGAACACGGCGTCGGGGACGGGCAGTTTCGCGAGCGCTTCGGGAGCGACGCCGGGGACCGCATACACGTTGCCGCACCCGAATGCATCCGCGTTCTCTCGGATGAGCCGCACGCCGGCCGCGTTGCGCTCGACCGCCCATACCGACCCCGCTCGCGCGACGAGCGCCGCCTCGATCGACACGCTCCCCGTGCCGGCGCCGACGTCCCACACGGTGTCGGTCGCGGTAAGGCGCAGCTTCGCGAGCGCGACGGCTCGCACCTCCTGCTTGGTCATGGGAACGTCACCGCGGATGAAGAGCTCGTCGGGAATGCCCGAGGAAGCGTACGGCCAGCGGGAGCTCGCGGCGCGGGATGCGCCCGCAGAGTCCACCGCGGAAGAAGCCGCCGCGGGCGCAGACGCGCCGGCCGGCGCCTCGGAGGCTGCGCTAGAGCCCGCAGGCGACCCGGCGCCGCCTGCGAAATCGATAAGCATCACGTTCAAGTCGTCGAACGTCTGACCTGCGATTTCACTTGCGGTCGCACAGGTGATGCGCTCGTCGGGGTACGACAGGCGCTCGGCCACCGTCACGCGCGCGTCCCCGAAGCCCGCCTGCACAAGCTCGCCGGAAAGCCGCGAGGGGTCTTCCCCGCCCGACGTGACGAGGAAGAGCTCACCTGCGCGCTCGGCCTCGGCCACGATGTCGCACGCCACGCCGTGAGCGCTCGCAAAGCGCCAATCCTGCCATGGACGCGCGAGGCGCGCGGCGAGATACGACGCTGAGCTTATGCCGGGAATGACGCGCACGTCCACCTGCGCGTTGCCGGAGAGCGCCTCCACCAGGCGGCGCGCGCCGCTGAACAGCCCCACATCGCCCGTCATCACGACCACGGCGCGCTGCCACGACGCCGCATCGGTGAGCGCGGCGGCGATGTCCGCCGTCTTCACGAGCTCGCATCTCACCACGTCGGGCGGCACGTCGATGCCGGCAAGCGCGCGATGAGCGCCGATGACCACGTCGGCGATGTCGATCGCGTCGAGCGCCGCGCGCGAGAGCAAGTCGGGGTTTCCGGGCCCCGCCCCGATGATCGTTACCTTTCGCATGGAATCTCCCGATACCCGCGCGGCGTGACCATACGGCCGCCTACGAGCTTCGTGTCCGCGTTGCCGACGAACACGGTGGTGAACATGTCGGCGTCGATCTCCCCCAGCTCGGAGAGCCTGCACATGCCCGACTGCTGCCCCTCGCGCCCGATGTTGCGTACCCAGCCGCAGAGCGTGTCGGGGGCCTTCCATTCGAGCATAATCTTCGCCGCGCGTGAGAGCCTGTCGGCGCGCTTTCTGCTGCGCGGGTTGTACAAACAGATGCAGAAGTCGGCGCTCGCCACGGCGGCGAGCCTGCGCTCGATGACCTCCCATGGCGTGAGCAGGTCGGAGAGCGACACGACCGCGAAGTCGTGGGCAAGCGGGGCGCCGAGCACCGCCGACCCGCTCTGAGCCGCGGTGGCCCCGGCGATAACTTCCACGTCTACATCGGGGTAGTCCTCCGCAAGCTCCAGCACAGGGCTCGCCATGCCGTACACGCCCGCGTCACCGCTGCACACGAGCGCCACGGCTTCTCCGCTCTGCGCGCGCGAAAGCGCCAGGCGGCACCGTTCGACCTCGTGCATCATCGGCGTCGCGAGATGCGCCGCGTCGGGCACGGCGGCGAGCGCGAGCTCCACGTATTTCGTGTACCCCACAACGATGTCGGCCGCCTCCAGCGCGCGCCGAGCCGCAATCGTCATGCCGTCGGGGCCGCCCGGGCCGATCCCCACCACGAAGAGCTTTCCCATCACCGCTCCTTAAACGAAAGTTCGATAGTTACCCTGGAAAACGCGACGGTCACGCCGCCGTGAGCAAGCTTCGGGAAGATCAGTTTACCCCCGTCCGCGAGCGCCGCGCGCTCGCACACGTTGTCGACCCCCACCGTCGCGCGCACGAAATCAGATGGCGAAACGCTGCCTTCGACCTGCGACAACTCCTCTGCGGAATACGTCGTAAGCGGGATATTGCGCGCGCGGCAGAAGGCGAGCAGACCCTCCTCGTGCGCCTTCACGTCGATCGTCGCCGCCTCGCGCACGGCCGAAGGCGAGATGCCCGCCTGCCCGCACGCGAGAAGAAACGCCTCCCCGATCGCTTCGGCGCACGCACCGCGACGGCACCCTATGCCCGCAACGATGCAGGGCACGAAAAGGCGAAGCGGCTCGGGCGCAGGCGCCTGCGCCCGCACGCCCGCCGGCTTCCCCGTCTCACCGGCGGGCACGACCTCGCCCGTTGTCTCCGCCGCGCGAACGAACGCACCTGCATTCGCGCCAGCGAACGGTGACACGACGATATCGGCCCGAGCGCGGTCGGACGCAATGTCAACCCCCTCAGGCGGCTGTCCCGAAATCGGCATGTCGGAATAGAGCGCCACGCGCCCGCCCGAAAGCAGCCTCGCCGACACTCGCTTGATAGCCTCGGGATTCGAAACGGCGAGCCCCTCACAGCGCGCCCACGTATCCACCGCCCACACGCCGCGGACGTCGGTCGCCGTTGTGATGACGGGGATGGCCCCTGCCGCGCGTGCCACAGTTTGCGCAAGCTCGATCGCACCGCCCAAATGCCCCGACAAAAGCGGGACGGCAAAGCGCCCCGCCTCGTCGATCACCACAACCGCAGGATCTTTTGCCTTCGAAGCGACATGCGGCGCGATCGCCCGCACGGCGATGCCCGCCGCGCCGACGAACAGAAGCGCGTCCGACGCTTCCCACGCGAGCGCCGTCCATGCGCGCAGGTCGGCCTTCCCCTCGCCGAACCCGCGCGAAACGGAAACGTTCCAGCCAGGGTCATCTTCACCTGTCTGCGCGCAATCGGAAAGCGCGCGTGCGGTGCGCTCCGCCAACGCATACCCCCTCTCAGTGAACGCTATGCAGGAAATCCTCATCTAGCGCACTACCATCGTCGAGAAGTAGCTGCCCCGATCGGGCACATCGTCGAGCGAGCGGTACACGCGCTCGCCCGGAAGACCACAGTCCTCTACGAGCTCGGCACCGTCGAAGGCGCCCTCCTCGCGAAGGATGCGCTTCGTGTCCGCAAGCGAGCGGCGCGCCTTCATGACCACCTTCGTCCCCGACCAGCCGATCACGCGGCGCACCCCGTACAGAACGCCTTTACTCATACGTCGCCCCCAATTCCCCGATAACTGCATCGGCGCCCGACGTGCGGAAAAGCTCGCGGCGCTCGGCGTCGAACACGACCGCGGCGATGTCGCATGCGCCCGCCGCGCGGCGGCGCAACCTGTCCTCGATTGCCGCAGCGAGCGAGGCGCGCGCAGCGTCCCCCACGCCGGCGGCCTCGATTACCTCGAGCGCCGCCGTGGTCGTGACCGACGACAGGATCTCACGCACGGTCTTCGCGCCCGCGCCGGCCAAGGCCGCGTGGGCGGCCAGAATCTCCGCGCGGCAGTCGGCGGTACGCGAATGGGTGTCCATGATGCCGCCCGCGACCTTCACCAACTTGCCGATGTGTCCCACAAGAAGGACATTGGTGAATCCCTCGCGAACGCAGCAATCAATCGCATCGCCCACAAAGTTGGAGATAAAGACCACCGGCGCACCGTTTAGGTGGAAATGCCCCGAGATGAACTGCGCGCCGTAGTTGCCGGGCGTGAGCACGACTCCGCGCCGCCCCATAGCCGCATGCTGCCGAATCTCGAGCACGATGCTGTCGCGCAAGGCAGCGAGGCTGCGCGGCTCGACGATGCCCGTCGTGCCCAGGATGGAGATGCCGTCCTCTATCCCCAGGTGCGGGTTGAAGGTCTTTTCGGCAAGGGCAACGCCCTCGGGTACAGAAATCGTCACAGCAATATTTCCAGAAAAGCCGTGCGCGGCGCACACCTCGCGAACCGCCGAAGTGATCATCGCGCGCGGCGTCGCGTTGATGGCGGCCGCCCCCACCGGCTGCTCGAGCCCGGGCAACGTCACGCGCCCCACGCCCACGCCGCCATCGACGGAAACTTCCGATTCGCGCGCGGGCACGCCCTTGCTGCCCGCAGCACCCGTGCCCGACCCCGCATGTTCCACGCGCGCGTACACGAGCACGCCGTCGGTCACATCGGCATCGTCGCCTGCGTCCTTTCGCACGGCGCACTGGGCGCACCCCTCGCCGATGCATGCGTCGACCACGTTCGCTTCGACGGGCAGCCCGCCGGGGGTGACGATCGACACGAGGCCGACGGGCTTTCGTGACAAGAGCATCTCGCAGGCCGCCTTCGCCGCGAGCGCGGCGCAGCTCCCCGTGGTGTAGCCGCAGCGCAGGCGGGTCGTCCCGGTATATATGTAGTGCTCGAAGGCCACGCTAGCTGCTCGCCTTCCGATACCCCGTGGCAAAAGAAGGGTCGTAAAGCTTGCTGCGCTCGTACGACTCCGCTTGCGCGCCGTTGTGCGCAAGCCCGCCGCGAGCTCCGAGCACGCGGCCCACCACCACGAGCGCCGTGCGGTCGATGCCCTCTCGCGCGCCCGCATCGGCGAGCGTGCCCACTGTGCATCGCACCACGCGCTCCTCAGGCCAGGTCGCCTTGTACACGAGCGCCGCCGGCTCGTCGGAACTGCGGCCCGCGGCCAAAAGCTCGGCGGAAAGCTCGGCGAGCATACCCGAGCTCAGGAAGATGACCATGGTCGAGCCGCTTTCCGCCATGGTGCGCATGCCCTCGCCCGCGGGCATGGGGGTACGTCCGGAAAGCCGCGTGATCACGACCGACTGGCTGATTCCCGGCAGCGTGTATTCCTGGCGAAGCGCCGCCGCGGCACCGCAAAAGCTCGACACGCCGGGCACCACCTCGTAGTCCACGCCGCGCGCGTCGAGCGCGTCCATCTGCTCCTGGATGGCGCCGTACAGGCACGGGTCGCCCGTGTGCAGGCGCACCACTTCCTCGCCCCGCGCATCTGCAGCGCACATCACGTCGAGCACTTCCTCCAAGGTCATGTGCGCGCTGTCGTAGACGATGCAGGATTCCTTGCACTCAGCGAGCAACTCGGGGTTCACAAGGCTTCCCGCCCAAACGACCACGTCGGCCGCGCGCAGAAGGCGCGCCCCGCGCAGCGTGATAAGGTCGGCGGCGCCCGAGCCTGCGCCAACGATATGAATCATCCGAGCCTTCCCTTCCCGTTTCTCATCGAAACCGTTTACGCCGCCATTCGCGCAGCGGGCAAAACACGGCGCCTGCGGCGGCAATCGGCGCAAATACGCAGGCAGAAGGCGCAATGCCGCCCGCCCTGGCTTTGACACGTTCACAAGTGCCCACTATCATAGTAAAAGATTCGGCAACGAGCATATGACAATCGGATAAAAGGAAATGACCGGCGCGGCGCCCGCACAGCCCGCGCTGGCTTGCGGAGGGAACCAGGTGGGAATCCTGGGCAAGGGACATTACTGTATAGGACGCGCGGGCGAACCGCCTCGCGCCCCAAGCCAGACTGCTTCGCCTTTTCCTCACGGCATCGCCGTGGCGTTAGCTCCTTGTGAACCCCGAGGGGTGCGCTTTTCTTTCGCTTGTGCCGACAAGCAACTGTCGCCGGGGGACCGGCAAACCGAGGAAAGGAAAAACCATGTCCGACCAGATGTCACGCCGCGGCTTCATGGGCGCCGCAGCAACCGGAGCCGTCGCGCTCGCCGGAGTCGCGCTCGCGGGCTGCTCCAACACCTCCGCGAGTTCCGAGAAATCGAGTGAAAAGGAGAAGGCCGTGAAGCCGGTCATCCTCGTCACGAGCTTCGGCACGAGCTACAACGACTCGCGCCACATCACCATCGGCGCCATCGAAGACGCTATCCGCGAGAAGTACTGGCAGGACTACGACATCCGCCGCGCCTTCACCGCGCAGATCATCATCGACAAGCTGAAGAAGCGCGACGGCATCACGATCGACAACATGACCGAGGCACTCGACCGCTGCGTGGAAGACGGCGTGAAGGAAATCGTCGTGCAGCCGACGCATCTCATGGGTGGCCTGGAATACACCGACGTGAAAGACGAGCTCGACAAGTACGCCGACAAGTTCGACAAGATCTCGCTCGGCGACCCGCTGCTCACCTCCGACGACGACTACAAGAAGGTGGCCGCAGCCATTAAGGAGAACATGGCGTCCTTCGACGACGGCAAGACGGCGCTGTGCCTCATGGGTCACGGCACCGAAGCCGATTCCAACGCCGACTATGCCAAGATGCAGGAAGTGTTCAAGAACGAGGGCTTGACGCAGTTCTTCGTCGGCACCGTCGAGGCTGAACCGACCTGCGAGGATGTTATCGCCGCCGCGAGCGCCGCAGGCTACAAGAAGGCCGTGCTCGCGCCGTTCATGGTGGTCGCGGGCGACCACGCGAACAACGACATGGCAGACGAGACCGACCCCGACAGCTGGGCTGCGAAGTTCGTGGCCGCCGGCTTCGAAGTGACGTGCCTGCTCCAGGGTCTGGGACAGAACGTCGCGGTCGACGACATCTACGTCTCGCACGTGGACGACGCCATCGCCAAGCTGTAAACTCGCCGCGCACGGGGGCGCCGGTCGCGTCCCCGTGCAACGGGCATGCGCCTTCCCCGACTGACGGTGCATGCCCGTTGCATTCGCATCCCGCCCGCCCACCGCACGGCGCGGGCGGTCGAAGCGATTGAAAGGAACCCCTCCATGTTGAAGAAAACCCTCGCCTTCGCCCTGTCGGCGGCGCTTTTCGCGTTCTCGCTCGCCGGCTGCGGCGGAAATTCAATCGACAGCGCAAAGGCAAGCGATGCCGATTCCCAGGAAAAGACCGAACAGGCGGCCGATGCGCCCGAGGGCGCAAGCGCTGCCCCCATCACCGCCGACAAGGTGGCCGACGGCACCTATCCGATCACCGTAGATTCCAGCTCGAACATGTTCAGGATTGTGGACGCCCAGCTCATCGTGGAAAACGGCTCCATGCACTGCGTGATGACACTTTCCGGCACGGGCTACGGCAAGCTCTTCATGGGCACGGGTGACGAGGCTGCCGCCGCGAGCGAGGCCGACTTCATCCCCTATGTGGAAAACGCGGAAGGCAAGTACACCTACGACGTGCCCGTTGAAGCGCTCGACGAGGACACCGCCTGCGCCGCGTGGAGCATTAAAAGGGAGCGGTGGTACGACCGCACGCTCGTATTCGAATCCGCCGGCGTCGATCTGCGCGCCGACGCACTGAAGTAACGCCATGCGGTCGATTCTTCCCAAGGGGGAAAGCAGGAAGCGTCGCAGCATCGCGGTGCGCGCGATCGCCTGCGTTCTCGTCGCCCTGCTCGCGCTTCCCTTCGCGGGGTGCAGTGCGAGCCTGAACGCGACCGGTGGCACGGCAGGCTCTCAGGAATACACTGTGAGCGTCTCGCTCTCCGGCGGGTCAGGGCGCGCAAGCATCGCCTCACCCACCACAATTGTGAAGGATGGCGACACCTACACCGCGACCATCACCTGGTCGAGTTCGAACTACGACAAAATGACCGTCGACGGCGTGGACTACGCGCCCGTAAACGACGGCGGCAACTCCACGTTCGAGATACCCGTCACGCTCGACGAGGACATCGCCGTGTCGGCCGAGACCGTCGCCATGTCAACGCCGCACACCATCGACTACACGCTCCACTTCGATTCATCCACCATGAAGGAGAAATCGGGCGACGAAGCAAGCGGCGGCTCCCCTGCGGGAACGGCTTCAAACGCCGCGGCCGACTTCCACAACGCCGATTTGGGCTGCGGCTGGAAGCCGACGGGGACGCTTCAGCTTGAATACGCCGAGCACTTCACTGTCGACGAGTACGAAGGCGGCCTGCGGCTTATCTGCATTTCGAACGGGGAGCGCTTCCTCGTGGTGCCGCAAAATGCAAAGGTACCTGATGGGTTGAGCTCCGACATCGCGGTCATAAGGCGCCCCGCCGACAAGGTGTACCTCGTGTCGTCGGCGACGATGTGCCTGGTCGACGCGCTCGATGCGAACGACAATATCATTATGTCGGGCACGAAGGCCGACGATTGCTCGGTCGCGGGCTTCAAAAGCGCGCTCGAAAGTGGGGCGATCGCCTACGGCGGCAAGTACAGCGCGCCCGACTACGAGCGAATATCGGCCTCGGGCTGCACGCTCGCCATCGAGAACACTATGATCAACCACACGCCCGATGTGAAGGAAAAGCTGCAGAAGCTCGGACTCGTCGTGCTCACCGAACAGTCGTCGAGCGAGCCCGAAGCACTCGGGCGCGTCGAGTGGATTAAGCTTTTCGGCGTCCTATTCGACAAGGAAGACGAGGCCGCGCACCTGTTCAACGAGCAGAAGGCCCGCGTCGAGCAAACGTCGAGGCTTGCGTCGTCAGGTAAAACCGTGGCGTATTTCTACATTAACTCGAACGGGGCCGCCGTCACGCGGCGGGCGGGCGACTACGTGGCGCAGATGATCGAGCTTGCAGGCGGCAACTACGCGCTCGATGACGCGCAGACGGCGTCGACGTCAGGTTCGTCAGTAACGCTCGAAATGGAGCGCTTCTACGCGACGGCGAAGGATGCCGACATCATCGTCTACAACGGCACCATCGACGAATCGGTTGCCACCTTGAACGACTTCGTAGGCAAAAACGCGCTATTGTCGCAGTTCAAAGCCGTGAAGAACGGCAACGTCTGGGTCACAAGCGCCGACATGTACCAGCAGATGACTTCTACCGCCGACATTATCGACGAGCTGCACGGGGCGTTCACCGGCGATGACGCGAGCGACTTCCATTATCTGAGGAAGCTCGGCTAGCACCATGAGAAGCCGACTTTCCATGACATACGACGAATCGGGGCGCGCCGCGCGGTGTCGCGTCGTGACGGCGCTGCTCGCCGTTGCCCTCATCGTGCTCGTCGGGGCCAACCTGTGCATCGGGAGCGTGCTCGTGCCCGCAGACCACATCCCCGGCATCCTTTCGGGCGGCGCGGCCAATTCCATGGAAAGCCAAGTCATCTGGGAGATTCGCGTGCCGCGTGTGCTTTCAGCCGTGCTTCTCGGCGGGGCGCTTTCCCTCTCCGGGTTCCTGCTGCAGACGTTTTTCAACAACCCCATCGCCGACCCGTTCATCTTGGGCGTCTCCTCGGGCGCAAAGTTCGTCGTCGCGCTTACGATGATCGTACTTCTGGGCGCGAACCAGGCCATGTCCTCGCCGGCCATGGTGGTCGCAGCGTTTCTGGGCTCGCTTATCACCATCGGCTTCGTGCTCCTCATCGCACGGCGCATAAGTTCCATGGCCATGCTCATCGTGGCGGGCGTCATGGTGGGATACATCTGCTCGGCGGCGACGAACTTCCTCATCGCCTTCGCCGACGACCAGTCCATCGTGAACCTGCACAACTGGTCTTTGGGTAGCTTCTCGGGTTCGAGCTGGGACGACGTCGCGGTCATCGCGGTCGTGGTGATCACCGTGAGCGCATGCGTATTCGCGATATCGAAGCCCCTTTCCGCCTTCCAGCTGGGAGAAGCCTACGCGAAAAGCGTCGGCGTGAACGTCGCACGCTTCCGCGTGGTGCTCGTCCTTCTAGCGAGCATGCTCTCCGCCTGCGTGACCGCGTTCGCTGGTCCGGTGTCGTTCGTAGGCATCGCGGTTCCGCATCTCGTTAAGTCGGCGCTGAAGTCGTCGAAGCCCATCCGAGTGATTCCTGCGTGCTTCTTGGGAGGCGCCATCTTCTGCGCGGGCTGCGATTTGATCGCGCGCACGCTGTTTTCCCCCGTCGAGCTTTCCATCAGCGCCGTCACCGCCATCTTCGGCGCGCCGGTGGTTATCGCACTCATGTTGAAGAAGCGGGTGAGGTAGATGGGGAAATTCGTGCCGCAGCCCAAAACGCTCGGAGGGGACATTCCATGCTTAGACAATCCTGAGCTCGCACGAAAGCGCCAGAATGCATTTTCGGCTCGTGCGGAACTGCGCACGGGACGCCTCCTCCGAGCGGAGTCGAACCTCGAAACCCCGGTCGCAACGCAGGCTGACGGAGCGCCGCTTTTCCGCATAAGCGACCTGTCGGCGGGCTACGACAAGAAGGTCGTAGTCGAAGGCGTCGATCTGGAGGTTCGCGCGGGCGACGTCGTGGCACTCATCGGGCCGAACGGCTCGGGCAAGTCGACCATCTTGAAAACCATCACACGCCATCTGGCACCGCTTGCCGGCGCGGTCGAGCTCGACGGGCGGGAGATTTCCCGATGGAAGACGGCGGAGTTCGCAAGGAACCTTGCCGTTATGCTGACAGATCGCCCCCGGACCGAGCTCCTCACCTGCCGCGATATCGTAGAGGCGGGAAGGCATCCCTACACCGGGCGAATGGGCACACTCTCGCCCGACGACCATAGTCGGGTCGACGAGGCCATGAAAACCGCACATGTGGAAGAGCTCGCCGAGCGCGACTTCATGCAGATAAGCGACGGGCAACGCCAGCGCGTCATGCTCGCACGCGCCATCGCGCAGGATCCGCGTGTGCTCGTGCTCGACGAGCCCACATCGTATCTCGATATCCGCTACCAGATCGACCTGCTGCGAATACTTCGCCACCTTGCGAAATCGCGGAATGTGGCTGTCATCATGTCCATCCACGAACTCGAGCTCGCGCAGAAAAGCGCCGACAAAGTGATTTGCGTGAAGGACGGCCGGGTCTTCCGCGCCGGCGCACCCGAGGACATATTCACGCGCGAGACGATTGGCGAGCTCTACGGCCTTCAACATGGCACCTTCAACGAGCGCTTCGGCAGCGTGGAAATTGGGCGCCCACACGGCGATGCGCACACGTTCGTCATCGCCGGCGCAGGTACGGGGTCGGCTGTGTTTCGCCAGCTCATCCGGCAGGGCAAGGCGTTCTACGCGGGCGTTCTGCACGAAGGGGACATCGACTGCGAGCTCGCGCGCGACCTGGCGACGGAATGCGTGGCCGAGCGCGCCTTCGAGCCGATCGGGGATAAAACCATAGCCCGCGCCAAAGAGCTCCTCGTCCACTGCGCGCGCCTTATCGTGTGCCCCGCCGCCTTCGGCACCATAAACGCCCGCAACGCAGAGCTCGTCGAGTTCGCACGCTCACATGGCATCGAGGTCATGCGAGCGTGCGAAGGCGCATCGGAGGATTCCAATGGATACGCCTAGGCGCGGTCCAAGAAATCGTCCGCATCCCCATCTGACACTATTTCACCGCAACTTAGAAGGTGCCGGCGTATAACGCTTCACCCCAAATTAAATTGATTCGTTGAATAGACACATTACAAATCTTTAGACTTCGTTTAATCCACAAGTGGGTATTATCACACATTAAGCACACGTGAAAGGATATACCCATGTCGCTTACACAGTCAGCAGAGCGTGCAGCGCTCAACAAGCTCATCGATTATCTCGACGACAACCCGCAAGAAAACATCGACAAAATCATGGACCTCGTGAACAAGCTGGTCCCCAATCGCGTATTTCCTGTACAGCGAGAGGCATTCACCAATGTCATCAAGAGCCGCGGCAATTGGTATGACCTGATCATGCGTGTGTTCAGCCTTAATCCCCAGATGCGAACCAAGCTGCTTAAGACCCTCATTGTCGACGCTAACCTGCTTGCTTGGCCAGAGCAGGAAAAGAACCGCGAAAAGTACCAGTGCAACGTTCCGTGGGCCATCCTGCTCGATCCCACGAGCGCCTGCAACCTGCATTGCACGGGCTGCTGGGCCGCCGAGTACGGCTACAAGCAGAATCTCTCGTTCGAAGACATCGACTCTATCGTTACACAGGGCAAAGAGCTCGGTACGCATATCTACATCTATACCGGCGGCGAGCCGCTCGTCCGCAAGCACGACCTGATCAGAATTTGCGAAAAACATCAGGACTGCGTGTTTCTCTGCTTTACCAACTCCACGCTGATCGACGAGGCCTTCTGCGACGATATGATTCGCGTAGGTAATTTTGTCCCCGCCATCAGCGCCGAGGGCAATGAGCACACCACCGACGCCCGTCGCGGCGAGGGTACCTACGCAAAGATCGAGCACGCCATGAAACTCCTGCGCGAGCGCGACTTGCCGTTTGGTATCTCCACCTGTTGGACCAGCGCCAATGCCGATACGGTTGCTACCGAGGAGAACATGGACTGGATGATCGGCGAGGGAGCACTCTTCTGCTGGTACTTCCACTTTATGCCGGTTGGCCGCAATGCAACCCCCGAGCTCATGCCCACGCCCAAGCAGCGCGAGCACATGTATCACTTTATCCGCGAAATGCGTGAGAAGAAGCCGCTGTTTACGCTCGACTTCCAAAACGACGGCGAGTTTGTAGGCGGATGTATCGCCGGCGGCCGCCGCTACCTGCACATCAACGCCGCCGGAGACGTGGAGCCGTGCGTGTTCATCCACTACTCAAACGCCAACATCCACGATGTGAGCTTACTCGACGCGCTGCGCTCTCCCCTCTTTATGAAGTACTACGAGAACATGCCGTTTAACGACAACTACCTCAAACCATGCCCCATGCTCGAGAATCCCGACGTGCTGCCAAAACTGGTCGCCGAGAGTGGCGCAATGAGCACCGACCTAATCGAGAAGGAGTCACCCGAGCAGCTGCGCGAAAAGACCCAGGCTGCCGCCGAGGCATGGTCACCTGTCGCCGACCGCATCTGGAACGACTTCGACGATCCGTTATACGCCAAGCGTCACGAGGACAAGTCGCAGGGCATGGCCGATAGCGACATGCACAAGTTCGAAAAACAGGGCCGCATACTCAAAAACGGCGATTAATGCTGCCCTACACGACAAACGCTCAGAAATGAAGCGGAGCAGTCTCGAGGCTCATCTTCGAGGCTGCTCCGCCTTACCATCAAAACAGTTTTACTAAGTTGCGGTGAAATAGGGACCGGAACGGCCTTCCAATAACCAAAACAATCCCTATTCCACCGCAACTTCTTTAAGTTGTTGAATTATCGATGCTATTCGAAGCGAGATTCCAGACTCGACAGACCGTTGAGAGTCAGGTCGTTGGCGACCTCAGAGACGCGCTCGATAGGAACCGAGCCGTCAGACAGTGCCCACGTGCGATAGATACCGATAATACCCGACAGCAAAAACGCCAGATAATAGTCGAACATCTCGTCCTTGAGACCTTGGGGCAGCAGATCGCGCTCGGCAATCTCATGTTCGAGCGGCGCACGAAGACGAGCCATGAAATCATCGAGCGGAATATTCTCGATCAGCTGACGATTGAGCACTAAGTTGTTGCACAGCGCCTCATTAACGGTTTTAAAGAAGGTCGCCGCCGCGCCAAGAGCGCGCTCGCTGGTGTCACCGTCCATAGAAGCAAGCGTTTTCTCGACCGAGTCGACAATCATCTCCACCACATCGACGGCAATGGCATCGAGCAGGCCGTCAACCGTACCAAAGTGAACGTAAAAGGTCTTGCGGTCGACATTGGCCTCGCGCGCGATGGCACTCACCGTAATGTCTGCCAGCGGCTTTTCCATGAGCAGGCGCTCGAAAGCCGAAAGGATGGCATTACGGCTGCGAATGATGCGACGATCAAGACGCGGTTTGCTGGTTGCCATGGGCGTGTCCCTTCGATATGCGAGCATTCATCAACAGATGAGAGATAATCTACGTAAGAGGATTATCCCCCATACAGCACAAATATGCCCCGCATCATGAAGAACGCACGACTGCCCTACTGCGACTTGGGATGCTTCTTCTTATTGAGTGCCGACGGAGATACGCGAATACCATCACCTGTCTGGCGCACATAGGCTTTATGAGCCGGCTTAGCGGTCCCAGAAGCCTTCTGAGCGCGCTTCTTGGGATCAACGGTAACAGCATTCGTGGGGTGCGGCATAGTGGGCGCAGAGGGCGTCTGAGGCGTGCGGCCGAGCTTGCGCATCACACGATCCCAGCGTGCATGGATGCTCTCGTTGTGGGCGCTCTTAAGTCCCAGCAGGGGCGCAGCCAAAATGGTCGGCGCAATAAACGTAATGAGGCGCCACAGCAGATAGCCGGCGGTCGAAGCCGACCCAAAGAAATGACCAAAGAACAATGCAAAGCCGCCCTCAGCGCCACCAGTTCCACCGGGCAAGGGAACCGCAGAGCTCAGCAGCTGGACAAAGGCGCTCGCGGCCATGACCGAGAAAAAGTCGACCTCGTGATGGCCAAAGGCAAGCATCAGGAAATACGGAACCAGATAGAAAAACGCGAGCTGCAGCATGGTGATAAACACGGTGAGCAGCATGGAAGAAAAATGTCCGGCCGAAAGCTTGAACTTCTCGGAGAAGGAGTAGATCTCGCCATCGACAAACGTGCGCCATCCCTCGATCTTAGTGGCCGAGACACCAATACGCTCGAGCCAATTGATGATGCAATGGGCGACGCGCGTGACGGTCTTAGGCATCAGCGCGACGGCGAAGATGCCCAGCAAGATGCAGCAGTGCCCACCAAAGCTAAAGACGCACAGCAACGTCATGTCGCCATAGCGCTCGGCAAAAAACGGCATGCGAGCAAGCAGTAGGATAGCGCCCCAGGCAACGAGACCAAACTGGTACACGATAAAGCGCGTGAACTGCGTGGCTCCGGCCTCGCCGACGTTTTGGCCCGCTTTAGTCAGGCGGTAGATCTGGGCGGGAGTCGAGCCCATCATCATGGGCGTGAGGTTGCCAAAGAAGATGCCACTCGCCTCGACCGAAATCAGGTCGCGGATACCGACGGGCGAATATGGGTCGAGCCAGACGGCGATCGCATAGGCCACAATGCCAAAGAACAGATACATGAACATGCAAAGACACGCAACAACGAGCCATGGCGCCTGGACGCTCGACATTGCGGCCCAGAACTGCCCCATCTGCCCGGTTACCACCAGATAGACGATATAACCCACCAGCACGACGCCGATGAAGATGGCGCCGCGGCGTGCGCTCTTATTGTCATCTCCGCCCGAGGCCTCAACCTCGACCTGGGGCTTAGACGTATGCTGAGAGGACTCCGTCATGAGACTCCTTCTAACAGTCAAAATATCTTGGATATTGTACCCGCAAGGACCATGGACAGAACGCAAAGCTCTGGTTCAAACGGGAATTGCAGACGGTTGTTTGAAAATAAAAAACCCGGCCTTCCATGGGAAGCCCGGGTATCAAATGCGTGGTAGCCCGTACCAGATTCGAACTGGTGATCTCCGCCTTGAGAGGGCGGCGTCCTAAACCGCTAGACGAACGGGCCATAAGCCTCAGCAGAAAAGAAGTGGTAGCCCGTACCAGATTCGAACTGGTGATCTCCGCCTTGAGAGGGCGGCGTCCTAAACCGCTAGACGAACGGGCCACATGACATCTGCACTGCCGTGCTTCGAGGAAATATATTACGGGACAAAAAACGTCAGCGCAAGAAGAAATTCCAAATTGCCGAAAAATTGTCGGCAGGTTATGGAACACGCAGGTAAACTGGGTAGCTAATTCAAGTTGAGATGGACCAAAAGAGCTTCGCGATCGTTGGGGATGTTGTCATCGATCACGGCGTCGAGAGCGGCGTTGAGTAGCTGGCCTAGCTCGGGCCCCGGCTTCACACCGGCACGGATCAGGTCGCCGCCGTTGATGGCGAGCATCTTGAGCGTATAGGGCTCCCCTGCCTTCAGCAGCTCGTGCGCCATCGCGCGCATTTCCTCAATCGTCTCAACGTAATAGAAGCACGACGGGGCCTTGCCGAGCGTGTCAGCACGCTTAAGGTCCATGAGCTCGTCAATCAGACGGGCCGTGTCGACGCCCTCGCCAGAAAGCGCACACATCATATTGAGCAGGCAGGATCGCTCGGGACGCAGCGGTTTGTCGTGATATTTGATGAGCAGGCACACGTCGTGCACCAGGTCGTGCGAGAGAGCCAGGCGATCCATAGTGACGCGCGCTTTCTTGGCGCCGAGCTCGGGATGACCGTAGAAGTGTCCGCTGCCGGCGTGATCGACCGTAAAGCACTCGGGCTTGGAGACATCGTGCAAAAACGCCGCCCACATAAGGCTCGACGATGGCGCGACGCCGTCGCACAGCGCCAGCTCCCCTGCCACTGTCAGCACACGGGCGATATGCTCGTAGACGTTAAACGCATGGTAGACACTTCGCTGATCAAACCCGCGACCCGCTGCCAACTCGGGCACAGCGGCACAGATGAGCTCGGGATAGCGAAGCATCGCGTCTCCCCCATGACCGGTCGAAAGAATGCCCTCGAGCTCAATACCCACACGCTCGCGCGCCACGGCATCGAGCAGCGGCGCGCACTCGGCAAGCGCACGCTTAGTCTCGGGCTCAATCATAAAGTCCAGACGGCAGGCAAAGCGCACCGCACGCAGCATGCGCAGGGCGTCCTCGTTAAAGCGACGCTTGGGATCACCGACAGCGCGAATCAGCTTGCGCTCCAGATCACCCTGGCCGTCGTAGCGGTCGACAAGCCCGCGCTCGGGATGCCAGGCCATAGCGTTGACGGTAAAGTCGCGGCGCGCCAGATCGTCCTCGAGCGAGGCGGCACGCTCCACACTCTGAGGATGGCGCCCATCGGTGTAAAAGCCATCCAGGCGGTACGTGGTGACCTCGATACGCTCGCCATCGGAAATAGCCGTGATTCCGCCAAATTTAATGCCCGACTCCACGACCGCGATATCAGCGGCCTCGAGCGCCGCTTTGGACTCCTGCCACAGGCCGCTACAGCACATATCAACATCGTGGCTGGGGCGCCCCATCAGGGCGTCGCGCACCCAACCGCCTACGTACCAAGCCTCAAGACCAGCCGCCTCAAGCGCGCGCAGGACGCGCAGGGAGGCATCGGACGGTTGCGTACCGTTGAGCGAAACATTGCACATGCCTATGGCCTCCTGCACTTGTGAGCGTTAATCGATGGTTCTCAAAAAGTCTAACAAGAAACGAGAAAGCGCGCACACGCAATCGCGTCGTCAATTCGATAAAACGAGACAGCAGACGCCACATACGTTCAGCGCGCAAAAAACACCCGCCCTGGTAATCCAAAGCGGGTGTTCGGCAACGATGTATCGATGCGGCTAGCAAACCTGGCGAACCTCGATGTGCTTCTTATATTCGTCCACCTTGGCAAAATCGCCCAGACCGGGGCACTCGACCACGTTGGCGCCGGTGGCCATCGACAGGCGCAGGGCGTCCTCAACACGCTCGGGGGCGTCGTGCCACACGGACAGGAAGGCAGCGAGCGAGGAATCGCCGGCGCAGACGGTCGACAGCAGTTTGACCTCAAAGGTGCGGTTGGCAAACCAGATATGCTCGCCGTTGGAGAAGTACGCGCCATCGCCACCAAGGGTCAGCAGCACGTTCTTGGCGCCCTTGGCGTGCAGCGCGGCCATAGCGCCCTTGACAGACTCATCGTCGCCACCGCTCACCTTAATGCCAAAGATATCGAGCAGCTCATCGTCATTGGGCTTGATCAGCAGCGGCTCCATGGCAATGAGGTCTGCCAGCTGATGGCTCGAGATGTCGAGGACGAACTCGGCCCCCTTAGCCTTGACGCGGCGCAGGACCTCGGCCAGGAAGCCCTCGGAAGTGTTGGGGGGCAGCGAGCCGCTGATGACCAGGCAGGTCAGGTCATCGAGCGAATCGATGAGCTCAAACATCTCCTGCTCGTTGGCCTCGTTGATGGCGGCACCGGCGTTGACCATGTTGTACTCGGTGTCGGGGCCGGCATTGAGGAACACGTTGACGCGCGTGATGCCGTCGGTCCACACGGGCTTGACGGGCACGCCCAGGGCCTCGGCGCCCTTGACGATGAACTCGCCCGAGAAGCCAGCGAAGAAGCCCAGGATCGTGGTGTCGACACCGTAGTGATCGAGAGTGAACGAGACGTTAAGACCTTTGCCGTTGGGCGTGTAGACCGCGTTGCGGGTACGCGTGACTGTGTTGGCGGAAAGACCGTCGCAGGCAATGTTGTAGTCAATGGCGGGATTTGCAGTGAGCGTGTAAATCATGAATGTTCCTTTCACGAAGCAACGTGCTAATGAAAGTATATTCCACGCATCGGTAAAAGGCTACAACAACTCGGTGAACGGTGTGGAAGCGATGAAGCACGGCAGGACACCTCTCCCCCATGACGGAACAAAAAAGGCGCCCCGGCCGAAACCGGGGCGCCGCATACGCACGAATATGTCGCGTTTCGATTACTGACGATCGAGCTTGCGAACGGCAACGCGCTTGCTGTACTCGTCGACGTGACCGAAGTCGCCGATGCCGACGGACTCGGCAACGTTGGCGCCGGTGGCCATAGCAAGCTTCATGGCCTCCTCGACGTTGTCGCGATCCCTGTACCACTTGTGCAGGAACGCAGCGAGGGTGCAGTCGCCGGCGCAGACGGAAGAAACCAGTTTGATGTTGAACTCACGCTTGGCGTACCAGATGTCCTCACCGTTGGAGAAGTAAGCGTCACCGCGACTACCACGGGTGAGCAGCACGTTCTGAACGCCAGCGTCGTGAGCCATCTTCATGGCAACGCGAACCTCGTCGTCGGTGTCGACCGGCACGCCGAAGATGGCCTTCATCTCGTGATGGTTCGGCTTGATGAGCAGCGGCTTCTTGTGAGCGAGCTCCTTGAGCTTGTCGGAGGACAGGTCCAGGACGACGTCGGCGCCACGAGCCTGAGCGTGCTCCATGACCTGAGCCAGGAAGTCGGGCGTAGCTTTGGGAGGCACGGATCCGGAGACGATCAGGCACTCAAGATCGCCCGCGGTATCCAGGATGTTGTAGAGCTCCTCCTGGTGCTGCGGCGTAATAGGAGCACCCGGGTTCAGGATGCCGTACTCGTGCTGGCCATCGTTGACGTAGGTGTTAATGCGCGTGATACCGTCGGTCCAGACCGGGCGGCAGAGGCAACCCAGGTTCATGACCTCCTCGACGATAAACTTGCCCGTGAAGCCGGCGAAGAAGCCGAGCGCGACGGTGTCGACGCCCATCTTCTTAAAGGCGAAGGACACGTCGAGGCCCTTGCCGTTAGCCGTGTAGCTGGCCGAGCCGGTGCGGACGTTCTCGTCGGGCTCGAGCGGAGAGCTCGAAACCGTCATGTCGACAGCCGGGTTAGCGGTTAGCGTGTAGAACATTTACAGTACCCCCTGTATATGTGAGGGCCGCGTGGCCGGCCCATTCCAACCACGCGGTTACCTCTGATACCAAATTAGCGAGCTGCGGACTCGAGCAGTGCCTTGACCTCGGCGGCGGTGTTGCAGGCGAGCGCCTTCTCGGCGAGCTCGTCGCACTCGGCCTTGGTCCACTGGCTGATGGTCTTGCGGGCGCGCAGGATCGACGGAGCGCTCATCGAGAACTCCTCCAGGCCCCAGCTGATCAGCAGCGGCTCGAGCAGCGGATCGGCAGCGGCCTCGCCGCACATACCGACCATGATGCCGGCCTTCACGCCGCTCTCGATGATGTTCTTGAGCGAGCGGAGCACGGCGGGATAGTAAACCTGGTACAGGTTGGAGATGGTGTCGTTGCCACGGTCGGCGCACATGGTGTAGCCGATCAGGTCGTTGGTGCCGATGGAGAAGAAGTCGGCAACCTCGGCAAGACGGTCTGCGAGCAGCGAAGCGGCAGGCGTCTCAACCATGATGCCGACCTCGATGTTCTCGTTGAACTTGCGACCCTCTTCGGTCAGCTCGGCCTTGCACTGCTCGACGAGCTCCTTGACAGCCAAGACCTCCTCGACGCAGGTGACGAGCGGGATCATGATCTTGACGTCACCGAAGGCGCTAGCGCGCAGCAGAGCGCGGAGCTGGACCTTGTACTGGTCGGGATTGGCCAGGCAGTAACGCACGGCGCGGAAGCCCATGAAGGGGTTGTCTTCCTTGACCATATGCAGATACGGAATCTCCTTGTCGCCACCCACATCGAGCGTGCGGATGATGACCGGAGCACCCTTGAGCGCGCTGGCGACCTTACGGTAGGCGTTGAACTGCTCCTCCTCGGAAGGAAGCTCAGCGGAGTCCATGAACAGGAACTCGGAGCGGAACAGACCGATGGCCTCGGCGTCGTGATCGAGCGCGTTGGGCACGTCATCGGGGTTACCGATGTTGCAGGCGATGATCTTCTTGATGCCATCGGCAGTCACGGACGGCTTGCCACGGAAGGCCTCGAGGGCTGCCTTCTCGGCAGCGAAGGCCTCGGCCTTAGCGGTGTAGGCGGCGAGCGTCTCCTCGTCGGGATCGGCCTCGACGATACCCTTGCCACCGTCGACGACAACGGTCATACCGTTGCGCAGCGCGGTGCAGCTGTTGGAAACCGAAAGGACAGCCGGGATCTCGAGGGCGCGCGCAATGATCGCGGAGTGCGACGTGCGGCCACCGGTCTCGGTGACGATACCGGCAACGTGGGCCTTATCGATCGTGGCGGTCATGGACGGCGTGAGGTCGTGCACGACAACGACGGTGTTCTCGGGCAGGACGGAGAGGTCGACGACCTCCTTGCCCAGCAACTCGGCCAGAATACCGGTGCGGATGTCGGCGATGTCGGCCGCACGCAGACGGAACATCTCGTCGTCCATGGACAGGAACATGTTCTCGAACATGGTCGAGGTGTCCATGAGCGCCTGCTCGGCGCAGGTACCTCCGTCAATGGCGGCGTTGATGGCGTCGGTCATGCCCGGGTCCTGAGCCAGGACAATGTGTCCGCTCATGATCTCGGCCTCAGCCTCGCCCACCGTCTCCTTCATGTGGTCGGCCTGAGCCTGGGTCTTCTCGCAGAAGACCGAAAGAGCGGACTGATAGCGCTCCTTCTCTGCTGCCGAATCAGCAACCTCGTGCGGCTCAAACGTCAAGTCGGGATCGACGGCAACCATGACGGTGCCGATACCGATGCCCTCGGAAGCGTTGACTCCCTGATACATTCCCATTCCTCTCTCCGTGTCATGTGATAAAGCGTTTTGCCATATCCATGACAAAAGAGCGCAGCTACCTTACAACAGGTCACTGCGCCCCCAAATATGAACTTAGTTGTTCAACATGCGACCCGTTTGAGTTCTACTCGCCAAGACCGCTCTTGATGAGCTCGATGGCAGCAGCCAGAGCCTCGGCCTCGTCAGCGCCGTCGCACTTGACCTCGACCTCGGTGCCGCAGGGGATACCAGCAGCCATGAGGGCCATCGGGGACTTGCCGTTGACCTCCTTCTCGGGGGTGACGACCGTCACGTCACAGGCGTACTTGCCCATGGTGGAGGCGAACAGACCAGCCGGACGCATGTGCAGACCCTGAGGATTAACGAGGGTAGCCTTCTCAGAAACCATAGTTGACTCCTTTTTTGTGTTTAACCCCTGTCATGCATGTGGCAGGAGTCAGATTCACGACGTTGTTTATATTAACTCACATCAAACGGTTTTTCATTGTGTTTCAGACGAATTATTGGACAGATGTGTTTGTCGTCCGCTTGCTCGCCCACAGGGGCCCGTGCGCGGCCTGTGAGATTTCCTGCTCTACAGTCCTGCTCGCACGAAGAGCACATTAAGTGCTCTTCGGCTCGTGCGGAACTCGCGATAAATCTCACAGGCCGCGCGCGGGCCCCTGTGGGCGAGCAAGCTGCGGAAACTCAGTCGGTCCAAAGTAATGTCGGCTGAAAGGAATTCTGGCTGATGATCTGTTCGCGACAAGGACTCGATAGGCGGCCCCCTCTATGCCCTTTTATAAGTTGCGGTGAAATAGGGACTGAATTTGGGGTTGAATCGTTTAAACAGTCCTTATTTCACCGCAACTTATTTGGGGATGAAAAAGGCGGAGACCCTGGGGAGGGACTCCGCCTTATATACAGGGGGCGATGCTATTCGCGTGTTGTGGGATTAGACCAGGCGGGCGTTGATCGTCTTGGCGATCTTGGCGGCGTCGGTGGAACCCTTGACGGTGGCACGGAAGTCCTCGTCCATGAGCGCCTCGGCAACCTTGGACAGGATCTTGAGGTGCGTGGTGCCGGCCTGTGCACCCGGGATAAGCAGGGCAATAGCCACGTTGACGGGAGCGCCGTCCATGGTGTCCCAGCCGGTCACGCCGGACTCGTCCTTGACGACGATGACGGCAGCCTCGGTAATGGCGTCGGATTTGGCATGCGGGATGGCGAAGCCCTCCATCATGCCCGTGGTGCCCTCGGCCTCGCGGGCCAGGAAGGCGTTCATCACGGCGTCGGCGTCGCTTGCGATACCGGCCTTGACGGCCTGGTTGGAAACGAAGCTCAGAGCCTCGTCACGAGAAGCGAAGTCCTCGGCGACAAAGACATTCTCGACCTTCACGAAGTCGGCAGCCTCGGCCTTGGGGGCCTCAACGGGCTTGGCTACAGGAGCGGCCTTCTGGTTCTTCTCGAAGTCGTACTTCTTGAAGGCCACGAACAGGATACCACCGACCACAGCGCCGATGAGGATCGCGAGGACCCACAGCGGACCGTTCTCGACAACGGGCAGGACCAGGAAGCCACCGTGAGGCGCCGGATCGTGAACGTTGAACATAATGGTCAGGATCGAAGCGATAGAGGAACCGAGCATCATGATGGGCATGACGGGCCAGATGTTCTTGGTCATGAACGGAATGGCGCCCTCGGTGATGTGGGTGCAACCAAGGATGAGGTTGACTACACCGGCGTCGTGATCCTCCTGGCTGAAGTACTTCTTGCCGACAACGACGGCGAAGGTGGTGATCAGCGGCGGAACGATGCAGGCGGCGGAAACGGCAGCCATGAAGTTGGTGCCGAAGTTGTAGGTATCGGTGCCAACACCGGCGGCCAGTGCCTCGGTGAGCATAGCGGTCCCGGTAACGTAAGCAGCCTTGTTGACCGGGCCGCCCATGTCAAAGGCGCACATGCAGCCGATGGCAAGACCCAGCACAACGGCGCCAGAGGCGGACAGGCCCTTGAGGAAGTCCATCATGGCGGTGTTGATGGCAGCCATGGGGCCGGAAATGCCGAGCATGACCAGGCCGACGATAGCCGTCGAGAACAGCGGGTACAGGAAGATAGCCTTGAGGCCGTCCAGGTTCTTGGGCAGACCGGCAAAGACCTTCTCGAGCAGCAGGATGACATAACCGGCGAGGAAGCCGCCGACGATGCCGCCCAGGAAGCCGAAGCCCACGCCGGCGCCACCGGCGTCGATCATGCCGGTCTCGGCGTTAACAGGCAGGCCCTGGATGGCGATCATACCGGCAACAAAGCCGGGGACGAGCGCCGGGCGCTTGCCGATGGATTCGGCGATATAGGCTGAAAGCACCGGAACCATGAGGTTCATGGCGATGCCGCCGATGATCTTGAGCATCGCAGCAAAGCTGTTGTAGTCAGACGCCGTCGAATCGAAGGACGTAATGCCCCACAGGAACGAAACGGCGGTCAGAACACCACCGGCAACGACGAAGACCAGCATGTGGCTGACGCCGTTCATGAGGTGCTTGTAGATGATGTGGCCGATGGACTCCTTCTCCTCGACCTCGTCCTCGACATCGGCAGCAGCCGCAACCGTGTCGTCGCCCTTGGCGGCGAGCGCGCGGTCAATCAACTTACCGGCGGCCTCAACGGACAGGGCCTTGGAAACACCAACGGAAACCATGGGCTTGCCGGCGAAACGCTCAGCCTGGACATCCTTGTCGGCTGCGACGACGACGGCCTTGGCACCAGCGATCTCACTCTTGGTGAGCTCGTTCTCGACACCGACCTGGCCATGAGTCTCGACCTTAATGGTCAGACCGCGCTCGGCAGCTGCCTTCTCCAGCGCCTCCTTCGCCATGAAGGTGTGCGCAATGCCGGTCGGGCAACCGGTCGCGGCGATGATGTCAAACTTAGCCATGTGTCCCTCCTTCTTGAGTACAGCGCCCGCGGGCGCTCCCCTACACGCGCTTCGATGCGCGTTTTTCCACAACTGAAAGATACCAACCTACCGTCCGCGTGAGAAGAGACAAGGTGCAATTCTCCGGTGAAAGGTTCTTTCATAACTGTAAACGGTAAGTGAAAGTTTACCATCAACACTTGAAACGGCAAGGTGTATCTTGTAATTGAAAATGCCCGTATACTATGGCATTGCGAATCAAATTAGATTTTCATGCCAACCAGGAGCCATCCATGACCGATAGTAGCAAGAGCGCACTTTCCCTCATTAGTACCCATCAGGGATACAGCGAGTCCGAGCAGCGCATTGTCGACTATATATTGGAGCACCAGTCCGAGGCGCCACGCCTCACGGCCGCTCAGCTCTCGCGCGCCGCCGCCACGTCCGAGGCGACCGTTTCGCGCTTCTGCCGCAAGCTTGGCTTTGGTAGCTTCCGCAGCTTTCAGTTTTCGTTGGCGAGGGATTTGGAAAGCCAGCGTAACGAGGGCCTGACTGACGAGGTCTCGCTCGACAATATGGAGCAGAGCCTCAAGAACATCCTGGCTGCCAAGGTGAGCGAGCTTAATGCGACCATCGACGGCATCGACCACGATACGCTGGCGGCTGTTGTGCATGCCCTTAAGCATGCAGGGGTTATTGAGTTTGCAGCTGTGGGCAATACGAACGCGGTCGCGCTCGATGCGACGTTTAAGTTTTCGCAGCTGGGCCTGCGCTGCATGGCGAGCACCATCAGCGAGACATCAATCGGCTTTGCGCTCACGTTGCGCCCGGGTGACGTCATCGTGCTAATCTCAAACTCCGGCAAATCGCGCCGACTGAATCGCATGGCAAAAGCGGCTCGCAACTGCGGCGCAACCGTAGTCGTCATCAGCAGCGACAGTAAATCCCCGCTCGCGCGCCTGGCAGACTACACTTTTAATACCGTCAACCACGAAGCGCTGCTGACGACAGGCGACTTTGCGTTCTCCAAGATCAGTGCCACGATGATCATCGAAGTCATCTACAACTTCCTGCTGCCCGAGATTGAAGACGCGCGTGAGCATATCAGCTACTACGAGGAGCTCATCCAGCCGGATAAGGTCGTTGAGTAGGTAAATTGGGGAGCCGATAGACGCCCCTCGCCACGAAATCCGCCCATCTACTACGTTTTAACCTCAAGCGCCAACCATACACCCAAAATAGAGAAAACCGCAGGCGTTCTACCTGCGGTTTTCTTTTTGCAATTCTTGGCGTGGTTGCCGATGCCCTGCCAAACGTAGTAGATGGACCCGTTTCGTGGCGGCCGGATTGGACATACATGTGGCGGCTCGGCCTAGGCACGCGCCTCCGCAAGCATCTGTTTGGCGTGCGCCAGGCTTGCCTCGGACTGATCGCCGCTCAACATGCGGGCGATCTCGGCGGTACGCGCTTCGCCGGTTACCTCGTCCAAATGCGTCTGGGGAACATCGCCTGGTTCCTTGCTGACAACATAATGCTTGTCGGCCATGACGGCGACCTGCGCCAAGTGGGTTACGACAATCACCTGATGCGTAGAGGCGAGATCTGCCAGCACGCCCGCGAGTGCACGCGCCGTGGAGCCACCGACACCAGCATCGACCTCGTCAAACACCAGCGTATCGACACCGTCCGCGTTACCGAGGACAACCTTACTTGCCAGCATGACGCGGCTGAGCTCGCCGCCCGACGCAATGCGGCGCAGGGGACGTGGCGTCAAGCCGGCACCGCTGCGGTATAGCAGCTCGTAGCTCGAAGGACCAACGGGCGTCCACTCAGCACGGGGAAGATCGCGCGACTCCCAGACGAGCTCGGCACTACCCATCTCCAAGCGAGCCATCTGGCGGCCGACCTCGTGGCAGAAGCGCGGGGCCGCCGTATTGCGAGCACGCTTAAGTGCCTTGGCAGCGGCAAACAACTCGCGCTCGGCGCTCCCGAGTGCCTCACGCGCCTTTTTGATCTGCTCATCGCCATCATCGACCAGGGACAGCAGTTCTTGCGAGCGATCGCGCATGGCAAAAACATCGTCCATAGTGGGACCCCACTGACGCAACAGACCCTTGAGGTCGGAATACCGCTCACGCATGCGAGCGAGCTCGCGCGGGTCGAAGGCGACGCCATCGCGATAGGAACGAAGCTCGTTCGCGCAATCCTCAAGGGAGATACAGGCATCCGAAAGCGCATCGGCAATGTCGCCGAGTTTGCGATCGACGGTAGCCATGCGGGAAAGTTCTGCCACGGCGCTGTTCACGGCGTCGAGCGCTCCCCCTTCGGAGGCAAGCGATGCATGGGCATCGTTAGCTGTGGCAACCAGTACCTCGGCATGTTCGGAGCGCGGCAGCAGTTCCTCGAGTTCCTCATACTCGCCCGGTTTGGGGTCGACCTCGCCGATGCGCTCGAGGGCAAAGCGCGCCTCCTCGACGCGGCTCCCCTGCGCACGCGAGGCCTCTTCAACACGTCGAACCTCCTTGGCGGCAGCGCGCGATGCCTTAAAGCAGGCGCGGTACGCATCAAGCGCCTCGAGCGCAGAGCGTCCCGCCCACGCATCGACCATCGCAACGTGATGCACCGGATCGAGTAAGCGCTGGTGCTCGTGCTGGCCGCACAGATCCATCATCACGCCGACGCGCTCCGAAAGCTCGCGCACACTGGCGATGCGGCCGTCAATCTTCACACGGCTGCGGCCCTCGGCAGAAAGGCTGCGCTGCACGGTAAAACCCTCCGTGTCGTGCGGCCCGTCGAAGAGTCGTGCCTCGACGCTCGCGAGCGCCTCGCCCTCGCGCACCGTCGACGAATCCGCGCGCTCGCCCAAAATAAGTTTGAGGGCCGAGAGCAGCGCGGTCTTGCCGGCACCGGTCTCGCCGGTCAGGACAGTCAGGCCGGCACTCGGCACCAACGTCGCCTCGCGAATGAGTGCAATGTTAGAAACCTGCAGCTCATCGATCATGACGCACTCCGTAGAACACACGGCTCACCGAGTTATAGAAGCTCTCGGGGCCGTAATCCAGCAGCAGCACATCACCGGGACCGCGACGCACAGCCACGCTCTCGACCGTGCCATCGCAGGTAATAAACTGTCCATCGATGGCGATCGCCGGCACGCTCGGGCGATCATCGGACATAAAGATTTCGACGACATCACTCGGCGAAGTCAAGAAGGCACGGGCCTGAATGGTGTGCGGCGCAATGGGTACGCAGACCATGCCCGTATAGTCGGGGCTCACGATGGGGCCACCGGCACTGAGCGCGTAACCCGTAGAACCAGTCGCCGTGGACACGACCACGCCGTCGCCACGCAGTCGATCGATATGGTGGCCCGACACCGTGATGTCAAACTCGACCATATCGGACAGGGGGCCGCGCGTAAGCGCCATGTCGTTGAGGGCGAAGGTGCGCACGACATCCTTCGTACCGTCTTCGCGCACGGACACGATATCCGCGGCGATGGTGGCGCGACGGCTCACGTGCAGCTCGCCGGAAAGGGCGTCGCTCACGACCTGCAGAATGTCGCGCTCCTCGGGGCTCGCAGCAGTTAAAAAGCCCAGGTGACCATAGGAAAGACCGAGGATAGGAATCTCGCGATGGTTGAGGATGCGGGCAGCGCGCAGCAACGTACCGTCACCGCCGAGCGTAATGACCAGATCGGAGCCGTCAATATGAGGCGTGCTTTGAATCTTCGATCGCTGGTCGGCAGCCCATGCGACCTCATAGCCCTGGCGCGTCAGCCAAAGCTCGAGCATCAGGCCGCTCTCGACCGCCTCTTGCTTGTAGTAATTGGGAACCAGAAAGACCTTCATAGCGTTGCAGCTTTCTCGCTCAAAACCGATACCTTGGATTTCAGCTCGTCGTCGGTGCGTTCACCGGGGGCGAACCTCGTGCCGTACAGGAAAAACTCAACGTTGCCCTTGGCACCATGAATGGGTGACACGCACACATCGACCGGGAACAGCCCCTTGGCAGCAAAGAGTTCAACCGCCGCCACGAGCGTATCGCGGCGCACGGCGGGATCGGTCACAATGCCGCCCTCACCCACCAACGCCGCCGGAGCCTCAAACTGCGGCTTTACGAGCGTGCAGAATGCACCCGTAGGCGCCAGGCATGCCAGCACCGCATCGATAATATTCGCGATGCTGGTAAACGAGACATCACACACTGCCAGGTCGATGGCGCCGGCATAGCCAAGCTCAGGCAGCTGCGTCACGTTTGTGCGCTCATGCAGCGTCACGCGATCGTCCTGACGCAACGACCAATCGAACTGGGCGCGACCCACGTCCACCGAGACAACGGTCTCAGCTCCGCGCTTGAGCAGGCAATCGGTAAAGCCGCCGGTAGAGCAGCCCACATCCAGACAGGCAAGGCCCGTCGGATTGATACCAAACGCATCAAGCGCGCCTTCGAGCTTAAGACCGCCGCGGCCAACATATGGAATGCGCCCCTTCATGTGCAACGGCAGACCCGGGGTCACCTTAAGGCCCGGCGAAGTCAAGCGCTCACCGCCACTCGAGACCAAGCCGGCCATAAGAGTGCGAAGGGCATCCGCGCGATCGGCGCAGATGCCCTGTGAAATCAGTTCGTCATCAAGACGCACGCGTTTCATGAATGCCATCAACCATTCGTATCCGGAGATGCGGCCTAGCTATCCTGGGATTCGTTTGCTGCATCCTCATCGTATTCCTGCTCGAGCTTGTCGGCCTCACGCGGCGTCAACTCAAACTTGTCGACCATATCGACCGCGCGGGAGCCCAGCTCAATCGCTTCGTCAAACAAATCGAGTGAACGCTCCAAGGAGGTATCCTTGGAGCGAACGGTAGCGATGATCTGGTCCAAGCGGTCCGAGATCTCGTCGAAATTGCGGACGGAACCCTCTGGCATGGCTACTCCTCGACGGAGTCGACAACAGCCTCGGCGGCGTCCGCATCCTCGGCCAGCACGCCAGCCTCAGCCTGGGCAACCGCAACCTTGGCGGCAGCCTCGGCAGCCTGCGCCTCCTCGCGAGCGCGATCTTCGGCCAGCAGCTCCTGGTACAGGTCCTCGCCCGGCAGCTCCTCGCTGCGAGCGATCTTGCCCAGCACGCCGTTGACGAACGACGCGGACTGGTCGGTGCCATAGGCCTTGGCAAGCTCGACAGCCTCGTTGATCACGATGGCGTCCGAGACCTCCTCGTCGGTGAGGAAACGCATCTCGTAAACGGCGATACGCAGCAGGTTGCGGTCGGCGCCGGGCATGCGCATAAGATCCCAGTTCTTGGCAACAGAGCGCAGAGCACAGTCGATGCGGTCGATATGCTCGTAGGCACCGCGGCACAGCTCCAGCGCATAGGGGTCGAGGGGACCCTTCGAGATCAGGAAATCACCCTCGAGGACGCGCTCGAGCGGGCCGTCCGTGGCCTCGGCCTGGAACAGAAGCTGAAGCGCCTGACTGCGGGCAAGCGTGCGCCCGCGATAAACCTTAAGGCTCAAAGGTTACTCCTTGGGGAAAACGAGGCCGTCGATGCAAATGTCAACGCGCTCGACCTCAACGCCAACCTGGGCATCGATGGCGGCGACCACGGCGGCGCGAACGGCCTCGGCGAGTTTCTTGAACGGATAGCCAAAGAACACCACGACACGCACGGTGAGTACGAGCTTGTCGCCGATGACCTCGGCCTCGACCGCCGGCTCGGAAGCCGGGGCCTTGGACGAGAGCATCATGGAGACAAGGTTGGTGGCAAGGTCCTTGACGCCAACGGAGGCGATGCCCTCGACATCCGACACGGCGCGCGAAACGATGGCGGTCAGAACATCGGGCGAAATGCCGATGCCGTCAATCTTGATTTCCTGGGGCATGAGTCCTCCTAGAAGAGTTGGTGCTAGACGCGGGAGACGAACTTGCCGTCGCGGGTGTCAACCTTGATGACCTCGCCCTCGTTGAGGTACATGGGGACCTGGATGACAGCGCCGGTGTCGATCGTGGCCGGCTTGGTGGAACCCTGGACGGTGTCGCCCTTAAAGCCCGGGTCGGTCTGGACGATGGTGGTCTCGATGAACATCGGCGGGGTCACGCCCATGAGCTCATCGTCGGCAAAGAGCAGCTGGCAGATGTCGTTCTCGCGCAGCCACTTGGAGTTCTCGCCCACCATGTCCTCGGGAACGGGAACCTGCTCATAGGTCTCGTTGTCCATGAAGATGTAGTCGGCGCCATCGTTGTAGAGGTACTGGAACTCACGGGTGGTGAGCATGACGCTCTCGAACTTGGTGCCGGCGTTGCAGGTGTTCTCGACGACACGGCCGCTCTTGATGTCGCGGGTCTTGTAGCGCACAAACGCGCCGCCCTTGCCCGGCTTGACATGCTGGAACTCGACGATGGTGTAGACCTTGTCCTTGATGCGGAGACCGAGGCCGTTCTTGAAGTCGGCGGTAGAAATGGTAGGCATAGCGACCTTTCTTGTTATGGGCAGAACGCACAAGCGTCCAAATTACATACGACCGAAATTATACACTTGCTGACGGCGCCTGCAGCGAGCGCATAAAAAGAGAACGCGGGGCGTCCGAATCGATCCGGACGCCCCGCCCCAAAAATCTATCGAAATGGGCTAGCAATCGATGACGTGCAGGTCGTGCGGGGTCTTGGTGAAGGGCTCGTAGCCGTTCTCGGTGACCACGCCGTAGTCCTCCAGACGCACGCCGCCCACACCGGGCAGATACACGCCGGGCTCCATGGTGATAACCGAGCCGACCTCGATGGTGTTCTTGCTACGGTTGAAGTTGGGCAGCTCATGGATGTCGATGCCCACGCCGTGGCCCAGGCCATGGTTGTAGTAATCGCCATAGCCGGCATCGCCGATGATCTTCTTGGAAAGCTTGAAAATGTCGTTACCCTCGACGCCCGGATGGATGGCGGCGACGCACTCCTCGTGGGTGCGGCGCACGAGCGCGTACAGGTCGAGCTGCTCCTGGGTAGGCTCGCCCATCACGACGGTGCGCGTCATGTCGGAACGATAATCGCAGTAGCCCGCACCGTAATCCATGAGGACGAAGTCGCCCTTCTCGATCACGCGGTCACTCGGCACGGCATGCGGGTTGGCGGTATTGGGGCCGCTTGCCACGATGGAGCCGAAGGCCAAGCTGTCGGCGCCGTTGGCGAACATAAAGTTCTCGAGCTCGTTGCGAACCTGCTTCTCGGTCATACCAGGCTTAATAAAGCCGAGCATATGCTGGAAGGCGGCATCGGTGATCGACTGCGCATGGCGCATGAGCTCGATCTCCTCGGCGTCCTTGATGGCGCGCATCTTGCGGATGTCGTCATGCATCAGCGGCAACATGCAGGCGACGGAACGGTCCTCCAGACCACGCTGAATACCCTGGTAGAAGTTGATCTGCATGTCGTCCTCGACAGCGCAGACGCGGCACTTGTTGGCCGCAATCTTGCCGGCGACCCAACCGGGGATGGTGCCCTCGTCCATGTCGTAGACCCAGGGGCTGCCGGCGGGCGTGTTCTCCTCAAAGCTGTTGAGGTAGCGCGAGTCGGTATGGAACAGGCACTGGTCAGCCGTAATAAACGCCGCGTGCGGGAACTCGAAGGTGTAGTCGAAGACGCCCTTCACGCCCGTGAGCCAACGAAGATTGGCCTCGTCGCGTACCACGATGGCGTCGTAGCCGCGCTCGACCATCAGGGCACGGACACGTTCGATACGACCGGCAGGACCGGCAGCAAACTCAGACATGCAGATTCCTTTCTTATTGTCTCAAAAAGTGCGGGACGGGTCTCAACCGAACGACGGAATCGCATGCGATCCGCAACCGATTGAAAACCCGCCCCTCAACATGATACGAAAGACGATGGATGTCAATAAATCTTAGAGAAGTTCTTTGCGAGAAGCCAAGTAGGCGTGAACATGGCGCTCAAGAACCTCGTCCTCAACGCTCGTTAGACGAATGGCGCCGAGTGCCGCGGGCAGCGGCAACATGCTACGGTTTGAGCGGGCGAACTGCTGCCTGCGGAACTCCTCGATATATGCGGTAGGCTCCAGATCGAAGGCAAGTTCCTCGATACCAAAGTCCTCCAGGCAGTCATCGACCTCAAAGACGTAATCGATATCGAAGTCGCAGGCATCATGTGCTAGGCGCGCCTCAAAGCGCATGCCCTCGGATAACAGCTGATAGGCAGGGACCTGCGAAGCCGCATCGCCCAAGCAGGCGCGCAGGGTACGCTCCCCCGTCTTGCCAAAATCGAGCGCATGGCGAGCACTCGGGTTCGTGGCCATCAGTACGTCCTTGCGGGCAGTCTGAGACCATTGAACGGCATTGACGAGCGCGACCTCCTCGCCCGCGAGAATCTCGGGGACGGTCTCAGTAAACTGATTCCAGCGGGACTTACTGCTCGAAAGCATGGTGCCAACAAGTACCACATAGCCGAGCTTGAGGTCCTCGGGGTCCGCCTCGCGAACAAGGTCGAGGTCACACACGACCAAGCCCGGTTCGGGACGGAACGCGATGGCGGGAAGCGCATTGGCCGACGAGGCGACGAGCGGCTTCATGGTCGTCGCGACCGTGAGCATGGCGTCGAAGGTCGTCGGCAGCAGCGCGCACTCGGTGCGACCGCACCACTGGTTGGCGCACCAGCTAACAACCGAGCAGGTTGCGGCATCGCCAACGGCGACAACCAGATCGTCGCAGGTAACGCCGTTGGCAGACAGGGCGCCAAAGATCGCATCGGCATCGGCCAGCGTGGCACCAGCAGGCGAAACCTCGAGGACTAGCAGCGACACGGCAAAACCGGCGTCGACCAGCGCATGCTCGACGACCTCACCAAAACGCTCGGATGTGGCGTCGTTCCAAACGACCATCGCGCGCTTAGGCTTGCCCACAGCCGAGGCAAACATGCGCGACAACTCCTCGAACGCGCCCAATCCGACACGGACATCGACGCTGCGGTTTTGGAAATTGATCAGTTGACGGCGAATCATAGCAGCCCACGCTCCAAAAGCATCTCGGCACAAAGGTAGGAAACGTCCTCGAAGGACTTGTTGCGAATATCAAGGGTAAGGTCGGCGGCCTGGCGATACAGCGGACGGCGATGCTCAAACAGGCGCGCGGCATGCTCGGGCGAGCGGAAATCGGGGCGCGTATCGGACCGACGAATCTGGCGAATCGAATCCTCAAAGTCGCCCTCGAGGTAAACGCACGTACCCATTTCGTGCATCAGTTCAATATTCACCGGCGTTTCGACGATACCGCCCCCGCACGAAACCAACAGGCTGCGCTCACTTTGGAGCGAACGGAGCGCCGAGGTCTCGAGCTCGCGAAAACGATCCTCGCCCTCGGTCTCAAAAATCTCGGTTACCGACTTGCCGCAACGACGCACGACCAGGCGGTCGGTATCGATAAAACGCCGCTTGAACATGGTGCCCACGTTGCGCGCGAGCGTCGATTTGCCCGCGCCCAAAAAGCCGATAAAGAAGATATGGTCGCAGCCGTGTTTGGTGTGCTGGGACATGACGAGACCTATTCCTCGCAGGGAAGGTCGCGCAGGGCCCGGCGCTCAAAGATACGAAAGATCTGCGTATACCACAGGTCCTGCGTCGCCTGCGGCTTAACCAAGATGGTATCGACGCCGGCGAAGTTGCCGCTCCACACGTCCGTGTAGAGCTGATCACCGATCAGCACCGCCTCGTCGGCTGTGGCGCAGAGGCGCTTAAGGCCCGCCTTGAGGGCAAACGGCGCCGGCTTCATGGCGTGGCTGATGGCCTCGAGTCCCAGCTCGCGCGCAGAGCTCATGACCTGGTCGCGATGCCAGTTGTTGGACACCATGCACAGCTTAAAGCCTTTGGCGCGGGCGGCATCGAGCCAAGCGGAAACCGCGGCGGGAACCTGCTCGGTGTCGCGCGGCACCAAGGTGTTATCGCGATCGAGCAGAATGGCGCGTTTGCCGTCGGCCCACAGGGTATTAAGGTCGATGCGATCGACCGAGGCAACGTATCGTTTGGGGCTAAAAATCCTCATGCTAATTCCAAGACTGTTGATGCTCTTCGTAGGTTTGCGAGAAGTACTCCTCGTCCTGCGTAATGTAGAAATACAGGTCATCAGAGTCGGTCGGCTCAAGGGTGGCCTTGAGCGCCTCGAGCGACGGAGAGCAGATGGGCGTGGGCGGCAGGCCCTCATGCTTATAGGTGTTATACGGACTATCGCTCTGCAGGTCGTCGGCGGTAACCTCGTCACCGGTGACATACATCATAGTCGCATCGCTATTGAGATAGCGCAGGCCATCGAGCTTGCCGGCAAGGCGGTTGTAGAAAACCGAGGCCACATGCGCACGTTGATCGGCGTTGAGGCCCTCGCGCTCAACGATAGAGGCCAAGTTGACGATGTCGTAGTCGGACATCTCCACACCGTAGCGTTCCTTGATCTTGGCTTCGCAGCTCGCAAAGTCAAGCGACTTGTACTCGGTCTTAAACTGATCGAGCATAGCGCGAATCACGCCATCGGCCGTCGGCGAATCACCCAACGAATAGGTCTTGGGGAACAAGAAACCCTCGAGCGAGTCGTTAGCGGCACCCTTAAGGAAGCTATAGTCGTCCACGTAGTTGGAGGCCTTGGCCTGGTTGAGGAAGTCTTCCTTAGAGATGCTGTCGTAGGCCTGGGCCACACGGTCGGCGACTTGATCGACCGTCAAGCCCTCAGGGATAGTCAGCGCATTGGAGCCCGCATTGGGGCCTTCCATGAGCTGCTGAACAACCTTGGTCGCATCCATGAGTGTGGTGAACGAATAATCACCTGGCTTGAGCGACATATCGGCGTTGAGCTTTTTCACCGCCGCATAGTAATCCTTGGGATTTTCTACGATATGGTTCTCGGAGAGAATCGAGGCGATGCTGTCACCCGAGGCACCATCGGGAATGGTCACCGTAACCTGCTGACCAGCCGTAACCTTCGTATCCTCACCGGCAAAGAAACCCTTGACGGCCGGCACGACAAAGAAAGCGATCGCGGCAAGCGCGAGCACCGCCAACACAACGCCGATGATCATGGGAACCGGAGAACTCTTCTTTTGAGCACCGCGACGAGCATGCGTGTTGTAGCTCGAGCGGGTCGCCGGAGCAACGCCATGCGAACCACGAGCGTGATGCGAATGCGATTGGGGGGCCTGCGTTCGCTGGGTAGGTGCCTGCTGCTTAAAGCGGGTGCCGCCTGCACGCTGGGCCGTACGAGCAGTGGGCTGCTGAGCCGCGTGAGAAGCCGAATGCTGAACCGAACGAGCAGAAGGCTGCTGACCCGTCCGTTGAACAGGTTGGGCCGAACGAGAGAAGGACTGCGCCGGGCGCGCGGCAGGCTGAGCTGCGCGCTGCGTCGGCTGTGCCGGACGCTGGCCAGGCTGGGCAGGGCGCGACGCCGGCTGCTGTGTACGATTCGGCTGGCGCGGATCGGAAGCACTAGGCATGCGAAACCTCCTCGTTTTTACGATCGAGCCACGTCTGCAAAAACAGGCTGGCGGCAATCATGTCGATCTTGCCCCTCATCTGCTTTTCGTTGAGTCCCTGCTCGCGCAGGATACGCTTGGCCTCTTGCGAGGACAGACGCTCGTCCTCAAACTCCAACGGAAGATCGAGCTCGTCGGCAATCTTTTGCGCCACAGCGGCAACGCGCTCGGCCTGAGGGCCGGGCTCACCGGCCATGGTCAGGGGACGTCCGCTTACCAGGATGTCGGGCTCATAGTCCTCAACCAGGTAGCGGAACGTCTTGGCCATACCGGTGACCTCGGCAGCCGGAAGCACCTTGACAGGCATCGCCATCTTGCCATCACGGCTCGAGACGGCGATTCCAATCCTGGTCTCCCCTATGTCCAGCGCAAGCGCAACCACAGCGACTTCTTAGATTCTTAGGCGCCGAGCGCGGTCTTAGCGGCCGCGAGGGCATCGGCGATGCCGGCGGCGTTCTTGCCACCGGCCTGGGCCATGTTGGGACGACCGCCACCGCGACCGTCGACCAGACCCGCGATCTGCTTGATCACGTTACCGGCGTGGAAACCGGCCTTGACGGCGTCATCGGAGCCGGCAGCGAGCAGGGCCGGAGTGCCCTTCTCAGTCACGCTGGCGACGACACAAGCAACAGGGCCGGCGACCTTCTGATGCACGGTATCCCATACGTTGCGCAGGTCGGCAGCCTCAAGGCCCTGGAGCTCAGCGACAACGAGCTTATAGCCGTCGAGCTCGACGGCGCCCTCGATGGCGCTGGAGATGGCGTCGGAGGAGCCACCGGTCAGAGCCTTCTTGAGCTTATTGGACGTCTCGCGCAGCTCGGCCTGCAGGTTCTCCACGCGGGCGGGAACCTCGTCTACGCGGCACTTGAGCGCAGCGGCGGCGGCGTCGACGAGCGCCAGGCGGTCGGCCATATAGTCGAGAGCACCCTTAGAGGTCACGGCCTCGATACGGCGGACATTGGAGCCCGTAGAGGACTCGGAAATGATCTTGAACAGGCCAATCTCAGCAGTGTTGCCAGCGTGCGTGCCACCGCAGAGCTCGCGGGAGAACGGCTGGTCCTCGGCGCCCACGGAGACGACGCGGACGACATCGCCGTACTTCTCGCCAAACAGAGCGACAGCGCCGGCGGCCTTAGCCTCGTCGATGCCCATGACACGGGTCACGACCGGCTTGGAAGCGAAGATCTGCTGGTTAACCAGGTCCTCGACAGCCTTGAGCTGCTCGGAGGACAGAGCCTCGAAGTGCGTGAAGTCAAAGCGCAGGTGCTCGGGCGTCACCAGCGAGCCGGCCTGGGAGACGTGCTCGCCCAGGACCTGCTTAAGGGCGGCGTCGAGCAGGTGCGTGGCGGTGTGGTTGCGGCGCAGGAAGCCACGGCGCTCGGCGTCGAGCGCGGCGGTAACAGCGGCACCGACAGTCAGCGTGCCATCGGCAACGTGCGCGACGTGGGCATACAGGCCGTTGTGGTTCTTGGTATCGGAAACGGTCAGCAAAACGCCCTCGGCGGAAAGCTCGCCGGTATCGCCCTGCTGGCCACCCATCTCGGCATAGAACGGAGTGCGGTCGAGCACGACCTCGACGTCCTCGCCGGCGGCAGCGGACTCGACGGACTCGCCGTTGCGCACGATGGCAACAACCTTGGCGCCCTCGATCACATCGTTGTCATAGCCGTCGAACTCAGTCGCGGCGACCTTGTCGGAAAGCTCGACCCAAACGTCGTTGAAGCTGCCCCAGGCGTCGCCTTTGGCATTGGCGCGGGCGCGGGCCTTCTGGTCCTCCATGCAGGCAGTGAAGCCGTCCATATCGACATCGTGGCCAGCGGTGCCGGCGATCTCGACGGTCAGGTCGATGGGGAAACCAAAGGTGTCGTGCAGCTTAAAGGCAACGTCGCCCGGAAGCACAGCGCCCTCGGCAAGCGCTGCCAGGGCCTCGTCCAGATAGACGCGGCCGTTGTCGAGCGTCGTGGAGAAGCGCTCCTCCTCGGAGGCGACGATACCCTTGACGAGCGCGACATTCTTGAGCAGCTCGGGATAAGCCTCGCCCATCTGAGCGTTAACCTCGTCGATGAACTTGGTCAGGAAGGCGCCCTCGATGCCCAGCAGGCGACCGTGGAACACGGCACGACGGAGCAGGCGGCGAAGGACGTACTCGCGACCCTCGTTACCGGGAAGGATGCCGTCCGAGATCATAAAGTCGACGGCACGGGAGTGGTCGGCGATGATACGCAGGGAGCGGCTGGCGCCAGAGTAATCGTCGGCGTCATAGGTCTTGCCGCTAATCTTCTCGCCCAGCTTGATGAGATGCTGCATCAGATCGCCGTCGTAGTTGGCGGTCTTGTGCTGCATGATGGCGGCCATGCGCTCCAGGCCCATGCCCGTATCGAGGTTGCGGTGCGGCAGCTCCGGCATGGAGCCGTCCTCCTGGCGGTCATACTGGGTAAAGACGAGGTTCCAGAACTCCAGGAAGCGGTCGCAGTCGCAACCGGGCTTGCAGTCGGGGCTGCCGCAACCGACCTCCTCGCCCATGTCAAAGTAGATCTCGGAGCACGGACCGCAGGGGCCGGTGGGGCCAGCGGCCCAGAAGTTGTCATCCTCGCCCAGGCGGGAGATGTGGTCCTCGGCAACGCCCAGAGAGCGCCACACATCGTGAGTCTCGTCGTCCTCGGTAAAGACGGTGAAGTACAGGCGGTCGAGCGGCAGCTTGAACTCCTTGGTGATGAGCTCAAAGGCCCAGGCGCAAGCCTGCTCCTTGGAGACGCCGCCAAAAGAGAAATCGCCGAGCATCTCGAAGAACGACAGGTGACGGCCGTCCTCGCCGATGCAATCGATGTCGTTGGTGCGGACGCACTTCTGGCAGGAGATCGCGCCGATCTCCTTCATGGTCTTCTTGCCCTGGTAGTACTCCTTAAACTGGTTCATGCCGGCGTTGGCAAGCAGCAGCGAAGGATCGTCGGGAACAAGAGACGAAGAAGGATAGAGCTTAAGACCGCGCTCCTCAAAGAAGTTGAGGAACTTGGAGCGGATCTCGGCCGTAGTCATTGACGGGTAGTCAGCACTCATAGAGGGAATCTCCTCGGTTTCACATCGAAACAGTTCAAACGTAACGATATTACCATCCCGCCGCGTAAGTGCAAAAAAGAGGGCCGCCAAACAGCGACCCTCCAGCGAAAGTGCACGTTATTCAGTACTGTGCGATCCTTTGAAAAAGGACTGCTGTAGAATTACATATAAGAGTCACCCGGAAGGAGCGATCGATGAAAAGTAAACGATTTGTCCTGAATGCACTTCTGGTACTAGCACTTTTAGCGCTCTTGGCCTTCTCCTGCTGGTACGCAAACCAACCAGCATTTGGCTACGTATTGTATGCAGTAATGTCCGGCGATAAGGCTTATTACACTCTACGCGCAATTGACGTTCTCTTTTTCTATGTAGCCGGCCCCTTATCAATCGCTTTGCTCGCGTTTATTGTCATTTACAACTTCAAGAAACGTTAATAGGGCCTATTTAGAATCCGAATCGTCCATGGAGCCGTCGATGCCGGTTTTGGTATCGTCGTCCGAGTTGGAGTCATCGTCCTTGGCGAAGGGATTCTTGAAGAAGCCCGTGGCATCGGGTTGCAAACCCGAGAGCTTAATCCAGGGATTATCGAGTTCGGGCTTGGGCATGGCCTTGGCCTCGGGCGCAGTCTCGTTGCCGATGAGCTCGGACTCGTAAATGAAGGTGTCGTCGCCGAGCGCGTCGTAGGCGGCGACCGGGTTGCCATCGGCATCGCGGTACGGCGTGCCCTTAAACACGGCGCCGTCATAGGCCACAAGCTGGCGGCCGGTCTCATTCTCGAAGTAGTACACGAAGATACCCTTGAGGGCCGCACAAAGCGGGATGGCAATAATCATGCCGATGGGACCCATGAGTGCCGAGCCAATAACGAGCGCCGTGAGGCTCATGATGGGATGCACCTGTACCGAGCTCTGCATGACCTTAGGCGAAATCACGTTATCGGTGACGTTTTGCGCGACCATCGTCACGATAAGCGTCCATAACGCCAACATGGGGCTGAACATGAAACCGAGTACCGTGGCGATTGCTGCGCTCACCCAAGGACCGACGACCGGAACCAAATGCATGATGCCGGTAAAGATAGCCATGAGTGCCGCATACGGATGGCCGATGATCATAAAACCGATAAAGGCGAGGAAACCACCGCAGATGGACGTCACGACCATACCGCGCATGTAGCCGCCGACAGAGCGAGAAAGGATGGCGACCATAAAGCGGTACGAGGTCTCCTTCTCCTGACCGATGATGGTGCAAATCTCGTGGTGCATGCGAGGGTAGTCGCAGGCCATCCAGTACGCAAGCACCAGACCAAGGAAGATCACGAACAACTGCGAGGCCGTATTGGTGATGAGCGGGAACACACCGCGGCCAAGCTCGGCAGCGATCTGAGACACATACCTCGATGCCACGGCAACCAGCGACGAAAGATTATCGTCCAGATACTCCTTGAGCGGCGTGTTGTTGAGCGTCTTGGCATGCGAGATCATCTCGTTGAGGTCGCCACCCGCAACACGAAGCTGCTCGGGCAGGCGGCTCAGGACTTCCATGATCTGACCAAAGAGAATCGGCGACAAGATACAAACGACACCGACGAGCACGGCAACAACAATAAGCGCGATAAGCGAACCGATGCCGCGATTCACGCCATGATGCTCGAGCCAGTTGGTGATCGGGGACATCACAAAGGCAATGATGGAACCAACAGCGAGAAACTCGATAACCGGCGCCAGGATGCCCATAAGGTTAAAGATGACAGCGGCGATGACAATGCAGCCGACAACAGCCCAAATGCGCAGCGTCAGAATGCGGGTGTCGCGCAGCACGCGATCGGTTTGTTGGGGGTGCTCACTCATGAACGAATCATCACTCCGTCGGGGTCGATCTTGTCCTGAATCTTCTTAAGCGTGCGGCGAAGCAGACGCGAAACCTGCACCTGAGAAATACCCAGCTTCTTGGCGATCTCGATCTGGGTCATGCCCTTCACAAAGCGCAGCTCGATCACCTCGCGCTCGCGCGGCGAGAAATCACGGATGGCTTCCTCGATCACTAGGCGGTCATCGGTAAAGTCGAGCTCGTTGTCGTCGTCGGCGTAACGGTCGAGAATCGAGGGGGCATCGTCGGAATCGGACGCACCAGGAGCCTCGATGGGCACCGAGGTATAAGCCGAAGACGATTCCATAGCCTCGAGGACCTCATCGACAGTCACATCTAGATACTCAGCGATCTCCTCAACCTTGGGCGAACGCTGCAGCTCGTTGGTAAGTTTGTCAGTAGCTTGGTTGACCTTGGCCGAGAGCTCCTGCAGACGACGCGGTACGCGCACGCTCCAGCCCTTGTCGCGGAAGTGGCGTTTGATCTCGCCCAGGATAGTGGGTGTTGCAAACGTTGTGAACTCGAGCCCGCGCTCAGGGTCAAAGCGGTCGATAGCCTTGAGCAAACCCAGATAGCCGACCTGCATGAGGTCGTCGAGCGGCTCGCCGCGATTCTTAAATTTGTTGGCAAGAAACCTTACCAGGTTCATATGGGACATGACGAGCTGCTCGCGGGCGTCCGGATCACCGGTCTCCTTGTAGCGACGAAACAGCTCGCGGGTTTTCTCCTTGTCCCAAGCGGTCTTGCCGCTCCGGGAACGTTCGGTCATTTTAAATATCCGCCTTGAGGTCGAGGGAAAGCGTCAGGGGCGCCGCAGTCTTTTCGTAGGAGTCGCACACGCTCGCGAGGATGAGCTCGGCATACACCGCAGCCTGGTCGTCTTCATCGACCGTAGCCTGATCGCCAAAGGTAATAGTCATGCCAACGTGGGTCTCATCGACATCGAATTTGATGGTGATGTCATCGCAGTCGACCGCGGTACAACCAAAGATGAAAGCCTCCTCGGCAGCCATGCGGATGTCCTCGATGCGATCGACAGACATGGAACACAGGGCACCAACGTTGGCTGCCGTCATGCGCACAAGGCGAGCGAGACACGGGTCGCCGGCAACGGTCAGCGTGATGGGGCAGGTTGCTTCGCTACTCATCGCAGGACTCCTCAGAGGTCTCGGAAGGTGTATAGGTGTAATACTGAGCCGGCTTGGATGCAGACTTCTGAGCCACATCTGCGCCATCGGCGGCCTCGTCCTCCGCCTTACCAATCAAGACGCGCTCGGTCGGCTGCTCGGCTTCTTCGGCGGCAGCGGAAAGCTTGCGCTCGGCTTCAGCTGCAGGAGCCTTCACCTTATTGAAGAGCTTCTGCACAGCACCGGCGGCAGAGTCGGTCACGCTCGACACAGCATTGCTGGCCTCGGCCATGCTGCCCGTAACCTCGGAAATGTCGCGAACCACGGCTTCGACCTCTACGAGATTGGAGGTAAGGGCATCAACTGCCGTCTTGCTCGACTTAAGCAGCGGCTCCATCTGGACAAGCGCCGGCGTAAGCTCATCGACAGCGCCATCGAGCTTTGCCACCACAGGCTGAGCCTCGGCGATGGTGTTGTTGAGGTCGTTCACGGTCTTATCGAGCGAGTCAACAACATTGCGGGTCTTGCGCAGGGTAAGCGCGAGCTCAACGATGGCCCACACGCCGGCAACGGCGAGCAGCAGCAGGGCGATTTGAATGGGACTCATACAAGCCTCCCGGAAGAATCGAAATACAGACGGTTTCCATGGTACCCCAAAGGAGACCGAACATGCCAAGAGCAGCAACGTGGGACAAAATTATCAGCAGCTACTTCGGTGCATTCCCGCTGCGGTCGCGTTCGCTTTGCTCTACGCGCCACTCTTCCCAGCCGCGCCCGGCAGGCTGCCAAAATGCACCGCGTTCCAAGCCTTCGGGCAAATAGCGCTGATCGACCCAGCCTTCGGGATAATCATGTGGATACTTATACACACCGTATTCATCGCTGCCCGGGCGATGGCGATCGCGCAGATAACTCGGCACCTCGCGAAGCCCACTAGAATGGATATCGGCCAGCGCCGCATCGATCGAAGCCTCACACGCGTTGGATTTTGGCGCCAAGCACACATAGAGTGCAGCCTGAGCCAGGTTAATGCGGCACTCGGGATAGCCAATGACCTCGGCAGACTTAAACGCGGCATGCGCCACCAAAAGCGCCTGCGGGTCGGCGTTGCCGACGTCCTCAGAAGCATGAATCATAATGCGACGGGCGATAAACTTAGGATCCTCCCCCGCATCGATCATTCGGGCAAGCCAATAGACGGTGGCATCTGGATCGCTGCCACGCATGGATTTAATAAACGCACTGATAACGTCGTAGTGCATGTCGCCGTTTTTGTCATACGTAAAGCCGCGACGCGGGTTGGCAATCTTTACGTCATCCACGGTGATGGGATAGCGCTCCCCCGCCGCAGACGCTGGCGTCCCCTCGGTATCGGGACGCGTGACGGCAATCTCGCTCGCCAGCTCAAGTGTCGTCAAGGCCGAGCGTGCATCACCCGCGGCCAACGTACAAATGGTCTTGACCGTATCCTCATCGGCCGAGAACTTACCGTTCAGACCATGTGGTGCCTCAAGCGCACGTTCAATAAGCGTGGCGATATCCTCATCCTTCAGATGCTCAAGCTCCACCACGCGCCCACGCGACAACAGTGCCGAGTTGACCTCGAAGTACGGATTCTCCGTCGTAGCGCCAATCATAATGACGGTACGGTTCTCAACTGCATGCAGCAGGGCATCCTGCTGCGACTTAGAGAAGCGGTGAATCTCATCGATGAATAGAATGGTGCGGCGGTCGTAGGTATTCAGGCGCGTCTTGGCCTCGTCAATCACGCGGCGCAAGTCCTTCACGGTGCCCGTCACAGCGCTGACCTCGACAAACTCGCTCTTGGTATGGTTGGCGATGATGTGGGCCAGCGTCGTCTTGCCCGTACCGGCCGGCCCATACAGAATCACACTCGACAGAACGTCATGCTCAATCGCAGCACGTAGCCACGAGCCCTTACCGACGGCCTTTTGCTGGCCCACGTACTCGTCGAGCGAATTGGGTCGCATGCGTACCGCGAGCGGCGCATTTTTAAAGGAACGCTCGCGCGTCGAGGCAGAAAAAAGGTCGTCCATAGCCATCCCGTGCATCAATCAAAAACGTTTTCCACTAACAGTATACCGAATATATACGAACTACCGTTCGTTAATATAGGTACGTTGCGGAAACTTCAATCCCGGGAACAACTTACTCGTGAGCTCGCAGAAGTAGCCATCCGTCATGCTCGAAATGTAATCCACTACGGTCTGATCTTTATCGTCCTGCCAGGCATAGGCGCGATCGTAGTAGGAAAGCTGCTGCTCGATGCGAGAAATGTGGTGCTTAAAGATGTACGAGGACTCGTCACCACAGTTTAGATCCCGCAGGCAACGGTCGTAGAGCTTTACGAACGCCTCGCGCAGCTCCGCCTCGGAATCGCCTTCGATACCACCCTTGCTATAGATCTTCTCGTAGTTCTCGCGCTTGGCTCGGCGAATTTCCTCAAACAGGTCCTCGCTCATCTCGATACGAGGCTTACCATAGCTGTGCTCAACGATATCGATGGAGGCATGCGTGAGGATCCAACTGTTGTAGGCACCGCCAAGGTCATCGTCAAAGGCGTCGGGTGACAGCAGGCCCGCCGCAATGGCGTCTTGGCGATCACGCCCCACGTAGGCAAGGATATCCGAGATGCGGACCACGCAGCCTTCGAGCGTCATGGGACGCAGGTGCTCAATTGCGCCGTAACCCGCGGCAATGCAATCCTCAACCGTCTGATCAAACTGTTCAAAAGAGCCCATGTCCGAAAGCTCAAAAACACGCTGTTCGTACTCGCCGTTGTGGCACAGCACGCCATCGAGCGTCTGGAGCGACACGTTGCGGCCATACAACGCGTCGAGCACGCGGACCGACTGCACGTTATGGAAAAAATAACGCCCCGTACGCTCGTGATAGATATCGTTGAGGAAGCGCTCGCCGGCATGGCCGAAAGGCGTGTGTCCCAAGTCGTGGCCCAGGCCAATCGCCTCGATCAGATCGCAATTGAGCCCCAGGGCGCGACCGATATCGCGCGCAATGCGCGAGACAAGCTGCACGTGCAAACCGCGGCGTGACAGATCGTCATTGCTACGGAAGCTAAAGACCTGCGTTTTACCTGCATAACGGGTATACGCCGGAAGATGAAGTATCTTTTCGGTATCGCGCATAAACGCCGGACGCATAAGCGTGCCTTTGTCGGCGGCGCGATCAATACGACGAATAGCCTGATTGTCGTTGCAACGATACGAGTTGACATAGCCCGAAGCACGATCGGCGGCAATGCGTTCGACAAGTTCGGGCGACAACGCCGAGGGGATACGGTCCATGCGCGCCTTAATGACGGCCGTTTCTTGATTAGATGCCATGGCATGCTCCTTAAGAAGGATGCGCAATCGGTTACAAAGTGCAGCCCACGACCTCGATTATGGCAAAAATCGGCACTAAAAACGGGAGCAATGGCAGGGAGCGCGATTTTGTGAAGAGACAGGAGAGGACCAGGGCCAGGAGTGCGACGGCAAATGCCACGATGCCACCCATAGGGTCGAGCGTGCAAAGCGCGAAGAGTGCCTTGGCATCCCCCATACCGATGCCCGGGATTTGGCGAAGACGACGCCAGAGGGACTCAGTCAGCACGAGAGCAAGATAAACAATGACGGCAAGACCCGCGTGGTCAAGCGCTGTGTTCAAACCGAGGTCGAGCCAAACACCCGCCAACGCCGCCACGGCACATGCGCCGGCAAGCCCATTGGGAAACCGTCGCTCTCGGGCATCAATTGCCACGCCGGCAAAGATGCAAATCCAAAACGGGATATAGACCATCGGACGCCTCCTCGAGCTGCATCGCAAAAGCAAAAACCACCACAAAGGTGCCTGTCCCCTTTGCGGTGGTTTTGGTGGTGGTTATTTGGCGCCTTGCATGACCTCGTCAAGGGTAACGTTGACGGCGTGCTGCGTCGGCACCCAGTCGACCTTCAGGAACAGCGCGGCCACCGTGATGGGGATATAGCTGAACATAAAGATCGGGAAGGTAAACAGGTTAGTCACCAGACGCCACTTTTGCGCGCAGTGAATGTGCTTGTACTCAAAGATAGTCGTGAGCAGCGCCAGGATAAAGAAGGTCTGATACATCATGGCGAAGGTCATAATGAGCGAAGCGGCGCACGCCTGCATCTCGACTTCGGTAGCCAAGAAGCCGTGCGAAAGACCGCCCACGATCAGGAACGTCGCATTGGCGAGCATCGAGATCAGCGATAGCAGCATACCCGGGGCGATGGTCATAAACATGTCGTAGGCAGCAAAGCGATGATAGCGGAAGGTCGATTTGACCAGGTGCTTGCCATAGGTAAAAAAGACCTGATAGAAGCCCTTGGTCCAGCGCATGCGCTGTTTCCAGGACGCCTTAAACGTCACCGGCTGCTCGTCAAAGAACTCCGCCGGCGCATAGCCAATGCGAATGCCGTGAATGGCGCAGAACGTGGTGAACTGGATGTCCTCGGTCAGCGTGTGGAACTGCCAACCGTGCATGCCCTCGATGACACTGGCGGAGATGAGGTAGCCCGAACCCGAGACGGCGCAAGACGTCTTGCAGATGTTGCGCGCGTTGTTGAGAAAGCGCGCCTCGCGCAGATACCACGTGGCATTAGCCGCCGAGATCCACGAGCTGCCGAAGTTCTTGGAATTGCGATAGCTCGTGACCACATGGAAGCCCTGGTCAAAGGCATCGTTCATTTTGGACACGTAATCGCGGGAGATAACGTTATCGGCATCGAAGATAAAGTAGCCTTCAAACGTGTCGGGATACTCGTTAAGGATGCGGTCGAAGCCAAAGTCCATGACCCAGCTCTTACCCTTACGGGCAAGATCATTGCGCTCGTAAACAATGGCACCTGCCTCGCGCGCGAGCTGTGCGGTGTTGTCGGTGCAGGCATCGGCGACCACGAAGACCTCGATAAGCTCGGACGGATAATCCTGATCCTTGATGGAGCGAACGAGGTTGGCGATCACGGCCTCCTCGTTATGCGCCGCGATAAAGAAGGCATAGCGGTGAAGTTTTTTGGCCTTGGGAGGCGCGACCTCGCCACGAAGAGCGCCAATGACAAAGAAGATCACCTGGTACAGAAAGCAGACCGTGAGCAGCGTAACCACAATCTGGTTAAAGATCACGATGGGCGTGTTAGTTTGTAAAAAGGCGAGCATGCAGGCTCCCGAGAACGCGTTACGTAAACAATCGTATATCATACCGCAGGCTTACCGAGTTCAAGAAACCACCTAATACCGGCTAAGCTTCGAGAAGGCCAAGCTGCGGGACGATGTCGTCGCCGGCGGCGGTGCGGCCAAGCGAGCGCGGGGCCAGGTCGTCAAGAACCGCAGCGAGATCCCACGGCAACTCGTCGCGGCACTCAATGCGCTCCCCCGTCACGGGATGATCGAACGCCACGCGCCAGGAATGAAGGAACTGCCTGGTCAGGCCCTGGTCGGCGCGAGCATCGCACTTACCGTAGAGCGGATCGCCCACGCAGGCGTGGTTGATATGACGCATATGCACGCGAATCTGATGTGTACGGCCGGTAAACAGGTGGCACTCGACGAGCGTATAGCCATCGTCAAAGCGCGTGGAATCAAAGCGCTCGAGGACTTTAAAGGTCGTAATGGCCTGACGGGCAAAGGGGTCGTCCGAAACCGCCATCTTGACGCGGTCGCGCGTGGAACGGGCAATACCGGTGTTAATGGTTCCCTCGTCCATGGCGATGTGCCCGTGGACAAGCGTGATATAGCGACGATCGAGCGTGCGCGTGCGAATGAGATTTTGAAGCGCGCGTTGCGTGTCGTCGTCCTTTGCCGCAAGCATGAGGCCCGAGGTATCGCGATCCAGGCGATGCACGATGCCGGGGCGGTCCTCACCCTGCACGGTACCAAGATGATCGATACCGCAGTGGTAGACCAAGGCGTTCGCAAGCGTGCCGCTCTCGTGGCCGTGGGCGGGATGGCACACCAGCCCGCGCTGCTTGGAGAGCACAATGAGATAGTCGTCCTCATAGCGAATGTCGAGCGGGATGGCCTCGGGAATCACATCGGTGGGATCGTGCGGCTCGGGCAGGTCGACCGAGATGCGGTCACCGGCGCGTACGGCGTACTTTTTTGACAGACAGGTCTCGCCGTTCACGATTACGGCGCCGCCCTCGATCAGATGCGCGCAGGCAGAGCGCGTGGGGCAGCCGTCGTTGGCACCCAGAAAGGCGTCGAGACGCTGGCCAGAGCAATCGTCGGCAACAAGAATATGGATGTCGGCCATTAACGCTCATTCCTTTCGCGAATCTTGCGGGCACGCTCCCCACGCTGCTTGGCTTTGCGCTTGGCGCGGGCCTCATCACGGGCATTGAGCTCGGCAGTCGCATCGACTTCGCGGGCCGCAGGGCTCAAGAACATGTAGCCGATGAGGGCAAGCACGACGCCTACGGTGATACCGATATCGGCCACATTGAAGACGGGAAAGTCGATGAAGGTGGTGGCAATAAAATCGGTCACGAAGCCAAAGGCCAAACGATCGATAGCGTTGCCGATAGCACCGCCCGCAACCATCGCCATGCCCACAACCTCAAGATGGGCGAGCTGGGGTGCACGAATGAGGTACACGTCAATAGCGACAATGACCGCCAGCGCCAGCACGGCAAACGCGATGCCATGCCCCTCGCCCATGCTAAAGGCAGCGCCGATATTGCGGACAAACAGGAAGTCGATCACGCCGGGGATGACGGTCACATGCAGTGCATCGCCCACGGCACGAACCGCAAGCTTGGTCAACTGGTCAACAAGCAGCACAACGAGCGCCACCCCACCAGCAACACCCAACCGCCAACGCAAAGGCGGCGTCATATCCCCAGCACGACCCAAAGAAATCCCCTACCCTCAAGAACATCGAATTACGTTTAACGCAAATCAATATCTTATATTGACCAGCAACGAAATAGCCGATGATTCGTTACCGACAGCGAAAACCCGCCAGAGCGAGCAAGGTGCCTTGAAGCAAGGCGGCATAGACCTTGTGGTCATGCCGCCGAAGCTGAAAGGCAGATTGCCGCTCTGGCGGGTTTGCAGCGTCGAGCCGTTACGCGGTTTGGTAAAACCGCGTAACTACAGCGCCTCCGCGCAGCGTTTACAGATATGCGCGTGGCCGTTGTACTCGCCGACGGTGGTGCGGTAGTTCCAGCAACGGTCGCAGCACTCGCCCTCGGCAGCCTCGATAGCAACGGAGAGCTCCTCGCCCTGGGTCAGCTCAACATCGGAGACGATGTAGAACTCGGCCAGGTCGACAGCCTTGTCGCCGGTCAGCAGCGCGTACATCTCGGCGGGAACGACCGCCTTGACGCGGACCTGCTGGCTCTTGGTGAAGGTGCCGGCAGAGCGGGCATCCTCAAGGGACTTGGTCACGGCGCTACGGAGTTCGAGCGAAGCCTCGAGCACGCCCTCAAACTCATTGGCCTCGTCAACCGTGATGGGCGACTTGTACCAATCGAGCAGCGCGGCGTACTTCTGGTGATCGACGCAGCCGGCGGGCGCATAGGCCATGGCCTCATCGACCGTGTAGGACAGGATCGGCTGCAGGTCGCGCATGAGCATCGAGAAGAGCTCGGCAAGCACGGTCTGGGCGCTGCGGCGCTCGAGCGAGCCGGGCTTGTCGCAGTACAGACGGTCCTTCAGGGCGTCGAGATACACGTTGGAAAGCTCGGTAACCACAAAGTCGTAGAGTGCGCGGTAGGCGCGCGGGAACTCGTAGCTGGCGTAGGCGTCGTCGACCTCGGCCTGGACCTGGGTCAGGCGGGCAACCATGAGCTTGTCGAGCGGCAGCAGGTCGGCAAAGGCGACGCCGTCGGTCTCGGGCTCAAACTGACCCTCGAGCTCGGAGAGCAGGAAGCGCAGCGTGTTGCGGAAACGACGGTAGGCATCGGACGTACGAGCGAGAATCTCGTGGTCGATGGAAACGTCGGAGCTGGTGTCGACGGAGGCAACCCACAGGCGGATGATGTCGGCGCCCATCTCGTCGCAGACCTTGTTGGGGTCGATGACGTTGCCGAGCGACTTGGACATCTTACGGCCCTGGCCATCGAGGGTGAAGCCCTGCGAGACAACCGCCTTGTACGGAGCGTGGCCGTTGGCGCCCACCGAGGTGAGCAGCGAGCTTTGGAACCAACCGCGGTGCTGGTCGGAGCCCTCGAGGTACACATCCGCCGGATACTCCAGCTCGGGACGGTACTCGCAGACGGCCTTCCAAGAGACGCCGGAGTCCCACCACACGTCGAGGATGTCCTTATCGGCCTTGAGGTGATGGCCGCCGCACTTGGGGCAGACGCAGGCCTCGCCCAGGTAGCTCTCGGGAGCGTCGGTGAACCAGGCGTCGGAGCCCTTCTCGTGGAAGAGCTTGATGACGGCGTCGAGCGTGGCGTCGTTCATGACCTTCTCGCCGCAGTCGGCACAGGTGTAGCTGGGGATAGGCACGCCCCAGTTGCGCTGACGGCTGATGCACCAGTCGGGACGCTGCTCGACCATGGCGCCGATGCGGTTGGCGGCGTGAGCCGGATACCACTTGACGTTCTCGCGAACCTCCTTGCCAGCCTGCTCACGCAAACCGGTCTTGTCCATAGAGACAAACCACTGGTCAGTAGCACGGAAGAGCACCGGGTGCTTGCAGCGCCAGCAGTGCGGATAGCTGTGCGTGATCTTCTTCTCGAGGACCAGGGTGCCGCGCTCGCGCAGGAACTCGATGATGTGCGGGTTGGCCTCATCGGTATCCATACCGCTGAAGGGGCCACCGGTGCCAAACTCCTCGCCGGTGTAGAACTTGCCGTCGTCATCGACCGGCATGCAGATGTCGGTGATGCCCTCCTTGAGGCAGGCAAAGTAGTCGTCGACGCCGTGGCCGGGCGAGTTGTGGACGATACCGGTACCGTCATCGACACCGACGTAATCGGCCAGCAGCGCCACGCCCTCAACACCGTCAAAGATTGGCTGCTTGTAGTGGATGTGGTGGAAGGTCTCGGCGGGAACCACATAGGGCTTGCCGTCGACCATAACCGGAGTGTACTCCCAGCCAAACTCCTCGCAGCACTTGGGAGCCAGGTCCTCGAGCATGACCTCGGCACGACCATCGTGCTCAACGGCGACGTAGGCGGCGCCGGGCTTGAGGGAAACTGCCTGGTCGGAGGGGATGGTCCACGGCGTGGTCGTCCAGATGATAAAGTCGACCGGGCCGTTGAAGTTCTCGAGGCCGGCGGGCTTGGAGGTCATCTCAAAGCGCACGAAGATGGACGGGCTCGTCTCGTCGGAGTACTCGATCTCGGCCTCAGCGAGTGCGGTGTGGCAGTGCTTGCACCAATGGACGGGCTTGTGACCGCGATAGATCATACCCTTATCGAACATGGCCTTGAAGACCTCGATGTCGGCAGCGTCATGCTGGTGATAGAGCGTCAGGTAGGGGTTGTCCCAGTCGCCAAGCACGCCCAGGCGACGGAAGCCGGCCTTCTGCAGCTCGATGTTCGCGACAGCGAACTTGTTGCAAAGCTCGCGGATCTTAGCCGTGGAGGTCTGGTTGAACTTCTCGGTGCCGAGCTTCTCCTCGACCTTATGCTCGATCGGCTGGCCATGGCAGTCCCAACCGGGGACATAGGGAACCTCATAGCCCTGCATCATCCAGTAACGGTTGATCATGTCCTTGGAGATCTTGTTCATGGCGTGGCCGATGTGGATCGGGCCGTTGGCGTACGGAGGGCCGTCGTGCAGCACGAACTTCTTGTGACCCTCGTTCTTCTTCAGAACCTGCTCGTAGACCTTGTTGTCCTGCCAGTCCTTGAGTCGCTTGGGCTCGGACTTGGAAAGACCGGCACGCATGGGAAAACCGGTCTTGGGCAGATTCATCGTCTGCTTGTACTCGTTTGCCACGGTACCCCTTTCATGTCGTGGGCGCGCACGCCCGTTGGGCACCAAAAAAGCGCCCCTCCCTACAAGCTGGGACGAAGCGCCACAAAACGGACTGTACGCCCGCAAAAGCTCTTCGTTTAACCACCCAGCTTAGATGCCCTCGCCCGCGTATTCGCGCGCTCGCATCCGTTACTCGGCTGGCCTGTATCGACGACCATCTCGGCGATATCTACTAAGACGAGCCTGTGCGACGCGTCCGTTGGGACCGCAGCTCCGGGGTGATTTTCATCGGTCGCATGCACGGGTTCTCAGCGCTCCCCGCTCTCTGTAACATGCGGACGGCCGACTACTCGTCCCCATCAACGCTTATGCGGAGTATGCTAGCACGTTCCGCGCCGGCGAAAAACCCTCAACACTGGTTTTATACGTTCGAAATTTCTCGCTATTACAGCCCTTCTCTAGGAGCAAAATACCTGAAAGCACTTTATCGAACGAAAGAAGGTTGCTATGCGCACGATTGGAATGAGCGACTACACCGTTGGCGAGGATTGCTTTGACGAGCTGCCCGGCGCGCTGGCCGAATACGGAGCGACCAAGGTCGCCATCATTGGCGGCAAGCGAGCACTGGCCGCAGCCCTTCCCGGTATCGAAGCCGCGCTGGCAGGCACCGGCGTCGAGGTTCTGGAGACGCGCGTCTACGGCACCAACAGCACGCGGGCCAATATCGCCAAGGTCGTGAACTCCCCTGCCTGCCAGGAAGCTGACGTGCTTATCGCATGCGGCGGCGGCAAGGCGCTCGACACCGTGAAGACCGCAGCTATCGAGCTCAAGAAGATCGTCTTTACGGTCCCCACGATCTGTTCCAACTGCTCCGCCGCGACCGCCATTGCCGTCGTGTACAACGACGATGGCTCGCTCGAGGGCTATTCGTACCCCAACCGACCGGCGCACATCTTCATCAACCCCAAGATCATCGCCGAGGCACCGGCAGAGTACTTCTGGGCCGGCGTGGGCGATGCCCTGTCTAAGCAGCCCGAGGTCGAGTACGCCACGAACGCCGGTAATTTGGAGCACACCGCCGGTCTTGGCCTGGCACTCGCCCACACCTGCTCCGAGCCGCTGTTTACCTATGGCGTCCAGGGTCTTGAGGACGTGCGCCAGGACCTGTCGAGCGAGGCCGTCAAGCAGATCGCGCTCGATATCGTGGTCAACACGGGCTATGTCTCGAACCTGACCAACCAGAACGATTACTACTACAACTCGAGCGTGGCACATGCGTTCTACAACGCCACGTGCAGCATTCCGCGTGAGGGCACCTACCTGCACGGCGAGGTCGTGAGTCTGGGCGTGCTCGTGCTGTTTGCCTATACGGGAGACACCGAGAACCTTGAGCGCTACGCCGCCTTTAACAAGCAGATGGGGCTGCCCGTGACGCTGGAGCAGGTCGGGCTTTCCGTGGCCGACATCCCGGCCCTGTGCGAGTACGCGCACGCCACCAACGAGTGGAAACAGGGAAACCCTGAGCCCTTCACCGACGAGAAGTTCGCCGCCGCCATCAAGGCAGCCAACGCCTACGGCCACTCTATCCTGGCCTAACCGACCAAAACCGCCACAAAGGGGACAGTACCTTTGTGGCGGTTTTTTATTGACGTAACATGCTCGAGTCAAATTCGCTTGCCGGGATAACGCGGTAGCCGTGGCGGAGCAGTAAATCAACGAAGACGCCGTTGCCCGCCGTAAGGGTGCCGCTGAATGTTCCGTCGTAGATGTGACCCGCACCGCACGAGGGGCTGCGGTCCTGAAGGATGCACGCGACTATCTCTTCCGGTCCGCCTGCCTGCTCGCACATATCGAGCGCACGTTGGGCACGCAGGCGAAATTCGCGATCAACCGAGATGCCCTCGCAGGTACGAACCTCGCCGTTCACAATCTCGGACGGCTTGCGCGGCGTGAGCAGGCCGCCAAAGACCTCGGGGCACACGAGGAGGACCTCGGTCCCCGTGCGCTCGCAAGCCTCGACCAACGCGCGGTGGTAGTTATCGAGCCCGTTATACTTGCAGCTCTCGCCCATCAAGCAGGCGCTCACCACGATCTTCATTTCCATCCCTCTCAAGCAAAACGCCCCATTTGAGAAAGCTGCTCAAATGGGGCGTCGGCGTTTACTGGCTCGGCCGCGGCGTTACTGCTGCTTGGGCATCAGCGGGTTCTCGCGCGTGAGGAGATTCATGAACTCCTCGCCCGTGATCGTCTCCTTCTTGTACAGATAACGAGCCAGCTCGTGGAGCTTGAACTTGTTTTCCTTGAGGATCTGCAGGGCGCGGTCGTGCGCATCCTCAATCAACTTGGCGACAATTGCGTCCACACGCTCGGCCGTACCGGGGGCGCAGGTGAGCGACGTATCCTGGTTGAGGTACGCATTCTGGACGGTACCGAGCGCCATCATGCCAAACTCGTCGGACATACCAAAGCGCGTCACCATGTTGCGGGCGAGCTTGGTGGCCTGCTCGATATCGTTGGCGGCGCCGGTCGTCATCTCACCAAAAATGAGCTCCTCGGCCGCACGGCCACCGCAATAGACGGCGAGCTTGTCCAGGACCTCCTGGCGTGTGGTCAGGAAGCGCTCGTCCTCCTCCACCTGCATGGTGTAGCCCAGAGCACCGCTCGTGCGCGGCACGATGGTGATCTTCGTGACCGGCGCAGAGCCCTTCTGGCGGGCGGCAACAATAGCATGGCCGATCTCGTGATAAGAAACGACCTGCTTCTCGTGGTCGGACAGCACCGTGGACTTGCGCTGCTGACCGGCGATGACGACCTCCACCGACTCCTCAAAGTCATCCTGGGTTGCACGCTTGCGACCCTCGCGAACGGCGCGCAGAGCGCCCTCGTTGATGATATTGGCCAGGTCGGCGCCCGAGGCACCGGGCGTGGCGCGGGCAATCGCGGTCAGGTCGATCGGCGGCTGCGTCTTCACGCTCTTGGCATGCAGCTCGAGGATGTTCTTGCGGCCGGTCAGATCGGGCAGCTCAACGGGGATGCGGCGGTCAAAACGACCGGGGCGCAGCAGGGCCGGATCGAGGCTGTCGGGACGGTTGGTGGCAGCGAGGACAACGATACCCTTGTGGTTATCGAAGCCATCCATCTCGGTCAGCAACTGATTGAGCGTCTGCTCGCGCTCGTCGTTGCCGCTAAAGCCGCCGCCATCGCGCTTCTTACCGATCGTGTCGATCTCGTCGATAAACACGATGCACGGGGCCTTTTCCTTGGCCTGCTTAAACAGGTCACGAACCTTAGCAGCGCCGCGACCAACAAACATCTCAACGAACTCAGAGCCCGAAATGCTAAAGAACGGAACGCCCGCCTCGCCGGCAACAGCCTTGGCAAGCAGGGTCTTACCGGTACCCGGAGGGCCGACAAGGAGAGCACCGCGCGGCAGCTTGGCGCCAATCTCCTCGTAGCGCTGCGGCTTCTCCAGAAAGTCGACGACCTCCTTGAGAGACTCCTTGGCCTCTTCCTGGCCGGCGACATCCTTAAAGGTAACGCCCACGTCCTTGGAGGCGATCACGCGCGCGCCGGACTTGCCCAGTCCACCGCCGCCAAAGCCACCGCCGCCAAAGTTCATCGAAGGACCGTCATCACCCATGGCCTTCTTCATGCGGCGGTTGAGCCACCAGCCGATCAGGAAGAAAATCGCCATGGGAAGGATGAGCGTAAGCAGGTAGTAGGTCATCAAACCCGAGTTTTTATCGGGAACGACCGACTCCAGCGAAGCGCCAGACTCAAGCACGCGATCGGTAAAGCCCGCATCGTTCGGCACACCGGTCGTCTTATAGGCGATGTTCTCGTCCTCGCCCTTCTTGGTGTAATAAATCGAGTAATCGTCCGTGTTGTACTCGACCTTGTCGACACTCTTCTTATCGAGCGCTTTGACAAACGTCGAGTAATCGGTCTTCGTAATCTGCTGCGTGTGACCGATGTTGGGGAACAGAACGGTCGAGAGCACGAGGTAGACGACGAAGGCGATGAGCACGTAGAGGATCATATTCCGTCTACGCTTGTTGTCATCCATCTCCATCTGCTTGAACTCCATCTACTGGGGTTAATAATGCTTTCTAGAATACCCAACCCGGACGGCGATAAACCGACGCCGGGCACGAAAAGACAGAGATGGCATCACTGGAAGTCGGCAAGGTTCAAATCTATACGGGCGACGGCAAGGGCAAGACGACGGCTGCGTTGGGGCGCGAGAGGATGTCGAGGAACTGATTGCGATAAAGCCCGCCACCACGGAGCTCGTGCTCACCGGCCGCGGGCTGCTGCCGTTGGCCGACCTTGCGGACTTAGTCACCGAAATGCGCCCCGTCAAACACTACTTCGACGAAGGCCTCCTAGCCCGCCAAGGCATCGAATACTAGCCATTGGGGACGTCCCGAATGGCTAGGCGGTGGCGCGGCCGAGCCAGTTGCCGCTGTGATGGTAGACGGTGAACATCATGGCGGTGATTACCCAGGTTACGGGGTAGACAAGCAGCAGGTGCTCAAGCGACGGATCGAACGGCATAATCGCAAACACCCAGATCACCCTGAGCACGACAGTGCCAAAAATCGTGAGCAGCATGGGCTGCAAGCTCACGCCGGCACCGCGAATGGAGCCCGACGCGTTTTCGATAATCGAGAAGATCGCGTAGAACGGCGCGATGAAATGAAGAATCGTCGTGGTGTACGCCGAAATCGATACATCGTCGACAAACAGACGCGACAACGGACCCGAGAACACCAGCAGCACGGCAGACAGGCCACCAATGAGCATAAACGACAGCACGAGCGACGTATGGTAGCCCTTGCGCATGCGCTCATAGTTGCGCGCGCCAAAGTTCTGTGCCGAGAACGTGGTGATTGACACGCCGAGCGCCTCGGTAACCATCCAGACAATGCCATCTAAGCGGCCCGAAAGACCCCACGCCGTGGTGACATCGGCACCAAACGAGTTGACCGACACCTGAATCAAAACGTTGGAAATCGAATACGCAGCAGACTGAAAGCCAAGCGGCAGACCACACGAGATCATGCTCTTACAAATGCCAGGATCAATGCCGAGTTTGGACAGCGAAAGCCGCCACGCACCCGGTGCGTGCATCATGCGAATCACGATCATCATGGCGTTGGAGCAAATGGTCAGCGCCACCGCGATGCCGCAGCCCAGCGCCTCCATATGAAGCACGGCAACAAAGATGACATCCAGCACCGCATTAACAAGGCAGCCGGAAGCGATGATCACAGCAGGCCCGCGCGTGTCGCCCACGGCGCGCAGCAGTGCCGTTCCCATATTGAGCAGCAGCGCTGCAACCATGGCGGCAAAATAACAACGAGCATAGGCCACGCCCTCGGCCAATAGTTCATGCGGCGTGTTCATAAGCACCAGCATGGGCTCAACGAACACTATGCCAAGAATCGAGAAAACGATACCGCCCACCAGCGCGAGCGTCATGGCTGTATGGACCGAACGACTCAGTCGCTCATCATCGTGCTGGCCAAAATACTGACCGGTAATGACCGCGCAGCCGGCGCCGACGCCAACGCAAAAGCCAATGCAGAGCTCGGTGAGCACCATCGTGGCTTGAATGCCACCCAGCGCGAGCTTGCCGCCAAACTGACCGACGATATAGGTACCGATAAGCGTGTAGGCCTGCTGAAAAAACGAACTAAAAAAGATGGGAACGCACAGCGAAAGCAGCTGCTGCCAAATAACACCCTGCGTTACATCGATAGCCGTAGATTTCTTAGCCACACGCCCTCCCCAAAAGCGTACGTCAACCGACAAAACAGTAATTAAAGACCTAAGCTAATAGCAGCTTAGCACCGACCGACGTCGACCGAAACACCCCGAGTCAGAGCCCGGTGCAAACTATCTGCCTAGTGATACAGCCCCGGCTGGTAGTGATACTCGTTGCTCACGTGCGGGCACAGCTGCCAAAAGGCGACGGCGCTCGCCGCGGCAACGTTGAGTGAATCGACCCCGTGCGCCATCGGAATGCGCACGGCCCGGTCGCAGCCCGCGATGGTCTTGGCGCCCAAGCCGGCACCCTCGGTGCCCATAAAGATCGCCAGGCGATCAACCTCCTGCAGCGCAGGATCGTCCAGCGAAACGGAGTCGTCCGTCAGCGCCATCGCAGCGCACGAAAAACCGGCTTCGTGCAGTGCCGCCAGGCCATCGTGCGGCCACACACGAGCCTCGCTGCCAATACGCGTCCACGGCACCTGAAACACCGTGCCCATGCTCACGCGGGCCGAGCGACGGTACAGCGGGTCGCAGCACGTCGGACTGACCAAAATACCGTCGACATTGAGCGCGGCGGCCGAGCGGAAAATCGCACCCACGTTCGTGTGGTCGACAATACCCTCGAGCACGCACACGCGCACCGGGCGCTCCCCCGCCGCCTCGACGACGCCACCCAAGAACTCATCAACCGGAATCTGCCGCGGGCGACGAAACGCCGCGAGCGCACCGCGCGTCACGTTAAAGCCCGTCAGCTGCTCCATGAGTTCCATGGAAGCCACGAACACAGGAACCGGACCTGCGCCCTCGCGCACAACCAGGCGCTCAAACAGCGGCATCATCTGGTCGAGCCAGCGTTCGCCCAAAAGAAAGCTCACCGGCTCGTATCCGGCACGCACCGCGCGCTCAATAACCTTGGCACTCTCGGCGATAAAGATGCCCTTTTGCGGCTCTAGCACGCAGCGCAGCTCACGCTCGGTCAGTCGCACGTAGGCATCGAGCCGCTCGTCCTCGAGCGAATCAATTCGCAGAACCTCAACGGCATCAGTCATAGCAGCCTGCCCGCACCCTTCTTTACAGCACATCTATACCAAACGAGGCGACGCTAAGCGCCGCCCCATACATTCAATCAACCCGATAATACCGTTCACGCCAGGCGATTTACGCCCCAACGCGACGATACGTCACGAACTCATAATCGACACCCTCGTCGCCCTCGCTCGAGGCAATCGTGGCAACACCGCCACGCCACGCAATCTCCCACGCGGGATCGGCGTCCAAATCGGGAAAGTACGTGTCCACGGGATGGACGCAGCGGTCATGCGTGACCTCGGCCTCGGCGCAATACGGCAAAAACTGCCGATACACCTCGCCGCCACCGATCACCCAGGCAACGGGCTCATCGGCAACCGCGGCGAGCGCCTCGTCGATGCTATGCACCACGTCGACGCCCTCGACAGCAAAATCCTCGTCGCGGGTAAGCACGATATTGCGACGGTTCTTGAGTGGACGCCCACCGGGAAAACTCAGCAGCGTCTTGCGTCCCATGATAACCGGGCAGCCCTTGGTGCAGGCCACAAAATGGCGCATATCGGCGCGATTGGACACCACCATGTCGCCCTCGCACCCAATGCCCCAATCGTCACACACGGCGACGATAGCAGATAGCTTACACGTCATGAGCACCACCTACACCGCAATGGGAATGTTCTTGACCTGCGGGCCGTGCTCATAGCCCTCGACGATCAGGTCATCGGTCGTAAACGCATAGAAGTCATGCACATCGGGGTTGAGCGTTACCTTGGGTGCCGCAAACTGCGGACGCTCGATAAGCTCGCGGACGATATCGACATGACGATCATAGATATGGGCGTCGGCGATCACGTGCAGCAGCTCACCGGGAATCATATCGACCGACTGCGCGACCATCATCAGCAAAATGGCGTACTGGCACACGTTCCAGTTGTTCGCGGCCAAAATGTCCTGGCTGCGCTGGTTGAGAATCATGTTGAGCGTCGGCTTGTCGTCCTGAGGACGCTGCGTCACGTTATAGGTCACGCTATAGGCGCACGGATAAAGGTGCATCTCGGACAGATCGCTAAACACGTACGTATTGGTCATAATGCGGCGACTATACGGCGTGTGCTTAAGGTCGTACAGCACACGGTCCATCTGGTCGAAGTCGCCCTCGGCGTAATGGCTCTTCTGACCAATCTGATAGCCGTAGGCTTTACCGATGGAACCGGTCTCATCGGCCCACTCATCCCAGATATGGCTGTTGAGATCATGCACGTTATTGGACTTCTTTTGATAGATCCACAGAATCTCGTCCATGGCAGACTTAAGCGCCGTACGACGCAGGGTGAGCGCGGGGAACTCCTCGCGCAGATCATAGCGCGCCGTGACACCAAAGTTTTTAATGGTATAGGCAGGGGTGCCGTCCTCCCACACCGGACGGACCTTTTGGCCCTCGGTGGTGGTGCCATGATCCAAGATATCGCGGCACATGGTTACAAACTGCTGATCAGCTTTGCTCATTGACCCTCCTGTCAGTCGCCTATAAGCGAGATTTATTGTAGCCCAGGCGCGCGAGTGTCGAATTGGACACTTAGTCCGGCACACGCAATGCACGGCAGCGCGGCTCCGCAAGCGGCAACGAGGCATCTTAGCCTTTTTCTGACATATGCCAGAAATGCCTTGCGCCCAACGACTAACGCGTTATCCTATTGTTGACATATGTCAGATAAGGAGTGTGCATGGCAGGAAGACGCGAAAAACTGCGCCGCGTCGGGATCATCCCCGAATACCGCGGCTTCACCCCCGATGGCCTGGCCAGCGGTGATGCCATCGACATGACCGTCGACGAGCTTGAGGTGCTGCGCCTGTGCGACCTGGAAGGTCTCAACCAAGAGGCAGTCGCCCAGCAGATGGGCATCGCCCGTGCAACGGTGGCGGCCATTTGCAGCCGCGCGCATCGCAAGGTGGCCGATGCGCTGGTCAACGGACGAGCGCTCGTCATCGAGGGCGGCAATATCGCGTACTCCCCCATCGCCTCGACGACGGCCGCATGGCCAGCAAAGGAGGTCGGCACCATGAGGGTGGCAACGACGTACGACAACGGCAACATCTTTATGCACTTTGGCCGCAGCGAGCAGTTCAAGATCTACGACATCCAGGATGGCAAGGTGCTCAACGAGCAGGTCGTAGGCACCGGCGGCACCGGCCACGGCGCCTTGGCGGGCCTGCTCGCCAACGGTGGCGTTGACACGCTCATTTGCGGCGGTATTGGCGGCGGCGCTATCAACGCGCTTGCCCAAGCCGGCATCACGGTCTATGCGGGCGCCCAGGGCAGCTGCGATGCCTGCGTCGAGGCCCTCATTGCCGGCACGCTCGCACAGAACGGCGAGGCCACCTGCGACTGCCATGGACATGATCACGAGCACATCCACGAGCATGGCGAGTCCTGCGGCTGCCACGGTCACCACGACCATGACGGGCACGAAGGCTGCGGCTGCCACTAGCGGCAAGCACCTCGTCGAGAACGCGCTTCCACGCGTGCGACAACCAGCGAACAAACGGCGAAGGCCGTCTGGAATACCATCCAGGCGGCCTTCGCCATACACGACTCAACTAGTCGTTACTTCTTGTTGCGCATCTGCGCTTCCATCTGGCGCAGCAGGTCCATATCGGACTTGGGGCCGCCCGTACCCAGGCCGCCCATGCCGCCCAGACCCATAGCGTCCAGGCCAGGGATATTGGGCATGCGCATCCTCTTGCCCTTCTTGCCCTTTTTGCCCTTCTTGCCGCCGGCCTGCGCCTGATTGGCCATCGTGCGCATGCGGCCCATCATCTTGTTCATCTCGCCCCACTGCTTCATAAGGCTATTGACCTCGGTGGGGGTCACGCCGGCGCCCTTGGCAATGCGGGCACGGCGCTGGCCGTTGATGATGGAGGGACGCAGGCGCTCCTCCTTGGTCATCGACATGATGATGGCCTCGTTCTTGTCGAAGATGCCCTCGTCCAAATTGCCGCCCATCTGGTTGAGCGCGCGCTGGCCGCCGGGGAGCATACCCAGGATGCCCTTCATGCCGCCCATCTTCTTGACAGCCTTCATCTGGTCGAGCATGTCGTTCATGGTAAAGCCCTCGCGCAGCATACGCTCGGCAGCCTCGAGCTGCTCGGCGTCGGCCGCCTCCTGGGCCTTCTCGATGATGCCGACAACATCGCCCATGCCCAAGATTCGCTTGGCCATTCGGTCGGGATAGAACGGCTCCAGCGAATCGGGCTTCTCGCCCATGCTCACGAACTTGATGGGCTTGCCGGTCACCTGGCGCACGGAAAGCGCGCCGCCGCCACGGGCATCGCCGTCGAGCTTGGAGATGATCACGCCGTCAAAGTCGGTGCGCTCGGCGAAGGTCGAGACGACGTTGACGATATCCTGGCCGGTCATGGCATCGACGACCATCAGCACCTGATCGGGCTTGACGGCCTTCTTGATATCCACGGCCTCCTGCATCATCTGCTCGTCGATCTGCAGACGACCGGCGGTATCGACGATGACTACATCGCGCAGGTGGTCGACTGCCTCCTGGATGGCACCCTTGGCGATATCAACCGGGTGCTCGCCGTCGCCGCGGAAGACCGGCACGCCGATCTCTCCACCGAGTGTGGCCAGCTGGTCGGCAGCGGCGGGACGGTAGACGTCGCACGCGGCGAGCAGCGGCGAGCGACCCTGCTTCTTGAGCAGGTATGCCAGCTTTACGGCCGCCGTGGTCTTACCGGAGCCCTGCAGGCCCACGAGCATGATGACATTGGGGATGCGGTTGCTAAAGACGAGCTTGCTCTCGGTGGAACCGAGCATCTCGGTGAGCTCATCGAGCACGATCTTGACGACGTTTTGCGCCGGCGACAGCGACTCCATGACCTCGGCGGTCATGCAGCGCTCCTTGGTCTTGGCGACAAACTCCTTGACGACCTTAAAGTTGACGTCGGCCTCGAGCAACGCCATGCGAATGTCGCGCATGGCAGAGGTGATATCGGCCTCGGTCAGTTTACCCTTGCCGCGCAGGCGGTCAAATGTGTCGTTGAGGCGATCGCTCAGAGAATCAAACACTAGTCACTCCTTAGTTGGACTCGCCCACCAGGGCGCGGCAGAAATCTTTGGCATTAAACTCCTGCAGGTCATCGACCTGCTCGCCCACGCCGATGCGCAGGATGGGAAGCTTGAGCTTCTCGGCCACGGCCATGGCGATACCGCCCTTTGCCGTGCCGTCGAGCTTTGTCATGATAATACCGTCCAGGCCAAGCGCCTCGTTAAACTCGAGCGCCTGGTTCAGACCGTTTTGGCCAGTGGCGGCATCGATCACAAGCACGACCGAGACCGGCATGGGACCGGCGGCCATATTGGCGGCGCGCTTACGCGTCACATTGACCACCTTGGCGAGCTCGCGCATGAGCTCGGGGCTCGTGTGCAGACGGCCGGCGGTATCGATAAGCACCAGGTCGCTGCCGCGCTTATCGGCCTCGTCGAGCACGTCATAGCACACACTAGCCGGATCGGAGCCGCGATCGCGCTTAATGACGGGGACGCCGGCGCGCTGGCCCCACACATCGAGCTGCTCGATGGCGGCGGCGCGGAAGGTGTCGGCCGAACCGATCACCACGTTCTTGCCGCGGGCAGCCATGGCGCTCGCAATCTTGCCAACCGTCGTGGTCTTGCCGGCACCGTTAATGCCCACAAACAGCACGCAGCTCGGCGTATCGGAGAACGGATCGTGCTCGATGGGCACAAAGTGCTGCTCGAGCTGCTTGGCCAAGGCGCGACGGAGTTGCGGGGCAGTCTTGAGGTTCTTCTTAGCCGCGGCATCGCGCAGATCATCGGAAACCTTGATGGCGACCTCGGCGCCCATGTCACCCATGACGAGGGTGTCCTCCAGGTCCTCCCAAAAATCCTCGTCGACCTCGCCGCCAAAGTAGAAGACCTCGTTGAGGGCCTCGCGGCTGCGCTCAAGTCCGCGCGAGAGAACATCGAAGAATCCCATTATGCATTCACGACCTTTCCGGTTTCGCGATCGAGTTTTTGCGAGACGACGCGGCTAACGCCGTCGGCTTGCATCGAGACGCCATAGAGAACGTCAGCGTCCTCCATAGTACGGCGCTGATGCGAAATGACCAAGAGCTGCGTGTCGGAACGCAGCACATCGAGGGCACCGATGAGCTTGGACAGGTTGGCGTCATCAAGTGCCGCCTCGACCTCGTCCAGCACATAGAACGGCACCGTACGCGTGCGATACACGGCAAAGAGCAGGGCGAGCGCCGTCAGACTCTTCTCGCCGCCCGACATGAGCATCATCTTGGTGATGCGCTTGCCGCGCGGTTGCGCCACGACCTCGATACCCGTCTCGGCAGGATGCTCGGGATCGGTCATCTCCAGATGAGCCTGACCGCCCGGGAAGAGCATAGCGAAGATCTCGCGGAAGTTCGCGTCGACCTTCTCAAACGTCACCAGGAACGCCTTCCGCATCTTGCGGTCGATGGCCACCGTGATCTTGGTGAGCGCCTTGCGCGCGCCCTCCAGATCGGCCAGCTGCTCCTCGATGTAGTCGGCGCGGCGCTTGAGCTGCTCGTACTCCTCCATGGCAACTTGGTTAACGGGACCAAGGTTGTTGATCTGGCGCACGAGCTGGTTGAGCTCACGTTCGGCGGCGTCGCGGTCGGTGGGAGCAGGAAGCATGAGCGCTTCCTCGAGCACCGTGGTGCCATCGGCGGTAATGGCCTTGATGGCCGCCTCTACCTGCACCTCGAGCTTGCCACGTGCGACCTTGAACTCGTTTTGCGTGGCGGAGGCGGTATCGGCTCGCTCCTTAGCGCGGGTAACCTCTGCCTTGGCATCCTCGATGGTCTTCTTGAGCGAAGCGGAGTCCGCCTCCTCCAGAGAGGCCTGGTCACGCAAGCGCGCGGCCCAATCCGACGCGCGCTCCAGCAGGGCCGAATAGCGCTCGTGCATGGGATCGACGCGCAGGCGCAGCAACTCGAGCGAGCGCGAGGCCTGGCGTGTTCCGCGGATACGGCGGTCGATGCCCTCCAGGCGATGCTCCAGGTCAGGCACACGGCCCTTCAGCGAACGCAGACGCTCGCTCGTCTGGGCCAGGCGGACCTTGGCATCGGCGAGCTTACCGGCTGCCTCGGAGTCGTCACGGCGCACGCGATCGAGCTCGTCGTTGGCTTCGGCAATCTGGAGACCCAGGTCGCTTGCCTGCGCGCGGGCCTCGTCACGCGAACGGGTGAGCTCGTCAACGCGTGGGCGCGCAGCGCGAACGGCTTCGGAGGCCTGCTCGCGGCGCTTGGAGATGCGCACGCGCTCGACCTCGGCATTGTTGGCGCTTTGCTCCAAGCGGCCGATCTCGGAGAGCAACGAGCGGCGCTCGCCCTCAAGACGGGCGATCTCGCCGGCGGCATCGCCCTCGGCGGCACGCGCCTCCTCGACGGCCGCATTGGCCTCGACGACCTGATCCGACACATGCTCAAACACAGCAGCCAGATCGGGCTCCAGGCCCTCCAGCTCGCGAATTCGACGCTTGCGCTCCAAGACACCCGAAGCCTCGCCGGCATCGAGGCCCACGCGCACCAGGCCGCCACAGCTTACGCGGGCGCCATCGGGGGTCACATAGGTCACACCGTCAACGACAGGCGCAGCCAGCGCGGCAGCCAAGTCATCGACCACGTAATAGCCGCCGAGCAGGGCCTCGACAACCGGACCATACCCGGCGCGCACGGACAGGCGATCGACCAGACGCGAACCGGCAGCGCCCTCGGCGGCAGCAGAGCCGCTCACGCCGCGCGCCATCAGCAGTGCCTCGCCCGAGGCCTTCTTTTGGTCCAGAGCCGCACGACCGGCACGCTCAAGCGTAGCGGCGTCATCAAACAGCAGGGCATCGATATCGCCTGCAAGCAGCTGCTCGACCAGGCCCTCGAGCTCACGAGGGGCCTCGAGCACGTCGCCCAGACGACCCGAGACATCATCGCCCAGCGCACCCACCAGACGGCTCACGAGCGGCGAGCTGTCGGCCATGCGGGCATCAAGCTTCTTTTGGCTGGCAAGCTCCGAGCGCACCTCGGACAGCTTGTTGCGCGCCTCGCTCTCGCGGGCACGCAAGTCCTTCAGCGCCGCACGGGCGACCTCGGTGGCCTCACGCGCATCGACCTGGGCCTGGCGCGCTTCCTCAAGAGCACCCTCAAGCTCCTCTGCGCGGTTGCGACGGCTCTCGAGCGAGGCCGTGACCTCCTCGAGCTGCTCGTCAATCTGCTCCAGGCGCGAGACATACATGTTGTCCTCGACCTCGGCATTGCTCAAGGAATCCTTCACCTTAGCGAGCTCGAGCGCGGCGTTATCGGCCACGCGCTGCACATCGCGTTGCTCACGCGTAAGCTGCGAAATCTGATTGTCGAGCGCCACGCGCCGCTCGTGGAGCTCAGCGGCAGCAGGACCAGCGGCGTCAACGTCCTCCTGGGCCTGCATGTGCGCACCGGTCACTTCCTCAAGCTGCGCACGCGCGTCCTCGAGCTCCTCGACCACGCGACGACGCTGATGCTCGGAGCTCGAAATCTGCCCGCGCATGTCAGACAGGCGCGACACCATGTTGTGGCCCTTTTCCTCGAGCAGGCGCATGTCGGAGTTAATGCGGCCGACCACATCTTGCATATGGCGGCGCTGCTCGCCTAGGTCGCCCACAAACAGGCCCTTTTCCTCGAGCATGACCTGAAGCTTCTCGAGCTCGCGCTCCTTTTCGCCCATGCGGTACTGCGCAAGCTCCAGCTCGGCGGCACCTTCCTTGGAACGGCTCTCCAGGTCGTTCCACTGCGACTGCAGCGAACGCAGCTCGTCGACGGCCAGCATCTGCGTAAGCTCGTTCGCGCGCGAGGACAGCTCTTTGTACTTGCGCGCGCGATCGACCTGACGCTCCAACGGTCGCAGCTGACGGGCGATTTCCTTATTGATGTCGCGGGCACGCGTCAGGTGCTCGTCCATCGACTTAATTTTTTTGAGCGCACGCTCCTTGCGACGCTTGTGCTTGGAGATGCCGGCGGCCTCCTCGATAAGGGCGCGGCGCTCCTCGGGGCGGCTCTGCAAAATGGCGTCGAGCTTGCCCTGGCTGATGATGGAATGCGTATCCTTGCCCAGGCCCGAATCGTGCAGGATGTCCTGAATGTCCATCAGACGGCACGGACTCGAGTTAATGAGGTACTCGCTCTCGCCCGAGCGATACATGCGACGGGTGATGGCGACTTCGTCAAAGTCGACGGGCAGCATATGGTCCGAGTTATCGAGCACCAGCGTGACCTCGGCCACACCCACCGGCTTGCGCGCCGACGAGCCCGAGAAGATGACGTCCTCCATGGCCTGGCCGCGCAGCTGCTTGGCGCTCTGCTCGCCCAGGACCCATAGGATGGAGTCAGAGATGTTCGATTTTCCCGAGCCGTTGGGACCGACGATGACGGTCAGGCCCGGCTCAAACGTCATATGGGCGCGGTCGGCAAACGACTTGAACCCTTTGAGCGTGAGGGACTTGAGATACACGGCTCCTCGCTTAAACAGGCTTCTTGTTGAGAATCACGCCATTGGTGGTGTAACCCATACGGTCAAGCGCCTCGAGCGCAGCGGCTCCCTCGGCCTCCTTCTTGGAGGAACCAGTGCCGCGGCCTTGACGAATACCGTCGATGAGCACCACAGCGGTAAAGGTGGGCGCATGCGCGGGGCCCTCGGAGCCGACCAGCTTATACGCCGGAGGCTCGTGTCCGTCGGCCTGCACGCACTCCTGCAAAAACGACTTGGGGTTCGCAGGATGCTCGGCACGCTCGGTAGCCAGGTGCGGCTTAAGCGTACGGTGAATGAACTCCGCCGCGGCATCCCAGCCGGCATCCAGGTATAGCGCGCCCACGAGCGACTCATAGACGTTCTCGAGCGCAGAATGCAGGCCGCGCGCACCGGTACCGGTCTCGGAGGCACCAAAGATGATGATGTCGTCGATGCCCAGCTCGTGAGAAACCTCGGACAGCGTGGCGCCCGAGACGAGCGACACCTTCAAGCGGGTGAGCTTGCCCTCGTCAAACTCGGGATAGGACTCAAACAGGGAGCGTGCGACCACGGCGCCCAAAATGGAATCGCCCAAGAACTCAAGGCGCTCATAGCTGGCAGAAACCGGCTGGCCCTCGACAGCCGAGGGATGCGTAAGCGCCGCGCGCAGCAGCACCTTATTGTTGAACTCGTGGCCCAAGATTTCCTGGGCGCGCGTAAGTCGGTCGGATAAAGCCAAGACTTAGGCCTCCTTGGCAGCTTCGATAGCGTCGACGGCGTCGGCGACAGAGTTGAGCGAGAGCAGGGTCTCGTCATCGATCTCGAGGTTGAACTCGTCCTCGATAGCCGTAACCAGCTGCAGGCGCTCGAGCGAGTTGGCATCGAGGTCGTCAAAGGTGGTCTCATCGCTAATTTCGGCAACATCGACGCCCAGAACGTCAGCAGCGACCTCGGCGATCTTGTCGAAGATTTCGGAGCGGTCCATAGCGCTTCCTCTCATAGTGCATGAATACCAAAAGAATGGTACCGCCCGGGCGGTACCAAGACACGGTTCTGATTCTACCCCACGACGTGCGCCGCGAAGCACATAACAGCACTCTAACTCGCTCTTATAAAACGATACCGTCCATAGAGTTGGCGACATTCTCGACCAGCCCGGCGCGCACGGCTTCGGCCGCCGCAAGCGTACCGTTTTTAACAGCCTCGACCGAGGTGGCACCATGGCCGATCAGGACCACGCCGCGCAGGCCCAAAAGAATCGCGCCGCCCTTGGCGTCGCCCGAAAGCTTGGCTTTAATCTCGCGCATCTGCTTTTTAATGAGCAGCGCGGCGATCTTGGTGCCGAGCGAGGCCATAAAGGCACCCTTGAGTTCCTGCAGCAAAAACTTGGCAGCGCCCTCGGTGGCCTTGAGCGCGATGTTGCCCGACATGCCGTCGGCGACCACGACGTCAAAATTGCCCGACGTAAGATCGGTGCCCTCGCAGTTACCAACAAAGCCGGGAACGGCGGCTTTCATGGCCGGGAAGCAGGCCTTGGTAAAGTTGGAGCCCTTCTCGTCCTCGGTGCCGTTGGCAAGCAGGCCCACGCGGGGATGCTCGATGCCCAGGACGACGCGAGCATAGGCGCTACCCATCTGAGCAAAACGCACCATGTCATCGACCTCGACATCGGGGTTGGCGCCCATATCGCACAGCACCGTCAGACCGCCGGCACGATTGGGCAGCGCATTGGTCAGACAGGGACGCACCGGCTGCTTCTTGCCTTCGGCCTGATACCTAAACGGCGTCACATAGGCGGTGGCGGCAGCGGTCATGGCACCGGTGGAACCGGCGGAGAAGAACGCATCCGCGTTGCCCTTCTTAATGGCGCGGCAAGAAAGCACGATCGACGACTTACGCTTGGTCATCACGGCGCGAATGGGATCGTCATCCATGGCGATAACGTCAGGTGCCTCAAGGGCCTCAACACGTGCATGGGAAGCGGCAAAGGGATTGACGATTTCGGCGGGGCCAGCTGCCAAGACCTCGATATCGGGATCGGCAGCAAGTGCAGCCTCGATACCATCGAGAACAACCTGAGGTTTCTCGTCTCCGCCCACAACGTCTACACAAACGCGAACGTTACTCATATACATGCTCCTTATACAAAAATGGCCGACTCATTGAGCCGGCCATTGTGGTTCCATTTGGAACGGCATCGCATCCAGAGTATACCGTTACTCGGTAACGATAACCTCGCGGTCCTTGTAGAAACCGCAGCTGGGGCACACGTGGTGCGGAAGCTTAACAGCGCCGCAACGGGGGCACGTGGACTGAGCCGCAGCCGAGATCTTCATGTTGGCGGAACGACGGGTGTGAGTGCGGATACGACCCTGCTTTTGTTTAGGTACGGGCATAGTGACCTTCCTTATGAACTATCCAGTGTGGCGATTACGCGCAAGTAGCGATACTACCACAGTTTTACTCATCAAGCTTGAGATTCTTCAATGCTGCAAATGGATTTTCCGTGGCTTCGGCCCATTCTGCCTCTGCCTGGGCGGCGCAATCGCATTGTTCGACGTTGAGATTGCAACCGCAAGTGGGGCACAGACCGCGACAATCGGGCTTGCAAAGCACCACAAACGGCGTGTCCATAACGACCGCGTCATTGATGGGCTCGCCCAGATCGACGATGCGGTCCTCACCCAGGAGCTCGTAGCCATCCTCGTAGGCCTCGGGATCCTCGGGCTCTTCAAAGAGGTAGAACTCCTCGATCTCGCCGGCGATATCAAACGAGGCGGGCTCCAGGCAACGGTCGCACTCGCCGGTGGCGTGCGCACGGACCATGCCCGTGAGCAAGACACCGGTACCGGCATTGGTAAAGACAACGTCGTAGTCGATGCCGTCCTGTAGCTGGTACTCCTTCTCGCCCACCGTGTAGGTGGCGACATCGACCTTACCGGTCAGCGGATACGAATCTCCAGGAAACTCGAGCTGCTCGGAAAGATCGACGGTAACGCTCGGGAACTCAGCCATTACCACTGACCATTCTGTTGGGCGGCACCCTCGTTGAGCTGCTGACGGCAACGGGTAACGGTGCCGGTCAGGCTCTTGAGGTTCTCCTCCAGGTGCGTAAAGACCTGCTCTGCGTAGTCCTCGGCAGCATAACGCGTCTCGCGCTCGTACTGCTGGGCACGATCGCGGATGTCGTCAGCCTGCTGCTGCGCAAGGCGGACGATCTCCTGCTCACCGGCAATGGTGAGGGCCTGCTGCTGAGCGTCGGCGATGATGGAATCGGCCTGAGCGGCGGCGGAAGCCATAAGCTCCTCGCGCTCCTTAAGGATACGGCGGGACTTCTGCCACTCCTCGGGATAGCTCATGCGGATCTCGTCGAGGATGTTGAAGAACACGTCGGCGTCGATGACCTTGAACTGAGCGTTCTTGCCGAAAGGCGGCTTGGCTTCCTCGATCAGCCCTTCGAGCTCATCGACCAAGCTGACGATCCTATCGCCAGGAAAATTCTCGCCCGGCATCCGGTCTCCTTTCATAGGTAACATATCATCGTGCTAGTTTACCACATGCCACCAGGCAATAAGAAACGTCACGAAAAGCGATGTCTGAGCGCTTCGACCACGTTGGGCGGCACAAACGTCGATACATCGCTCCCAAGCGACGCAATCTGGCGTACCACCGAGCTCGAGATGTAACCGTACTGCGGAGCACTCATGACAAAGATTGACTCTAGCTCGTTATCCAAGCGGTAGTTGAGGTCGGCTTGCTGCAGCTCATACTCAAAGTCGGTCATGGCGCGCAGGCCCTTGACCACGGCACCAGCGCCCTGCTCGCGAGCAAAGTCGACGAGCAGTCCGGTAAAGGGCAAGACCTCGACGCCATCGATATCACCGAGTGCCTCACGGGCCAGCGCCACGCGTTCATCGAGCGTAAACGTGGTGCCCACACCGTTTTTGCCCTGCGACTCGGCAACGGCCACGATCACACTGGGAAAAATGCGGCGGGCGCGGCGGATGACGTCGATATGGCCAAACGTGATGGGATCGAAGGTACCCGGAACGATGACGCGGTTAATGGTGTCACTCATGGGCATCCCCCTGAAACGTCGTGCCGTCGCTGTCATCGGCATCGGTGGCGGTATCGTCATCCTCGCCCTCGCCGACCCAACGGAGCAGGTCGACCGAGGTGATGCCATAGCGTTTCTCACGCACGGTTACAAAGCCGGCAGGATGTGCACCCGCGTCGGCGGCAGCATGCTCAAACAGGGCAAAAGCGCCAGGTGCAAACAGACCCTGCTGAGCCAGGTTCTGCAGCAGTTCCTCGACCGGCTCGGCACCAAAAGCATAGGGCGGGTCGAGCAGGACCAGATCAAAGGGGCCGCCCGGCACACGACCGCGCGAGGCACTCGCCAGCATGTCGCCCGTGACCACACGCCAACGTGAACGGTCACGGCAGAGCGACTCGATATTCTTGGTAATGAGCCGCGCGGCGTTGCGATCGATCTCAAACGTCGTGAGCGAGCGGGCCCCACGAGAGAGCATCTCTAACCCTAAGGCGCCGGAGCCGCCAAAGGCATCCAGCACGCGGACCTCGTCCAGATCGAAGTCGAATGCCGACATGACCATAGATGCGCACGCCTCGCGCACGCGATCAGTCGTGGGGCGGGTGACATCGCGACCACGGGGCTCCTCGATCTTACGACCGCGCCATTCGCCGCCGATGATTCTCATCCTCCGCTGACCTCCTTAAAAATGTGTCGATATCGCATGGCGACCGCATCGCGCAGGGGGCGCGTCGCCACGGAGTCAAGGGTGCAAGCATACCGCAAGAGCTCGACCGCGTCCAAATGGGCCCACTCGATCAGCTCCTCGTCGGCATCCAGGTCGACAAAACGCAGGGTCACACCACCATGCTGGCGATAACCCAGGATCTCGCCTTCATGGCGCAGTCGCAGGTCCATCTGGGCGAGCGTAAAGCCGTCCGAGGTCTTTTCGAGCGATTGCAGGCGATCTTGCGCTGCCGAAGCGCCGCCGTTGCCCTTGGAGTGCGTCATGACCAGACACGTGCCCGACACGCTGCCACGGCCCACGCGACCGCGCAGCTGGTGCAGGGCAGCCAAACCAAAGCGCTCGCCGTTCTCGATGACCATGACGGTGGCGTTAGGCACGTCGACGCCCACCTCGACCACCGTAGTCGAGACGAGCACGTCAATCTCGCCACGCTTAAAGGCATCGATAACCTGGTCCTTCTCCCCCGCTGGCATACGGCCGTGAAGACGCTCGATGGCAAGACCCGGCAACGCCAAACGCAGGCGATCGAGCTCGGTCGCCGTATCGTGCAGCGGCACGGGGACGGTTACGCGGCCCTCATCGTCGCGGGCAATACCGGGCACGTCTTCCAGCTCATCGGCCGAGTCACTCGGCTCCACGAGTGGGCAAATCACGTAGGCCTGCTGACCCTTTTCATGCGCCTCGCGGATGGCTCCATAGGCGAGGTCACGGCTCGACTCGGTGAGCACACGCGTCGTAACGCCCGCCCCCGGAACGGGACGATGGCGGATGATGCTCGTGTCCAGGTCGCCATAGACCGAAAGCGCCAGCGTGCGCGGGATGGGCGTTGCCGTCATAACGAGCAGATCGGCACCGGGGCCCTTCGCGCGCAGGGCGTTGCGCTGGCCCACACCAAAACGGTGCTGCTCGTCGATGACCACGAGTGACAGATGCTTGAACGTAACGTTATCCGAAAGCACCGCGTGGGTGCCAAAGAGGACGTCGAGCTCACCCGATTCCAGCTGTGCATGGATGCGCTCGCGCTCTGAGGCCGGCGTGGCACCCGTCAGAAGCGCCCAGGACATGCCGGCCTGCGAGAGCAGAGGGCCGGTCTTATCGGCATATTGGCGCGCCAGCACGCCCGTGGGCGCCATAACGCAGGCCTGCGTGCCGCTATCGGCAGCCACAGCCAGCGCGCAGGCGGCAACGGCGGTCTTACCGGTACCGACATCGCCCAGCAGCAGACGGTTCATCACGCGCCCGCCATCGCACATATCGTGCAGGATATCCTGGAACGCGGCCTCCTGCTCGTCGCTCAGCGAAAACGGCAGGGCTTGCTTGAGCACGGCCAGATGCTCGCCCGCGGTGTGGGCATAGGGCACCACATCGACCAGGCCGCCGTCGTTGCGCAGGCGCAGCGCCAGCTGCAGGTAGAGGCACTCCTCGTAGGCAAGCCGTGCGCGCGCGATATCGCGCTCGGCCATACTCGATGGAAAATGGATCGAACGCAACGCGCGGGCATTGCTCATGAGCTTCCGCTTTGCGCGCAGCGGCGCGGGAATCGGATCGAACGGATTGCCGACGACCTCGAGCGCGCCGCTTACGATGCGGCGCATCCACGCCTGGCTCACACCATCACTCACGTAATGGACCGGCAGGATAGTGCCCGCGGCACGCCCTTCCTCGAGCTTTTCAAAGTGCGGCGAGGCCATCTGCTTAAAACCGTAGGCAAACTCAACCTTGCCCATCACGGCCAGGCGGTCGCCCTGCTTAAGCTGCTGGGCAATCCAGGGTTGGCGGAAAAAGGCGACCTGCAGCACGCCCGTCTCGTCAACGAGTGAGACCTCGGTAACCTGCATGCGCGGACGCGGCTGCTTTTGGACGATACGATCGACCGTGGCGATGATGGTGCACACGGTACCGATGGGCGCCATCTCGATGGACCACGAACGGGTAAAGTCCAGGTATCGATGAGGGATATGGAGAAGGAGGTCCCCCACCGTCCGAATTCCCAGACGGCGAAGGGCCTCCTCACGTTTACCCGAAACATATTTGAGCCGCGCGATATCCTCGTCGAGCGCATTGCTCTGGGCAAAGCGCTCCGACACGCGCGGCACGGAGCACAGCTCGGACATGGGCAGTTGCCTACTCGATCGAGAAGATCACGGGATAGAGCGGCTGCTCGCCACGATGGGCGTCGATCTCCAGATCGGGCTGAGCCTCCTCGATAGCGTCGACGATCTCCTGGAAGGCCTCATCGGACAGCTCCTCGCCGGCCAGAATCGTCAGCGCGTCGCCCTCCTCTTCCTCCTGCATGCGGTTGATGCAGTCGAGCGTGACCTGCTTCACGTCAGAGCCGACCACGTCGATGGAGCCGGCGATGATACCCATAACGTCACCGGAGTGAATCGGAGAGCCGTCAGAGGCGCTGGAATCGCGCACGGCGCGGGTGACCTCGCCATCGCGGACCTCGCTGATGGCGTCGACCATGGCGGCGACGGCGTCCTCGAGCTCGGAATCGGGCAGGACCGCGAACAGCGCGGAGAACGCCTGCGGAACGGTCTTGGTGGGAACGACGGCGACCTTCTTGTCGGTGCAGGCAGAGGCTGCGGCCTCGGCAGCCATGCGGATGTTGCCGTTATTGGGCAGGATGATGACCGAGGTCGCGTTGACCTGGTCCACCGCGCCCAGCAAGTCGGCAGTCGAGGGATTCATAGTCTGGCCACCCGAGACGATCACGTCGACGCCAAGGGACTTGAGGATGTCGGCCTCGCCGGAACCGGCGGCAACGGCGACAAAGCCCAGCGCCTTTGCGGGCTCGGCGGCCTTTTCCTGATCCTCGTGGATCTTGGCGGTACGGTCGTGGGCCTCCATCTCCATGTTGTGGATAAAGACCTCATAGATCTGACCGAGCTGCAGCATGTGCTCGAGCACCAGGTTGGGGGTGTTGGAGTGCACATGGATCTTGTAGTCAGGATAGGCGCCCACGAGCAGCTCACAGTCGCCCATGGAGCCTAGGAACTTAAGGCACTCGTCCTCGTCAAACGGGGCGTCGGCCTTAAAGAGGAACTCGTTGCAGTAGCGGAACTCCGAGCCCTCCCAGTCGTCGTTAGCCTCGATCTCAACACGGCCAAGAGCGGCATCGCGGGCAGAGCCGGCGGAGTCAAACGTAGCGGAGAAATCCTCGACCACGGTGCTGCGACCAAGCGCGGCAGCCACAAAGTTCTCGAGGAAAATGGCAAATCCAAAGGCGCCGGAGTCGACCACGCCGTTCTCCTTCAGAACGGGCAACAGATCGGGTGTGCGGGCGACGGACTGGTACGCCTCGACGACGATGGCATCGAGCGCATCCTCAGCCGAGAACTTCTTCTTCTCGCACTCATCGGCCTTGGTCGAGACATCGCGCAGGACCGTGAGGATCGTGCCCTCGATGGGCTTGCGGACAGCCTGGAAGGCGACCTTGACGGCGCGACGGAAGGCGAAGGCAATGTTGGCGGACGTAATGGGCTCATCGGCAGAGACAAGGCCCTCGGCCACGCCGCGCAGAATCTGCGAGGTGATGACGCCGGAGTTACCGCGGGCGCCCATCAGGGAGCCGTGGGTGATGGCGCCGGCGATGGCTTCCATGTCGGCGTCGGCAGGAAGGGCGGAGAGCTCCTTAGTCACCGAGGCGAGCGTGAGCGACATGTTGGTACCGGTGTCGCCGTCGGGTACGGGGAAGACGTTGAGCTTGTTGATCTCCTCGGCCTTGTCGGAAACGGCAGCCGCAGCGATCGGAAAACAGGTGCGAATGGTCTTTGCAATCATGGGTATTTGAATCTCCGTTTTCGGATGCTAGTTCAGACGGCTCTTGAGCGCGTCGATATGGATGCCGATCTTAAGGCTGGCGGGATCGATCTGGGCGATCTCCTGCAGGGTGAAGGCAACGGAGCTCGAAAGATTGTGGCAGACGGACTTCATGTTGACGCCGTTCTCGAGCACGACGTGAAGATCGACCGTAAGGCCGTTCTCGTCGGCGGAGACAAGCACGCCCTTGCGGAGGCGCTGACCGGCAAGCAGGCGCACGCTCTCGGCGCCCTGGAGCTGCTCAGCCATACCGACAACGCCATAGCACGTCATCGCGGCATAACCGGCAATATCGGCAATAACGTCGTTCGAGACGCTCAGGCTGCCGTTAATGGTCTCAGACACAAGAATCTCCTTTTCTTGGTGCTCGCGGCACCATGTCGTGGGAGCAATCATTGCAATATTCTACAACGACCGCGCCATGTTGAGGTGGCGGGCCTCGTGATTACATCCTCGACACGAAATGTTGATACGGTAACGTTCGCGAACGGCGATCGCGGCATGAAAAAACCCGTCGCATAAGCGACGGGTTTTACAACCTGGCTCCCCGGGTAGGACTCGAACCTACAACAGCGCGGTTAACAGCCGCGTGCTCTACCATTGAGCTACCGAGGAATTTAAACCCCAACGGAAAGGGCTGGAAAATTCTGGCTCCCCGGGTAGGACTCGAACCTACAACAGCGCGGTTAACAGCCGCGTGCTCTACCATTGAGCTACCGAGGAATAGGTGCGTGCTCTCAAGCAACGAAGTTTATTATACGGACGAATCAGCTCAGGGCAAGAACTTTTTTAAGAAATTTTCCGACCTAATCATTGGGGACGTTCTTAAACGACTAGTCATTCAAGAACGTCCCCAACGACTACATGAAAGCGCCCCCAAGCGAATGTGCTTGAGGGCGCCTCTTGCTTGACTAACTTTCGATATAGTCCTTGAGCTTGCTGCTGCGGCTCGGGTGGCGGAGCTTGGCCAGGGTCTTGGACTCGATCTGGCGGATGCGCTCGCGCGTGACACCAAACTCGCGGCCGACTTCCTCGAGCGTACGGGGATGTCCGTCGACAAGGCCAAAGCGCAGCTCGATAACCTTGCGCTCACGATCGGCAAGCGAGTCGAGCACCTGCGTGAGCTGCTCCTGCAGCATGGAGAAGCTGGCCGCATCGGGCGGAACGATGGCCTGGGAGTCCTCGATGAAGTCGCCCAGCTGAGAATCCTCTTCCTCGCCGATGGGGGTCTCGAGCGACACGGGCTCCTGCGAGATCTTCTGGATCTCGCGGACGCGGTCGGCGCTCATGTCCATCTCGGCACCGATCTCCTCGGGGGTCGGGTCGCGGCCCAGGTCTTGAAGGAGCTGACGCTGCACGCGTACGAGCTTGTTGATGGTCTCGACCATGTGCACGGGAATACGGATGGTACGGGCCTGGTCGGCGATAGCGCGCGTGATGGCCTGACGGATCCACCACGTGGCGTACGTGGAGAACTTAAAGCCCTTCTGGTAGTCGAACTTCTCGACGGCGCGGATCAGACCGAGGTTGCCCTCCTGAATCAGGTCCAGGAACAGCATGCCGCGACCGACATAGCGCTTGGCGATGGAGACGACCAGACGCAGGTTTGCACTGATGAGCGCCTGCTTGGCTTCGAGGCCCACGTTCTCAATGCGCGTAAGACGACGCATCTCGGCACGCGTAAGCTCGAGCTCACCAGCATCGGCAGCCTCGAGCTTCTCGGTAGCCTCGAGACCGGCCTCGATCTTCATAGCCAGATCGACCTCTTCGGAGGCGGTCAACAGGTCGACCTTGCCGATCTCCTTGAGGTACATACGGACCGGGTCGCCGGTCAGCATCACCGTGGAGGCATCGATGCCACGCACGCGGGAGCGTGAACGGGACGTGCGCACGGTGCGCTTCTTCTTGTTCTTGGAAGAACCCATCTCAGCGTCGGCCTGACGGGCCATCTTGAGCTCGTGATCGTCGAGCGAGCCGGAATCGTGCTCGTCGTCGTCATCGAAATCGTCGGTATCGGTATCGGTATCGGTATCGGTATCGTCATCGTCGACACCCATGGGGGCGTCGTCGTTACCGCTCGCGGAGATAATCTGGATGCCGCTGTTGCGCAGCGCGGAATACACCGCGGTGAGCTGCTCGTCAGAAACATCGATATCCTTCAGGGCGACCTGAATCTCGTCCTCGGTTACCGAAGTCCTGTTTGAGCCGTTGCCCATGAGCTTTGCAACGTAGGATTCCAGCCCAGTACCCGTGCTCTCAGTCTTTTTTGGCACAGATTCTCCCTTCATAGTCCACAGGACTCAATACTTTAGCACACACATTGACGTCTATACCCAAAAAGAAGACTGGATATAGGCGAGAATACGCTGGTTGACCACAACATCTAGGCTTGTTCGGTGCCCGCGGCCTCCAGGCCGATCAAACGGAACGGGTCCGCCACGCCGCCGATCGACTTTTGCAGTTCGCGTTGACGCTGCGAATCCTGCGCGGCCTGCACGGTCAGCGCACGACGAGCCTCATCATCGAGCGAACGATCCTGGCGCAGCTTGGCCTGTGCGGCACGCATGCGGCGCTTGATGGTGTAGAGCTCGAGCGTATCCAGCATAAACACGATGTTCGTCTCGGTAGGGTGTTTGCTCGTCGCCGAGATGCGCCCGGCACTCACAAGCGTTGCCGCATCGGGACACACTGAGCGCGCCGCATCCATGCAGGCTGCAGGATCGGTTCCCGGCGGCGTTGCCAGAACGGCCCATGCAATGGACTCGTGACGCGGGTCAACCCACTCGATGGAGCAGATGCGGTCGGCATACGTGCGGAACAGGTCGGGGTAGCTCGTGAGCATCGTCAGCAGCTCGCGCTCCCCTGCCAAGGACTTGCGTTCAAGATCGGTAAGAACCATCGGCGCCGCCGCAGCCGGTGCGCCCGAACCGTCAGCCACAGGCACAGCGCCCATACCATCAGGCACATCGATCGGCGGCAGGTCGTCGACGACCTCCACGGGCGCGGCGCCGTAGGCATCGAGCGGGACGTAGTCGTACGGCTCTTCTTCGACCGGCGCGGACACCGGCGGCGTCGCGCCCGATGCCCAAGCACCGCGACCGGCATCGCGAGAACCCGACGCCCGACCGCCCGCGCTACCGGACCGCTCAGTCTGTGCCCGCTGGCGCTCATAGTTCTGCTCACGACGTCGTTCCGCATCCTCGCGCTTGGCGACATCGCGAAACACACGACCCGAGCTCGCGCGCACCGTCTCCAGATCCAAACCCAGCAGATCGGCAATCTGGATAAAGTACGTGTCGATCATATAGCTGTTGCGCAACGGATAGATAAGCGTCAGCGCATCTTCCAGCGCCTTAGCGCGACCGCCCGGCGTGGTGATGTCACTCGACTCCTGCAGCGAACGGTAGACAAAGTCCATAAGCGGCTCGGCCGCGTCGATGCGCGCCTGCAGCTCCTGGCCGCCGTGCGCCGTAATAAACTCCATAGGGTCGTTGCCGTCGGGCAGTACCACGCAGCGCAGGTCCATGGAATCCTGCTCGATAAACTGAATCGCGCGACGGGCGGCCTTCTGGCCCGCTGCATCGCCGTCGAACATATACACGATGCGCTTGGCAAAGCGAGTGAGCGTCTTGACGTGATGCTCCGTGAGGGCGGTGCCCAGCGTGGCGACAACGTTTTTAATCCCCGCCTCCCAGCAGGCGATGCAATCGGTATAGCCCTCTACCACGATGGCGGTATCCTGCGCGACGATAAACTCCTTGGCCCAATTAAAGCCGTAGAGGTTTCGCTTTTTATGAAACACGCTCGTCTCGGCGGTGTTGAGATACTTAGGCTGGCCGTCGCCCATAATGCGACCGCCAAAGGCAATGTTGTGACCCTGCTCGTCAAAGATGGGGAACATCACGCGGTCGTAAAAGCGGTCGGCAAGCTGCCCGCGCCCGCGACTCACGGCAACGTTGGCGTCGATCATCTCCTGCGGGGTAAAACCCGCCTGGGACAGGTGCGACACCAGCGCGTTACGGCCCGGTGCAAAGCCCAGGCAGTAGCGGCGGCAGACGTCGCCGCCCATGCCGCGGCTGGCAAAGTACTCGCGCGGACGGCCGTCCTTACCGCGCATGAGCATGGTGTGGTAGAACTGGGCGGTCTCGGCGCACAGATCGTAGATGCGGGCACGCTTGGTGCCGCGCTCGCGGCGATCTCCGGTGTCATGCAGCTCAATACCCGCGCGATCGGCCAAGTAACGGATTGACTCGGGAAAGCTCAGGTTCTCGCGCTTCATGATATACGTGAAAACGTCGCCACCCTCGCCGCAACCAAAGCAATGCCACACCTGCGTGGCGGGGATAATGTGGAAGGACGGCGTCTTCTCGCCATGGAAGGGGCAGCATCCCCAAAACTCATGGCCGCGAGGCTTGAGCTCGACCGTTTCCTGCACGATGGCAACCAGGTCAGACGCAGCGCGTACCTGGTCTTTTTCCTCATCGCTAATCACGGATGCTCACCCCCTGATCGCCCAAGTTGTGACGAATATCCTCGATATTACCCTCGACGGTCGCGATCAACTCATCCAGCGAATCGAACACACGCGAGGGACGCAGCCAGCGCGTAAACGCCAGCGAAACGGAAGCGCCGTACAGGTCGCCCGTATAACCAATTAAATTAGCCTCGAGATGCGCAGATGCCGCATCGTCAGCATACGTTGGCGGCAGGCCGACGTTCACAGCAGCGGGCCACGCGGTGTCATCGACCAGCACCAGACCCTCATACACGCCATCGGCTGGCACCTGAATGCCGTCGGGAACCTGCAAGTTTGCCGTGGGAAAGCCCATGCCAGAACCCTCGTGACGGCCGCGAATAACACCGCCACGCACCATATACGGACGGCCGAGTAACCCAGCAGCAAGCTCCACATGGCCCTGTCCCAGCTCATAACGAATGCGGGTGGCGCAAATGGCCTCACCGCCCTCGCAAAGCAGGTCGTGACCATACACGTCAACGCCGTGCTCGGAACCCCAGGAGCGCATCTCGGCAACACCAGAAGCACCGCCACGACCCAGCCTAAAGTCACTGCCAACGCGAATCGATCGAATGTCGACCAGACGCGACACCAGCGAGAGAAAACCAACATGGTTAAGTGCCGCAACCTCAGGCGTAAAGGGAACGGCCACCACCGCATCGACCCCGGTTTGAGCCAAGGCATGCAGACGGTCGGCCGTCGTCATCAATTTTTGAGCGGGCGAAGGGCTCACCACAACGTCCGGGTCGGGATCGAAGGTAACCACGACCGCCTTACAGCCATGGGCACGGGCATCACGGACAAGCGCTTCGATGAGTTCCTGGTGTCCACGGTGAACGCCGTCGAACACGCCAATGGCGATTGAAGCGGCACCCAAGTGCTCACACTCATCAAACGTATCGGCAGCAACGATGCGAGCCTCGTCCGACTCGCCCGCGAAAAAGACACGCGCGAGCTCGCGAGCGGACAACATCATCGAACACCGCCGATTGCCTGCGGAAACACGTGCTCCATGACAAAGCGGCCGCCCTCAATGCGGGCGAGCGCCTTGAGTCCCCCATCGAGCACCAACGCAAACGGCGCCTTCGAGGAATCGAAATCGGCAAGCGCACGCTCAACGGGAATGCGTCGGCCGCAGAGCAGGTCGTCGGCAAGATTGCCCGGCAAGTCAACACGTGTGGCGCCCAGGGCCGCAATGGGATCCAGGGCAAAGCCAGCCGCGGACTCGGGAGAAAGCTCCTCGACCGCATGACAAGCGCCAATGGAAACAACACCGGAAGCCGTGCGGCGCAGCGCGGAAATGTGCCCAGCGCTACCGCAGGCGCGGCCCAAGTCGCGAGCGAGCGCACGGATATAGGTGCCCTTGCTCACCGAGAACGCCACGGTCCACACACACGTACCACCTTCGCCGCCCACGGCAATCAGGTCGGCGGCATAGACCTCGACAGGGCGCGGAGGTAGGTCAACCGCATTGCCCTCGCGAGCAGACTTGTAGGCGCGAACGCCATTGACCGAGATAGCCGAAAACGCCGGAGGCACCTGCATCTGCGGACCTAGCATGGCGGCCAAGCGCTCACGGGCATAGGCAGGATCGCGGAGCTCGTTGGCAACAGCCACTGTGCGGACCGCCTCGCCCTCCGCATCATCGGTATTGGTCTCGGCACCAAACGAGATGTCGGCGACATAGCTTTTGGTATCAAGGGTTAGCATGCCCAGTAGACGGGTGGCCTGACCCACGCCCACAACCATGACACCCGATGCCATGGGGTCGAGCGTACCGGCATGGCCGACGCGCCGCTCATGGAGAGCGCGTCGGCATTGCGAGACCACGTCATGGGACGTGCAGCCCACCGGCTTATCGACGGCGAGCAGCATATTCAATTGAGAAGGCGTTCGACGAGCCATGTACCATCCAATAAGTTAGAGCTCGACGGTCACCGAAGCGGGATCCTCCCCCACCAGCTCGGCCAGCATGGGAAGTGCCACGGCGAGCGTCTCGCGAATTGTTCCGTTGTTGGAAAAGCCGGCGGCGGCATGATGCCCGCCACCGCCAAAGTTGGCAGCAATCTCGGACACATCGAGGTCGCCCTTGGAGCGCAGGTTGCCACGCACCTTGGTATCGCCCTCAATGCCCTTTAAGAACATGCAAACCTCGACGCCCATCACCGAGCGCACCACGTCAACCAGGCCATCGCACTCATCCGAGGTGACACCGCAAGCCTCAAGGTCACTCTGGTACGCGTAGCTATACGCGACGCGCCCGTGGGCCACCGTCTTGATGCGGCCCATAACGATGGACTTAAGGTGCAAAAACTCAACGCGCATGCTCTGGTAGACCTCGAGTGCAACGCGCGCCGGATCGGCACCGTGGGCAACCAGACGCGAGGCCGCATGGAACGCGGCGGCATCGGCGTTTTGGTACTGAAAACGGCCGGTATCGGTAACCAAGCCGCACAGCAGGCAAGTCGCAACGCCATCACGTGCGACAATGCCACAATTGTCCAAGAAGCGGTCGATGATCATAGCGCAGGCTGCAGCTTCGACGCGCCTCAGACTGAGCTCGGCAAACTCCTCGCGCGCTGGATGGTGATCGAAGCACACCACATGCGCCGATCGACGCAGCACCTCGGCGGAGTTGTTCAGGCGCTCGACGACCGGCACGTCCACCGAGATGAACAGGTCAGGATTGCCGGTATACGCAGATGCCGGCACCAGGCGATCGGAGCCTTCCATAAAGCGGTAGATGCGAGGAACCGGGTCATCGTCTGCCAGCAGCAGGGCAATGTCCTTGTTGGGGAAAAACTTCATAAGCGAGAGGCCCAGACCCAGCACGGAGCCCAGGGCGTCACCATCGGGAGACGTATGTCCCGAAATCGCAATGGAGGACGCATCCTCGATGAGCTCGAGGATGCGTCGCTGAATATCTGCATACTCGCACGATGCGAGGTCGGCGGAATTACTCATCTAAAGCTGCCTCCTGGGCGGCATCCGCTATTGGATAGCCGTCCTCGTCCTTTTCGATCGCAAGCGTGGCGGGAACGTTTTCCAGCGCACGCGTGATGCGCTCGGCCTCATCGGTCGAGCGATCGATGCGAAAATCGAGCTCGGGCGTGACGCGCCAATCGAGCGAGCGGGCCAACAGGCTACGGATGCGGCCCTTGGCGCTGGCGAGCGCCTCCATGACCTCGTCGTAGCGGCTCGCGTCGCACGACACGTACACGCGCGCGAACGAACGGTCCACCGCGACCTCGACCGCGGTCAGGGTGACCAGGTCGAGACGCGGATCGGAAACCTCAAAGAGCAGGATATAACCGAGCTTCTCGCGAAGCTGCTCGCCCAGACGGCGGGTTGCCTGCGTTTGCTTCATAGCGCTACCCCCTACTCGGTACGGGCAACCTGGTCGATGCGGTAGCCCTCAATGGTGTCGCCAGGCTTGATGTCCTGGAAGTTCTCCAGGCCAATACCGCCCTCGGAGCCGCTCTTGAGGCTCCTGGCCTCGTCCTTGTAGTGGCGCATCGAGGCGATTTTACCGTTGAAGACCACGATACCGTCGCGCACCAGGCGCACGGAATCGGTCGCGACGATCTCGCCCTCTTCGACGCGGACACCGGCAGCGATACCGACTTTGGGCACCTTGAAGGTGTCCAGGACGGTCGCGGTACCCGTGGCGACCTCAACCTCGGTGGGCTTGAGCATGCCGATACGGGCGGCGTCGAGCTCCTCGAGGCACTTGTAGATGACGTCGTAGCAACGGATCTCGACGCCCTCGCGCTCGGCGGCGGAGCGGGCCTTACCGTCGGGACGGACGCCAAAGCCGATGATGATGGCGTTGGAGGCGTCGGCCAGAACGACGTCGGTCTCGTTGATGGCGCCAACGGCGGAGTGGATCGTGTTGATGCGAACCTCGGACTGATCCATCTTGTCGAGCGAGTCCTGAAGGGCCTCGATGGAACCCTGGACGTCGGCCTTGATGATCAGGTTGAGCTCCTTGACCTCGGCGTCGGCAATGGTCTCGAAGAGGTTCTCGAGCGTGACGTGCTTGACGCGGCTCTGCTCCTCGATACGGGCCTTGAGCGAACGTTCATCGGCCAGGGCGCGTGCCTCGCGCTCGTCCTCGAACACGCGGAACTCGTCACCGGCGTTGGGCACGGACTGCAGGCCCAAAATCTCGACAGCGTCGGAGGGACCGGCCTCGGTGACGGCGCGGCCCTTGGGGTCGAGCATGGCACGGACGCGGCCATAGGTAAGGCCGGCGACCAGCGTATCGCCCACGTGCAAGGTACCGCGGGTCACGAGCACGGTAGCGACCGAGCCACGGCCCTTGTCGAGCTTGGCCTCGAGGACGTTGCCGGAGGCAAAGGTGTCCGGGTTGGCCTTGAGCTCGAGCACGTCGGCCTGGAGCAGCACGGTCTCCAGAAGTTCGTCGATACCGATCTTCTGCTTGGCCGAGATGTTGACGAACATGTTCTGTCCGCCCCACTCCTCGGGGATGACTCCGTACTCGGTGAGCTCCTGACGCACACGGTCGGGGTTGGCGCCCGGCTTATCAATCTTGTTGACGGCAACGACGATGGGTACGCCGGCGGCCTTGGCGTGGTTGATCGACTCGACCGTCTGGGGCATGACGCCGTCGTCAGCGGCGACGATCAGGATGACGATGTCGGTCACCTTGGCGCCACGGGCACGCATAGCCGTAAAGGTGGCGTGACCCGGGGTATCGATAAAGGTGATCTTGCGGTCGTTGATCATGACCTGCGAAGCGCCGATGGCCTGCGTAATGCCGCCCGCCTCGCCGGCAGCAACGCCGGTGTGACGGATGGCATCGAGCAGCGACGTCTTGCCGTGGTCGACGTGGCCCATGACGGTGACGACCGGGGCACGCGGCTTAAGGTCGGCGGGATCGTCGTAGAACGAGAAGGTGTTCTCCTCCTCGGGGGTGATAATCTTGATCTGACGGCCCAGGTCGTCGGCAACGAGCTCAACGAGGTCGTCGGACATGGACTGCGTCATGGTGAGCGGCGTACCCAGCAGGAACAGGCGCTTGATGATGTCGTTGGCCGGAACGTCGAGCGCCTCGGCAAGCTCCTGGACGGTAACGCCCTGGGAGACCTTGATGGCGTCGAGGTCCTCGGGGTTCACGCCCTGGGCCAGCGCCTCCTCTATCTTGCGCTCCTCCTGAGCCTTGGCAGCCTCGCGCTCGCGCTTCTCCTTGCGCTTCTTGCGGCGACCGGTGGACTCGCGAGAGGCCTCCTCGACGGCAGCACGAGCCTCCTCGAGCACCTTCTCGCGGCTGTACTCCTCGGCCTCGCGAGCCATGCGGCTGTAGTGGTCCTCTTCGTTGTTGTGACCGCCCTTGCGCTTCTTGCCCTTGCCCTGCTTATCGGGGTTGGGGAAGTCCATGCCGGCAGCGACGTTGTTGCTGGCGTTGGTGCGATGGCTGTGCGGACGGCTCTCGGAGGCGTTGCGCTCGGAATTGTTGTCGGAGGCGTTGCGATCGTTACGACGGCCACCGCGGCGGTCGTTGTTGCCGCCACGACGGTTACCGCGCTCGGCGGCGCGCTCGGCCTTGGCCTTGTCCTCGGCGTCCTTCTTCTCCTTGAGCACGGTCTCCTGTGCGGCGATCTGGTCGAGCAGCGAACGGAAACGCGAACCGGAGTCGGAAGCGGGAACGGCGCGGCGCTGGGCCTCGCGGGCAGCCTCCTCCTTCTCGCGGGCAAGGCGCTCCTGCTCGGCCTTCTTCTTGGCCTCGGCCTCGGCGCGGGCAGCCTCCTCGGCAGCCTGGGCTGCGGCAAACTGGCGACGCTCCTCCTCGCGGGCCTTCTCGGCGGCGATGCGCTCGCGCTCGGCCTCGGCGGCGCGAGCGGCCTCCTCGGCGGCAGCTGCCTGCTCCTCGGCCTGCTTGGCGGCCTCGACTTCCTGGGCGCGGGCCTCGATCACCGAGGCGAGCTGCTTGCGGACCATGGCGACATAAGCGTCCTCCAAGGTGGAGGAAGCGGACTTAGCGGGAATCTTCATATCGGCGAGATGACCCATCAGTTCCTTGGAGGTCATGCCGAACTCTTTGGCCAGGGTGGACACACGGACTTTTGCCATATGACTTCACCTACCCTTTCTGGCACCTTGGGTGCCTAGAGACTGAACGAGCGTGGGAGACGCGCCGGGACCCGCCCGGCGCGACCGCGCGCTAGATCAGGTCCTCCGCATCATCGAAGGCGTCGGTGTCGTGGACACCGCAGAAACGGGAGCCGGGACGAGCCTGGTTGCGGCACTGGATGCCGTCCTCGGACACGTACTCGCAGCGGCGGACGTCCTCGTCCTCCTCGTCACCGATCAGGTCGGCGGCGGGCTCCTCGTGAACGGGAACGTTCTTGAGGATGTCGGCGGCAAGCGTCTCGGACTTGATGTCGATGTGCCAGCCGGTCAGGCGAGCGGCGAGGCGGGCGTTCTGGCCCTCCTTGCCGATGGCGAGGGACAGCTGGTCGTCGGGCACGATGACGCCGGCGTAGGCCTTCTCCTCGTCGATGAGGACGCGGGTGACCTTGGCGGGCGACAGGGCGTTGGCGACGTAGACGGCAGGATCGGCATCCCAAAGGATGACGTCGACGCGCTCGCCACGGAGCTCGCCCACGACAGCGCGAACACGGCTGCCCTTGGGGCCGACACAGGCGCCCACGGGATCCAGACGGTCGTCGAGCGAGTGGACGGCGACCTTGGAGCGCTGGCCGGGCTCGCGGGCGATCGACTTGATCTGGACGGTGCCCTCATAGATCTCGGGCACCTCCTGCTCAAACAGACGACGCATGAGCTCGGGGTGGGTACGGGAGATGACAATCGGCGGACGGCTGTGCTCGCCACGAACCGGCTGCAGGTTGGAGTTGGGGTCGCGAACGTCGATGATCACGGCCTTGATGTGCTGGTTGTGCAGGTAGCGCTCGCCCATCGGACGCTCGTTGCGCTCGTTCTCGTAACGGCGCTGGTCGAAGTGCGGCAGCTCGGCCTCGACGCCCTCGCGGATCTTGACGATCGTGAAGTCGGGTGTGGACTGCAGCACGGTACCGCTGATGAGGTCACCGATGCGGCCGGAGAACTCCTCGTAAATCTGCTCGCGGGCGGAGTTGCGCACGATGGCGTTGATCTCGGCCTTAGCGTGCTGGGCAGCGATGCGGCTCGTGTTCTTGGGAGTGACGTCGATCTCCTCGAACTCGGTGAAATTGCCCTCCTCGTCCATGGAATCGTCGATCGGCTCCAGGCGGTAGACGTAGATCTTGCCGGTGGTGCGGTCGATGGTCACCTTTGCGCCCCACTCAAGATGCAGGATCTCGGCATAGCTCTTGGCGAGCGACTGCTCCAGGCGGTCGATCAGGTAGAGCTGGTCGATGTGCTTCTCCTGGCAAAGCTCCATCAGGGCGGACATCATGTCGGATGCTGCCATCTTACTTTCCTTCCTTCGCGGGCTTGAAGTCGTAGGTGGGCTTCAACTTGCACTTTTTAACATCAGAGAAATCGAGGGTGACGGACTCGCCGTCCTCGAGCTCGAGGGTCACGTTCGTCTCGGTGGCGGCGGCAATCTTGCCGGCGTACTTGCGACGGCCCTCGGTAGCGGTAGAGGTGAGCTCGCAGTTCTCGCCCACAAAGCGGGCAAAGTCGCACGGGCGGCGCAGCGGGCGCGCCATACCCGGGCTCGACACCTCGAGCGTATAGCTCGAAGAGATGGGATCGAGCTCCTCAATCACATCGCCGACCCACTTGGTGTTGGCCGTGACGTCGTTGAGCGACAGGCTCTGACCCTCAGCACCCTCGATACGCACACGCACGCAGGGGGCCTTGGTGGCACCCACGAGCTCGACGTCGACGATGTCGACATCGTGCTGGGGAGCGACGGCCTCGAGCGCGTTGATGATCGCCTGCTCGGTCTTGGTCTTGACCATTGCGGCACCTCCATCCATACAAAAAAGAAGCGGGGCCGAAACCCCACTTCTTTCAATTACAACTTCATTTGCAAGCAAACTATACCAATAGCTGCGGAAACGCGCAAGCACAGTACGAACCTGCAGGTCAGCGTGCGCACAGCTTCTCCACAAGAATAGGACAATTGACCGCAGACATCAGGGCAGGTACATGAAAAACGAGGGACGACCCAACCGGATCGCCCCTCGTCTTTTATGCGTCAGTTAAGCGCGCAGTGCTTACTTGACCACCAGGTTGACCAGCTTGCCAGGCACGCAGATGGCCTTGACGACCGTCTTGCCCTCAAGCCACTTGGCAACGGCCTTCTCGGCGGCAGCCTGCATGTCCTCATTGGAGGCATCGCGGGCAACGTCGACACGACCGCGGACCTTACCGAGCACCTGGACGACGATCTGCACCGTGTCCTCAACGGACTCGGCCAGGTCGAACTCGGGCCAGGCGGCGGTGTAGGCGTTGCCCTCGCAGCCGAGCGCCTCGTGCCACAGTTCGTCGGCCCAGAACGGGCAGATGGGAGCAAGGACGCTCACGATGTCCTTAGCCACGCCATAGCACAGCGCCTTGTCGCGGGCGGTACCCTCAGTGGCATTGAGGTAAGCGCTCGCCGCGTTGACGAGCTCCATGACAGCCGAGATCGCGGTGTTGAACTGGCCGCGATCGAAGTCCTCGGTGCACTTGGCGATGGTGCGGTGACGCTCGCGATAGAGCTTCATCGCAACCTCGTCGAGCGCGGACTTGTCGAAGGCCACGTTAGCGTCACCGGACTGGACGAGTTGCCAAACGATACGCCAAGCGCGCTTGATGAAGCGGTTGGCGCCCTCGACGGCCTTGGGATCCCAGTCGAAGTCCTTCTCGGGCGGGGCGATAAACAGGATCGCCAAACGCATGGTGTCGGCGCCGTAGGGCTCGATGACCGAGCTCGGGGGCACGACATTGCCCTTGGACTTGGACATGGTGTCACCGTTCTCGTCCTTAACCATGCCTTGGCACAGTAGGTTGGTGAAGGGCTCGTCCACGCTCAGCAGGCCCAGGTCGCGCAGGGCCTTGGTAAAGAAACGGCTGTAGAGCAGGTGCAGAATGGCATGCTCGATGCCACCGATGTAGTTATCGACGGGCATCCAACGGTCGGCGGCTTCCCTGGAGAAGGGCAGCTCGGTGTTGTGCGGGTCGGTATAGCGCAGGTAATACCAGCTGGAGCAGGTGAAGGTGTCCATGGTATCGGTCTCGCGCTTGGCCGGGCGACCGCAGACCGGGCAGGTGGTCTCGTAGAACTCCTTGCACTCGGCGAGGGTCTCGCCTGCGCCCAGGTCCAGGTTCTCGGGCAGCGTCACCGGCAGCTGATCCTCGGGCACGGGCACGATGCCGCAGTGCTCGCAGTGGATGGCCGGGATGGGGTTGCCCCAATAGCGCTGACGGGAAATGAGCCAGTCGCGCAGACGGAACTCGACCTTGCGACGACCACAGCCCATGGCCTCGAGGTCGGCCACGATGGCAGCCTCGCCCTCGGAGTGCTTACCGCCGCGCATGCCGGTGTACTTGCCTGACTGGACGAGCGTGCCCTCGGCAGTGTGAGCGCAATCCCAGTCGACGGTCTCGGCATGGAAGGTATCGATGGTCTCGCCGCTGGCCTCGACGGCAGCGCGATCGTCATCGTCCAGGATGATCGGCACGATCGGCAGGTCGTACTTACGGGCAAACTCAAAGTCGCGCTGGTCGCCACAGGGAACGGCCATGACGGCGCCGGTGCCGTAGTCGGCAACGACATAATCGGCAACCCACACGGGGACCTTCTCACCGTTGACGGGGTTTACCACATAGCGGCCCGTGAAGGCACCGTGCTTCTCGAGGGTGCCCTGGGCACGCTCGACGGCAGAGATATGCTTGGAGTCCTCAACGATCTTGGTGACGGCCTCCTCGTACTCTGTGCCCTCGACGAGCTCGTGCAGGCCGGCGTACTCGGGAGCCAGGACAAAGAAGGAGACGCCAAAAAGGGTATCGGCACGCGTAGTGAAGACGGTGATCTTGCCCTCGTCGCCCTCGATGGGCTCGCCATCCTTGTCGCACAGGGTAAAGTCGACCTCGGCGCCCTCGGAGCGACCGATCCAGTTGGCCTGCATCTGCTTGACGCGCTCGGGCCACCCGGGGAGCTTCTCCAAATCGTCGAGCAGCTCCTGGGAGTACTCGGTGATCTTGAAGTACCACTGCTCAAGGTCGCGCTTCTCGGGCTCGGTGCCGCAGCGCCAGCACTTGCCCTCGGTGACCTGCTCGTTGGCCAGAACGGTCTTGCAGGTGGGGCACCAGTTGACCGGGTTCTTCTTGCGGTAGACCAGGCCCTTTTCCCACAGCTTCTCAAAGATCCACTGACCCCAACGGTAGTAGTCGGGGCTGCAGGTCTTGACCATGCGATCCAGATCGTAGGAGAAGCCCATGCGCTTCATCGTGGTGAGCGCCTGGTCCATGTTCTTATACGTCCAGGCAGCAGCCTGCGTGTTGTGCTTGATGGCGGCGTTCTCGGCGGGCAGGCCAAAGGCATCGAAGCCGATGGGATGCAACACGTCGTAGCCGCGCATGCGGGCCTGACGGGCCATGGCATCGCCGATGGTATAGTTGCGCGCGTGGCCCATGTGCAGGTCGCCCGACGGATACGGGAACATCTCGAGCACATACTTCTTGGGCTTGCTGTCGTCGGTGTCAACGGCAAAGAGGTTGGAGTCCTCCCAGGCCTTCATCCACCTGGACTCAATGGCCTGCGCGTCGTAGGCAGGGATCTCGTCCTTATGATCTGTGCAATCGCACATATCAGCTCCTTTGTTATCTCGGTTGGGGCGGGGCGCTCTTACCTTTACTCGCTGCTGCGGACAGTCCTGCGCAAGACGAAGAGCACATTTAGTGCTCTTCTTTGCGTGCGGAACTTGCAGCGAGCAAAGGTAAGAACGCCCCGCCACATCGTTAACTCGCATGATGATAGCAAATACGACAAGCGAGATGCCTGCGACTTGCGGGCATCTCGCTTTATCTAAATAACGTGGTTGTGAATCAACCGCTATCTGTTATCCGCCCAAACATGGTCGGGTTTTCCAAGTGCCGCAGATTGCCGTGAAAGAGGAGCGACGCGTACTTTGGTACGCGAGCGACGGTTTGAACGGCAAGGTGCGGTGCTTGGGAAAGCCGCTTATCGATAGGAAACGCTCTGCTGGGAATCCTTGACGACTACGTCGTGGGCGCCGCCTTCGACGATCGAGGTCGAGCTGACCAGAGTCAGGCGCGCCTTTTCCTGGAGTTCGGGGATCGAGAGGGCGCCGCAGTTGCACATCGTGGACTTGACCTTATAGAGCGTGCCGCCCACGCCGTCCTTGAGGGAACCGGCGTAGGGAACGTAGGAGTCGACGCCCTCGACGAAGCTAAGCTTCGCGGCGCCGCCCAGGTCGTAGCGCTGCCAGTTGCGAGCACGCGCAGAACCCTCGCCCCAGTACTCCTTCATGTACTGACCGTTCACGTTGACGCGCTCGGTCGGGCTCTCGTCAAAGCGGGCGAAGTAACGACCCAGCATCATAAAGTCTGCACCCATGGCCAGGGCGAGCGTCATGTGGTAGTCGTAGACGATGCCGCCGTCGGAGCACACGGGCACGTAGACACCGGTCTCCTCATAGTACTCGTCACGGGCACGGCAGACGTCGATCAACGCGGTGGCCTGGCCACGACCGATTCCCTTGGTCTCACGGGTGATGCAGATGGAACCGCCGCCGATACCGACCTTGATGAAGTCGGCACCGCAGTCGGCCAGGAAGCGGAAACCCTCGGCGTCGACAACGTTACCGGCACCGACCTTGACGTCCTCGCCGTAGTTGGCGCGGATCCACTCGATGGTGCGCTTCTGCCACTCGCTGAAGCCCTCGGAGGAGTCGATGCACAGAACGTCGGCACCGGCCTCGATGAGCAGTGGCACGCGCTCGGCATAGTCGCGGGTGTTGATACCGGCGCCGACCATGTAGCGCTTGTCGTTATCGAGCAGCTCGTTGGGGTTGGTCTTGTGGCTGTCGTAGTCCTTGCGGAACACAATGCCCATGAGGTGATCGTTGTCGTCGACGATTGGCAGGGCGTTGAGCTTGTTATCCCAGATGACGTCGTTGGCAACCTTGAGGCTGATGTTCTTGTCGCCCACGATGAGCTGCTCACGCGGGGTCATGAACTCGGAGACCTTCGTCTGGTGGTCATCGCGACTGGGACGATAGTCACGGCTGGTGACGATGCCCAGGAGCTTACCCTTGGGAGTGCCGTCGTCGGTAACCGGCATGGTGGAGTGACCGGTCTTCTCCTTGAGCTCGATGACCTGCTCCATGGTCATGTCGGGGGTCAGCGTGGAATCGGACTGAACGAAGCCGGCCTTGTGATCCTTGACGGCCTTGACCATGGCGGCCTCGGACTCGGCGCTCTGGGAACCGTAAATGAAGGACAGGCCGCCCTCGGTAGCGAGCGCGACACCCATGTCGACGCCCGAGACGGACTGCATGATGGCGGAAACCATGGGGATGTTCAGGGTGATTGCCGGCTTCTCACCGCGCTTAAAGCGGGTTAGCGGCGTCTTAAGAGAGACGTTGTTGGGGATGCACTGCGAGGACGAGTAACCAGGGACCAGCAGATACTCCGAAAACGTGTGGGACTCACCGGGAAAGAACGTAGCCATGTTTCTCCTTTTTCCATGCGACCGGTCGGCTGCAGGCCTCGTAGGACCCAGCCCAACCTTGGGCGCCCAATACTGGGGAAGTATCTTAACGCACTTTGACTGCTACAATGCATGATTTAAGAAGAGCACACGAGGGTTTGACGCAGGCTTTGCGTTTGCCCAGCAAACACTTTAGCGGGAAGACGTGGAGCACATGGAGTACAAGACGACGGCAAAGTTGGTCATTCAAGCGTGCGACAAGGAACTGCCGGGCGTGTTCGGCCACGGCTGCGTCTTGCTGCTGCAGGGCATCGCCCGCGAGCACTCGCTCAACCGCGCCGCCAAGAGCATGGGCATGGCGTACTCCAAGGCCTGGCGCATTGTGAACGAGGCCGAAGGACAGCTGGGCTGCAAGCTCATCGAGCGCGACGGCGCCCGTGGATCCACCCTCACCCCCGCCGGAGAGCGAGCCATAGCGGTCTACGAGGAGCTGCAGACCGACATCAACAACGTCATCGCCACCAAAGCCAACGACCTCATCGCCAGCATCAAAGAGTAGCCCATTTGGGACGGGGCCTTATAGCCACACAACCCCTTCTCATAAGTTGCGGTGAAATAGGGACTGTTTATGCGGTTAAAGCCGTAAATCAATCCATATTTCACCGCAACTTATGGAGTCGAGGATGATTTAGCTAGTTGCGAAGGGCATTATCTAGGGTGGCGGCCACGATCAGTGGGTTGTCAGTGCCGGCGAAGAGGCGGACGGTGCTCCCCTGCTTGCCGCGTGGGGCCGAAAGGCGCGTCGTTGCGCCGCCGGCCGGCGATGTGCGGAACTCCCCCGGCAAAGAATCAAAGAGATCGCCCGCACTGCGCTCGATAAGATCAAACTCAGCTGCCGGGCCAAAGCCGTGCTCGAGGATTCCCGTTGCAACCGCATGGTCGGGATGCGAACTCAGCCCGGGATAGCGCACGTTGCGCACCATCTCATTGGCGGCCAGATACTCGGCCAGCGCACGTGCGCGGTCGAAATGCGCCTGCATGCGGACATCAAGCGAGTCCAGCCCGCGCTCCAGCACACCGGCCTCGTCAGCAGGCATATCAAGCTTGGCCAAGCCACAGCCCTCGAGCAGGGCATGCGCGCACTCAGCCGCGGCATCCACGCGATGGCGCTTGAGCTGCGAGCGCGCGGCCGATACGGCAACCAACTTGCGCGGAGCATCACCGGCGCATACACGATCGAGCGCCTCGAGCGACAGCGCAGCACCCAGCCGCAGCGGATCGCAGCCAAAAGCCGACGCCACGGTGTTGTCCACAACCAGCAACGCGCGGGCCTCACGCGCCGCGCGGCCCAGAGCGCGAAGGTCGGGCACGCGCAGACCAAACCCGCCGATGGAGTTGACGAACCACCACAGGTGCGGACCCCCGGCATCAAACGAAGCATCAAAGCCCTCGGATGCGGCGGCAAACGCCTCGGCGGACGGCGAGCCCACGAGCACAACATCGCAGCCATCAAAGCCGCTCGCAAACGCATCGGCAAAGTCATCCGCAAAGGCCACCAGACGGTCACCGGGACGCACAATACCCAACAGCGACAGCGCCGCCGGCACATGCGGGGCCGCAACAAGACGCGCCTCGCGCGCACTGGACCTCAAAGCCCAGGCCTCTTCTAGCTGCTGTACATCCACACGGCACCGTCCCTTCATAAGCAAAAACCCACGATGCGGGTGTTCCCCGCATCGTGGGCAACGGCTGCAGTATAGCGCCGATATGCGACGACTCGCCTAAATGCTGAGCGTATGGTAGTTTACGCTCGCACCCGGGGCGTCAACGGACACGCCATAGGCCTCGGGATAGATGCGTGTCGAAAACACGAGCGCGCCATCGTTTACAAACACCTCGACCGACGAGACATCGCCGACAATGCGCGCATTACGAACCTCGTCGACGGGCTCCCAGCGCACGGTACGACCGCAACCGGCAGAAGTGCGACCCCCATCGGTAAATCGCATCTCAAAGCGCGCGGGCAGTTCGCCCTCGGCGGGCACAAACGCCAGCTTCAGCTCGCCATCAACGGTCGCGGTGAACGCACCGTCAACACCGTCGACAACAACGTCAAAGCAGGTATCGCCGGCAACCTCCAACAAGCCCTCCCCTACACGCACCGAGGCATAATGGTGCTCAATCTCGCGCGCCGGCTGCTGCAGTACCACGCCGCCGTCACCGGCCATAAGCTCGCGCGGCACCGTCATGCAGTGCTGCCAGCCGCACACCACGGTCGGTGCGTTGCCATAGGTCGGCTCATCGGGCATGCCCATCCAGCCGATTAGAATATGGCGACCGTCCTCGGCCGTGAACTCCTGCGGCGCATAGAAGTCAAAACCGGCGTCCCACAGGCGGAACTCGCCCAGCTCATAAGCGTCCTTGCCACCCGTAATGTCGCCCGATACAGGCATGTAGCCAGCGGCATACACATTGCCGCGATCCCAACGACCGCCCTCAAGGCCCTGGGGCGAAAAGGACAGCCACTTCGCCGGTACACCGCCATCCGGCTCAAGCTCAAGGTATCCCGGGCACTCCCACATAAAGCCAAAGCGCTCGGGCGTAGACACACGACTCTCGAGCTCCCAACTCAGTATATCGGCCGAGCCATACACCAGGATCTCGCCCACATCGCGCCCGGCACCCTCGCCGTGCATGGCGCAAAATCGACTATCGACATGCGGCCCATCCACGCGACGACGCGCGCCCAGCACCATGTGGTAACGCCCGTCATCATCGCGCCACACCTTGGGGTCACGCACGTGGCAGGTCAAATCCTCGGGATAATCATCGGACGCCAGCACCACGCGCTTTTGGCTGAACTCCCGACCGGCAAGGCCATCAACGCTCTCGACATAAACAGTATCGGCGCGGCGGCCGGTATTGACGTAGTCGTACGTGCCGTCTGCATCGGAGAGTTTAACGTTGCCTGTGTACAGTACGCGAATGCGGCCGTCCTCGGCAAACGCGGAGCCCGAATACACGCCATGGCAATCGAACGGCTCGTCGGGCAGCAGCGGGGCGCCAACATATTCCCAGTTCATAAGGTCGCGGCTTGTGGCATGGCCCCACATCTTTACGCCGCCGTTCACATCAAACGGGGCATACTGGAAGTACGCGTGAAACACGCCGCCCGCTTGGCAAAGACCGTTGGGGTCATTGAGCCAACCCGCCGGCGGCATAATGTGGAAATGCTGGCCATACGCGCCATGACCGCACTCAGAGGCGGCAGCGTCAACAGCGGCAACCAGCTTTGCAAGGTCGCGACCAAGTGCATTAGACATATCAAAGTCCTAACGGATCGAAAGTAACAAGGCGCCAGAGAACGGCAGCAGATACAGGAAACGCCCGTGAGCATACAACCAGCGGGCATCCCCTCAATCAAAAGCTCTTAGGCCTGCTCGGAAGCCTTGGGCTCGTCCTTGTACAGGAGAAACGAGACGGCAAAGGACACGACCGCGGCGACCGCAAACATGATCGCGTACTGCACGGGCTGGGCCAGGCACAGCAGGATACCGAAGATACCGGTAACGCCCGTGCCGGAGGCAGCCAGCGAAGTGAGCGCGCAGACCAGGGCACCGCAACCGCCGCCGATGCAGCCGGCGATGAAGGGCTTAAAGAAGCGCAGGTTCACACCAAAGATGGCAGGCTCGGTAATGCCCATGAAGGCGGACAGGGCCGAAGGAAGCGCCAGACCCTTGATCTTGGCATAGCGGGTCTTAAAGGCAACGGCGAGCGCGGCGCCACCCTGGGCGATGTTGGCAGCGCTGGCGATAGGCAGCCAGTAGGTCACGCCGTACTGGGCGAGCTGGCCCAGGTCGATGGCGGTGTACATCTGGTGGATACCGGTAACGACCGTGGGGGCATAAAACAGGCCGACGATAAAGGAACCGATGCCGAAGGGCAGGGTCAGCAGGGCCTGGATCAGACCGAGGATGGCGTTCTCGGCCCAGACAAAGATGGGGCCGACGGCAACGAGCGTCACGAGCACGGTCACGAACACCGAGACGAGCGGAGTCACAAAGAGGTCGAACATCTCGGGAACGATCTTGTGCAGGCGCTTCTCGAGGAAGGCGAGAATGGCGCAGGCGATGACGATGGGGATCACATGGCCCTGATAGCCGACCCACTCAAAGCTGTACACACCGGGAATAACAGTAACCATGGTCTGAACGCCCTCGGAAGCAACCGTGTAGGCGCTCTGCAGCGAGGAGTTGATGAATGCACCACCGACGACAGCGCCCAGATACGGGTTGGCGCCAAAGGCCTTAGCGGCGGAGTAACCGATCAGGATCTGCAGAATGCCAAAGGACGTGCCCGAGACCAAGTCGGCGATCTTATAAATAAAGTTATTGGTGTCGAGCGCGATAAAGCCGTTGGAGGCCATGAAGTTGAGGGCGCTCATAATGCCCAGCAGCAGGCCCGAAGCCACGATGGCGGGGATGATGGGAACAAAGACGTCGCCGAGCACCTTAATGGCACGCATAAAGATGTTCTGCTGCTGAGCCGCGGCCTCCTTTACCTCGGCCTTGGTGGCAGCCTCGACGCCGCTGAGCGCGATGAACTCTTCGTAGACCTTGTTGACGGTGCCAGTGCCAAAAATAATCTGGAGCTGGCCCTGGGCCTCAAAGACGCCCTTGGCGCCATCGACATTCTCGATGGCCTCCTTGTTAACGTTGGAATTATCGGCAATCACCAGGCGTAGACGCGTGGCGCAGTGTGCGGCCGAAACAACGTTGCCGGCGCCACCGATGTTGTTGAGCACCTCTTGGGCTGATTTGCGGTAGTCCATGACTTCCCTTTCCTCCAACGGGCGCATCTGCACCCGGCCATCTTTGACACTTACACTGTAATCGTTTTCAGTTTGATATGACTGTAATCGTTTTCATAGTAGGGTGAACGGTAGGAAAAAGCCGGCGAAAGGTAGTTTTGAAGCAAAAACAGGGGTCTCAGAGGCAGGCAGACGTGCCCAAGGCCTAGACATTCATAAGCTGATGGCCGAGCTTGAGCGTCTTGAGACCGCTCTCCCCCTCCTCACCATCGAGCGCGTTGAGCAACATATTGGTCGCCTCGACGCCACTGGTCAGGTAGCCGTAATGCACGGTGGGAATGCCGCCCGTCAGCGCGCGCAAAAACGCGTTGTCGCCAAAACCGCTCACGCGACGCACGCCCTCGCCCACGCCGCGCAGCTCGTCAAAAGCGCGCAGGGCGCCGGCCGCCATAGTGTCGGTCGCGCACGCGATAAACGAAACATCGGGATCGACGGAGAGCAGTTCGCGCGCAGCGCGATAGCCCGAGTCGAGCGTAAAGGACCCCTGGCGAATCAGGCTCGGATCAAGCACAACGTCCACGGCGCGCAATCCGGCCTCAAAACCGCGACGGCGGTCATAACCAGCAGCGCGGTCCTCTTCGGTAACTCCAATGTAAGCGATCTTGCCGTCCACGCGACCCGCAAGCGCACGGCCCAACTCAAAGGCAGCCTCGTAATCGTCGTGATAAACGCAAGCCGTGCCCTCGACATTCTGGCCGATCAGCACGATGGGCACGCGGCACGACTCAATCGCCCGACGGTGCTCATCGGTAATCATAGTTGCCACCAGCACAATGCCATCGACCGGGTGGTTTTGGAATAAATCGAGGTATTCGAGCTCACGATCGGCCGCGTTGTCGGTGTTGGCAAGGAGCATCTGGTAGCCACGACGACCGAGCACCTGGCCAATACCGGCGGTAATGCGGCTCACGGACTCCGAGTTGATCTTGGGCACGATGACGCCAATGAGCTTGGTGGAACCGGTGCGCAGCGCGCGAGCCTGGCTGGATCGCACGTATCCGGTCAACTCGATTGCCTGCTTAATGCGCTCGGCCTTGTCCGCCGAGATATATCCACCGTTGAGGTAGCGCGAGACGGCGGCGCTCGAAACGCCGGCCAGCTCGGCCACATCTTTCATCTTTACCACGAGCACCCCCGTCGTTGAAATCGCTTTCACCATGATACCCGTGAAGACGGCATGCGAACCAAATCGGCCCACCCGGGTCGAGCAAACGTCAGCGAGCGGGCAGCTGCCGTGGCGAGGTGCCGCGAAAGAGGAGCGAAGCGTACTTTATGTACGCGAGCGACGGTTTGAGCGGCAGATCGCCCGGCAGATGCCCGCGCAGCGTCGAGCGGTCCGGCGTTCGTTAGAACGCCGGAACATAGTTACCCGTGGTACTCGCCGTTATATTGAATGAGCGTCAGGTCCTCCACGCCGTCGAGTGCGCAAATGGCGTCCGCATAGGGCATGTCAACGCCGTCCGAGAACACCTCGGCGGCCATTTCGACCTTGTCGCCGCGCATAGTCTTGGACTTGACGGTAAACTTGGTGCGGCCAAATGCACGCACGATATCGTCGCCGGTGGTCTGGCCCGTGTAGTGGATGACCATCATGTACACGCGCGCCTTGTCCTGGTGGCTCGCAAAGCCGGCAATCATCACCACGATCACCACCGCCGTGAGTGCCACGAGCGCATACATGCCGGCTCCCGCCGTAATGCCCGTGGTAATGGCCCAAAACAGATACAGAAGGTCGAGCGGGTCCTTGACCGCCGTACGATAGCGGACGATTGACAGAGCACCGACCATACCGAGCGAGATAACCACGTTCGTCGAAATCGCGAGCGTGACCATGCAGGTGAGCACGCACATGCCCACGAGCGTCACGGCAAAGCTGCGCGAATACACCACGCCGGTAAAAAAGCGCTTGTACACGTAATAGATCAGGATGCCCATGGCGAGCGCCACGAGCAGCGAAAGGCCAATCTTGGCAGGGTCGACCTGGCCAAACGCCTCCAAGACGGAGTTCTTAAAAAAGTCCCTGGTGCTCATGGTCTAAATATCCCCTCGGTTCTCAAAATCCGATTCCCAGTAATTAAATCCGCGCAGGTAGGCGGTCTTTTCGTAACACAGGCAGTACTTGGAGACCGCCGTAAGCTCGGCCGCTCCCGGCGGCACCATATCACGCACCAGCTGCGGGCAAAACTCCGTAAACTTGACCTCCATCACCAGCTTGCCGGGCTCCAGGACCGGCAGCGCGGGCAGCATCGCGTCAAAGATATCGAAGCTTCCCACCACGGCACGCACGTTCATGTCAAACGTAATGCGCACGGTGCCCTCATCCATCACCCACGGCTCGCGCTCGTAGTCCACAATAGTCCGCGGGCGCATCATGTTGCAGATGCACTCGATGTAGAACTCTCGGCAGAGCGGATAGGGGCTCCTCAGCAAAAAGTCGTAGTCGCCAGCCAGGATCTGCTCAAACTCGCCGCGCGTAAGCGGCGCGTCCTCCTTATAGATCCAGCTGCCGAACTTCTTTTTGCGCTCGAGCTTAATCACCTTGTCGCTGCCGTTATAGATGCGCACGCGATACTTTTTGCGCATGAGAATACCGGCGTCTTTTTCCTCGTAGGCCGAGTTGCAGTAGTCGTCAAAATACAGGCTGCGAATGGTGTAACCACCCGCCCGCGCATGCTTGTCCAGTTTAAAAACCGGCGCCATGCGACAGGCAAGCGCGGCGTGCTCGCCCTCGTTAATGAGATATTTGAGCTCGTGGCGGTAACGCTCCTGCGTGGTACGCACAGGCGGAGCCGCCAAGCGCTCAAGCAGCGCGCTAGCCCTCCTCATACGTGTCCTCCACGACCTTACCGCCGTCTTGCACGTAAAAACACCTCATGCCGTAGTGCTTGCCGTCGTCGGTCACATAGTAGTCAAACGCATCTTGCGTATAGCCGTCGGAGTTGTTGGCACGCACGCGCACAAAATACTGGCCGGCATCGGGCGCATCGCAGGTCACCTCGGGAAGCAGCACGTCCTCGGCCTTAAAGACCACGTCGCTTATGGCATAATCACGCGCAAGCTCCACGGTGTAGCGAATGTCGCGCGCCTCAAAGTCGTAGGACGCATCCCAGTTAATACGCAGCTTACCGTTATCGATCTGCGGCACGCCGATGTAGAACGGCATGGGCTTTTTAAAACTCTCGCGAAAGCTCTTGTAGTTCTCCTCGATCTCGGAGGGAATCGCAGCGGCGATCTGCTCGTATTGGTCCTTGGTGACAGGCAGATGATCGATATCGGGCGAAGCAAAGACCAGCGATTCAGTAACCTCGCGGTAGTGCTTGATCATCTTGCTCAGGCGTGCCTCGGTCATATACGAGCGCAGGTCCTTGACGGCGCGGTCGAGATCGCTGCGGAACGATTTGCTGCGCAGCGCACGATTGAACAGAACGTTGCCCCAGTAGTTGCTTACGCCGCGCTCCCAGCTCGCGTAGTCCGAAAACCCGGTAAGAGAAAGCTCCAGCTTACGCAGCATGCCGTCGTTATCCCAATCCAAAAGGTACCAGGTATTTGAGTTGAGCGGGCTGTACAGATAGCAGTTACGGTTCTGCGTATCGCAGTTGCCCGTCAGGATCTGAAACGCCAGCCAATAGACCAGATTTTCGGTATCAAAGTAGGTGCCGAGCACGTCGTCGATCTTTTGCGATTCGTCGTTGAGCGCATCGAGCATCTCGATGAGCTTGGTGTGGTCCGAATCGCCCTTAATCTCGAGCATGCCCTCAAATTTAGCCTGGTTGTAGTCGGGATCGTCGGCGAGCTTAATGGTATCCTCGTAGCGATGGAAATCGAAGCTGTTCACCTTATACAGGTGTCCGCTCTTATCCAGGCCATGTGCCTTAAGCGCCGTCTTGTTGAGCTGCTCCACCTGCGTAAACAGGCCGTAGTCCTCAAAGGTGTCGTTGGACTTTTCGGTCTGGTCGCACACCCACAGATGCACAAACTGCGTGCGCAGGCCCATCATCTGGGGAATCCCGCGGATAAGGTCGTAGGCCATCTTGTTGCGAAAACGCATACCCTCGCCCATGTGCTTGTTGAGCGCAATCGCGCGCTGTTGGCGCCAGGTACCCTTGCCCTTTTTGAGCTCCACCTTGTAATTCTTTTGCGAGTTGTTGCTCGATGTCTGACCGCGCACCTGCACGGTGGCATTGGGCGCTTCCTCGCCATAGCCAACCTCGCCGGCCACCGGGCCGTCTTCGTCGCCCGGCTGCAGCAGGCCCATAACCTGATAGCGCGTCACGCCCATGTCGGCATAGTCATACACCGAGTACGTGTTGATCTCGGCCCAGCTGTGGTCGGTGTTCTCGGAGCTGTTGCCGCGTGAGACCGTCAGGTACATGGTCACAATACCCGAGTCGTCGTAGACCTCGTACAGCTCATCTTTATCGCGAAGATGCTTGGACTGATCGGAGGCCTCGGCCTTTTTAATCTTGTCCTGCTTTTTGACCTTTTTGGTCGAGGAGTCTTCCTGCACCGAGCAGCCCGAAAGCAACAGCGCACCGGCAGCCGCCTCAAACAGGCGACGGCGGGACATCATTCTATCGGTCATCAGAACCTCCCCAATGGTTGCGATACACGTGAACTACTGCGCGCTCAAACGCACCATGCGGCTCACCCTTATGGCGACCTTCCTCATAGCGCTGCTCGGCACGGTCGAGCAAGCGGCCCAGGTGTGTAAAGCAACCCGTTTTGTCGGTCGCCACAATGGGCTGCTGGCTCAGGATACGATACGGCAAGTTAGCGGTATAGGTATCGAGCCGCAGCAGCGCCACGATAAAAAACACCGCCGCACCCAACAAAAAGCCAAAGCCGTAAAACTGCTGCGGCAAAAGCAACGACACGGCAGTCGCCAGCCCGGCCACACCGGCAAACAGGCCCGAAGCCAGCACGGCCCCCTTATAGTCGGTAAAGTACAGCAAGATGAGCATCACCGTATTACCCACGGCATACAGGCCATAGCCCACGCACAGCGTGCGAAAATACCCGTGCATAAGGTTGTTAAAGCCCAACGGTAGGGCCGACAGCACCGTGGTCTCGAGCGAAATGACCGCCGCGGTCACAAACAGCTGCTTGAGCGCACAAAAGCGCAGTTCGCTGTTAAGCGTGGAGAGCATCTCCTCCTCGGCCACCACAATGTCGCCCACCACGCCGCCGTCGTTGAACAGGCTGTAGTAGTCGCGATAGCGCGGATAGAAATTGACCTCGACCGAGACCACAAAGTTGACGGTCGTGACCAGGATCGTCAAAAACGCGATGAGCGCCGGCACATCGTAGTAGGGCGCGCCATAAAACAAGCCCTTGACCTGCACGCCAATGGGACCGGCCCAAATAATCACCAGGTGCGCAAAGAGTCCCAGATTGGTTAACAGGCCCGTGAGCGCCAGCGGCATAAACTGATCGAGCCACTGCAAAAAGGGCCAGGGGCTGCGGTCGCTCTGAGGAAAATACCGGTACAGCAGTACCACGTCCCAGGCGAGCATGACGCCGTAGCCCAGAGCAATTGACGCCAACAGGCCCTCGACCGGCGGCAGTCCCAGCGCCAGCGCGGCCAGGGCGCACAGGCACGCCACGCCAATGGCGGCCGCAAAGCTGCACAGGATGCCGCGGTAATCCTTGATGGCCGTGAGGTAACTCATGCCGTTCCAGTTGACGATCATAATGTTGAACAGCCACAGGCATAGCAGCCCCTGCAGCAGCGTGGCGCCCGAGAACAGCAAAAAGACGCCGTAGAGCACCGTGCCCGCAACGAGCATGATGGCGTTGGAGCCCCAAAACGAGGGCAGAATCTCGTCCTCGCGCTCGGCAAACAACATATCAGCCAAAAAGCGCGTGATCGGCATGGAGAAAAAGCTCGTGAGCAAAAGCGAGGCCAGCAGTGTGTAAGTCACCATGCACACCAGCAAATCCTGGTTGGCACGGCCCACACCCCACAGACCGCACAGCACCAAGATACCCACCTGGAGCAGCACGCCCAGCAGCATCGGGCCCGTGCACACAATGCCGGCGTAGCCGTAAGCGCGCATCGTGGCAAACAGGCCCTTGCGCCTAAACAGGCGCTTGAGCTCAAAACCAATTCCGGCCACCGGCTACTCCCCCTCTCTGGACAGGTTAAACGCACGCGCCGTCTCGTCGTACAGCGCGCGATAGTTGGCGAGCATCTGCTCGTGCAAAAAGCACGTGGCAACGCGACGCTGCCCGCGCTCCCCCATCTCAATGCGACGGGCGCGACTCACGCACATGCGTTCCATGGCATCGGCCAAGCCCTTGCGATACATAGGCGGCGTCACAAAACCCGCCACGCCAAAGTCGTCGCCCAGGGCGCCTTCGAGCAGCTCGCGGCAGCAGCCCACCTCGGTCGTCACGCAGGGACGACGCGCTGCAAGCGACTCCAGTACGCTAAGCGGCTGGCCCTCGGAGATGCTCGTCAAAATGGTAAAGTCGAGCTTTTCCATGTACTCGACCACGTTGACGCGGCCGGTAAAAATCAGGTCGCGCACGCCCAGGGTTTCTACCAGCGCGTGGCACTCGGCGCCGTACTCCTCGTCGTCCACGCCGCCCATGATGTGCAGGCGCACCTTGGGCAGTCGCTCGTGCAGCTCAAAGAAGGCATAGATCATAGTCTTGACGTCCTTGATGGGCGCCAGGCGCACCACCGCGCCAATGTCCACCCAGCCGTCATCGGGCTTTAAGGGAATGTCCTTAAAGCGGTCGAACTGGATGCCGTTCGGGATGACCAGACATTTGTCCGCATCGCAGCCCATATCGATCTGCGTCTTGCGGGCGTTATGGAACAAACTCGTCACACGGAAGGCGCGGCGGTAGATCTCCTCCGAAAGCAGGTAGAAAAAGCGGATCCAGCGGTCCTTAAACGATGGCACCACCCAGTCGGCGCGAATGATCTCTTCCTCGCGCTCGCGGGTATAGATGCCATGCTCGGTCAGCAGCACCGGCGCATGGTGAACGCTTGAGCCCAGGCAGGCGAGCAGGCCACCGTAGCCGGTCGAGATGGCATGGTACACATCGGCCACCGGCACCTTGCTGCCCAGCAGGTAGAGCACGGGCAGTAGCATTGAGCGCATGGTGTGGAACGCATCGGCAAAGGGCGTGTAGGGGTACTCGGCCAAGCACATGTCGCGAAAGATATCCATAAACGTGCGGCTCTGCAAAAACGAGAGCGGGTGCACGCGACGGCGCTGGAAGATATCGAACAGCACGTCCCAGTCCGGATTGGAGAGCGACACCAGGCGGCGCAGCGCCTCACGCTCGCGGTCGTTAAAACTGGCTTCATGCTGCTCGCCCGAAAGCCGCAGGGCATCGTCCAGAAACACCTCGTGCACCTCGACCACGTTGCCGGGCAGCTCGTAGACAAACTTGCCACGGTCGGCAGCATGCGCGCCGATCACCCACAGCACAAACTCGTGCTCGGGCATGGCCTGGATATAGCCATGCATCCAGGTAGATACGCCGCCGTGCACATAGGGGTAGCAACCCTCGAGTACCAAGCAGATTCTCATTTATCGCCACCCTCCTTGCGCTCGATCGTCACGGTCTTATCATTTGCCTTGAGCAGATACAGATTGCCCGTAAGGTGCGTCAGTTCGCCACCCGTCACCGCACCCGGCTCGCCATTATTAGCGCGGAACATGAGCCACGCCTCGTCGTGAAAATTGCCCAGGCTGAGCGTCCAGGCATCCGCACTGGTATCCACGCTCACCGTCACGGACGAAAAGCGCTGGATGGCACCGGAGCACTCCGACGCCGTCTGGTGCCGCAGGTCGGGCGCGGATTTGGAAAGCCACTCCAGGTAGTCGACCAGGCCGCCCTTGTAGACCTCCCAGCCCTCCTTGGCTCCGCGATCGGGGTCCAAAAGGTCGTCCGGGTGCATAAAGTGCGTGCTCACGTAGTGCATGTTGAGCTCGGACACGGCTGCCAGGCGCATATAGGAATCGTCGACCATGCCGCCCGAAACAATGCGCGGCTGCTCCACAATGCCATCGCTCGCCACGCCAAACTCCTGCACGTACGGCAGGTCGGTGCCATCCTTAAAATACGTACTGGCAATGGTCTTAATTCGCGGAACATCGGTACCGATAAGCTTGCGCGCGCGGGCCGAAAGGATATTCGACGGTGGCACGTAGACCGAGCCGTGCGCATTGGGCAGCACCTCGTCCTGGAAGGCTATAAGCTCGTTGAGCGAAGCGACAAGCGTTTCCTTGTTCTTCCACGTCTTGTAGTCGTACAACGTGCCGTAGTCGGTGTCCCAGAGCGCGAGCGGCTGATGGTTGTAGCCGTGAAAGCCCAGCTCTCCGCCCATCTGCAGCAGCATGCCGCCAAAGTAGCGGAACTGTGTGGCATCGGCTTGGTGCGCGGGCTCGGTCTGGTTGACCGCGTCCTCGTAGTTTTCGATCATCACGCCGGTATAGCGAATGCCGTATTTTTGCGCGAGCTTTTGCAGATCGGGCCACCAGACCTTGGTGTAAAAATCGGCGACGGAAAGCCCGTAGTCGCGCTTGATGTAGGTGCCGTCGCCCGAGGGCACAGGGCTGGGAAAGTCGTCCAAATAGAACACGGCGCCGTTGATGACCGGATAGGCCGTGGCTTCACCCAGCAAGCTTAAGGCCGAAGCATAGAACCCACGCATGACCTTGTCGTAGATGCCAATGTTGCACACCACGGTGTGACCACTTCCGCAATCGTTAGACCAAATAAGCGGCGTGCCCGCATCGCCGGTCTTTGCCCAGACGTGCGCCGTTTCGCGCAATGAAACCGAAAGTGAAGAATCGAAGGGATCCGAGAACTCGTAGCGCTCTCCCCCGCCCAGCATAAAGTCCTCACTCGGAACGATACTTTCGGCTTTCGCATAGTCATATCCGGCCGATTCGATCCCAAGCTTGGAAGCAATAGCCTGCAGGCAGTTCGAGTTATCTGGCGTCATGCCCAGCATGAGTGAGCCGCCCACACTCACCCAACTCATCAGATCGGTCAGATGCGTACCCAGTCCGTCAAGCGAGGGCATAAGCACAATCACGCGATCAAACGACGTGAGCGATGGGATCGCGTCCGCACCGTCGGTGGCAATATCAACATCGCGATGGGCGATCTTCATGTCGAGCAGGATCTGGTCGAACTGTTCCTTTACGTCCTCGACGCCAGCTTGATCGGAATCGGTAATGACCAGGCATGTGGGCTTTTGGCCAAAGATTGCCGAGGAGGCAGGCACCGCATCGTTGGCGGCAAGCATCCCCAGCTTATGCTGGCCCGCACTGTACTGCACGCCGGCACGCTCCACCAGCAGCACGGCGGCCATGGCAATAAAGACCGCCCACACCACGAGGAGTCCCATCCAACGAAAGCGGCCTGCACGGTCGCGGATATGTTGCGCCGCACTCATCCGGCCTCCTCCCCGTCGCGCCAAAACGCCAACTTTTCGCGGTTGTCGGCGCTCAAATACACATGCTGCTTGTCAATCGCATCGATCACACGGTGAACCTCGTCACCATCGCGGCGCATCACGGCAAGGCGCAGGCAAAGCATCCAAACCTCCTGCTCCTCGGGCACGTCGAGAACCAACTGATCGGTCACGGCCTGCGCCTCGTCGATCTGTCCGACATCGGCCAGCGTCGTCGCGTATCGAATGCGCAGCTCAAGGGTATCCTCGCGCTCGCAGCGACGCGCAAGCAGGCGCGCGTACTGTTGGCGCTGAATCTGAGCCACGCGCCCCTCGGCCAAGCCCGAGCCCAAGTATTCACCAAGAAAATCGCAGTATTCGTTGAGGTTTTGCGCACTCGGGTCCGTCTTAAAGGCACGCTCCAGCTGCTGCAGTTTAAGGTCGGACTCCTTGGAGATCTGCGCCACCGCCGTCGCGGCATAGTGCGCCACCTCAACGTCGTCGTTAAGCTTAGCCGCCTGCAGCTGCGCCAGGTACGCGTCGGGCTCCTCGGTGAGCATGGAGAGCATTAGGCGGCGTCGGTATGCCGGGTCGTTGACGATGAGCGCCTCCTCGAGCGGGACCACGCCCGCATCGGCGTCACGGTCGTGCACCAGAATGCTGCGATGCAGGTCGTCGTTAAAGCGCAGCGACTCCAGCGCAGACTCTTTCAGCCCCTCGCCAAACACCGCGCTGCGGACCGATAGCAGAACCACCAGCAACGGGCCCCACAGCGGCACCAGCACTATCACAGCCAGCATGTGTCCGCGCACCGGCAGCAGACCCAGCTTCATGAGCGTCCACAGCATCAGGCAAACCAACGCATGAATCAGCAGCAAGACGGCAGCAACGACAAGCGAGATCAAGCGGCACCCCCCTCACCGTCACCGGTGTAAGAGATGTGCTGCAACAGCGCCACGATGTCCTCGCCGTCGACGGGCTCCACCGCAATATGCTTTGCGCTCAGGCGCTCGCGGATAATGGGCAGATCGCACGCCTTTGCCTGGCGCATAAGCAGGTAGAGCACGTCGCCGTCGACCAAGCCCGCCGCGTCGCTCTCGCGGATTGCCGACCCAATTGCGCCCACCAGCTCGCCGACAGGCTCCATGCCCGGTACCACGCGCAGGAGCAAAAAACTCCCCATCTTGCTATCTGCCAGCGCCTGCTCCGCCGCGAGCTCTTGGCCAAAGGCAGCCTGCTTGAGCACGCAAGTGCCGTCAACGCAGCGTTTATCCTGCGCCACCGCCTCATAGTCAAAGGCACGGCCTAGCGCGCTTTCGACCAGCCCGCACAAGATGCGGAACAGGTTTTGATAATAGAGGGTCATTTGGTTTTCGGCCGCACTACGCACAAAGATCAACACGGCGGGTGCCCCGTCGCGCTCGATCGCGTATCCAAACATGGGAAGCCCCGGCGTCAGCTCGCGGTTCACCCACAGGTTCGAACGACCCCCGTCGCCCAAAAGAGGTGCAAGCTGCTCAAGCGTGAGCGAGCGTGCGGCATCTTCGGCAATCGCGGGACTTGCTGCCACCAGGCGTGCAAATGCCCCGCCCGAAACATGGTAGATCGCCACCGAATCGTTCTCGAGGATCTCGCCCAGAAGCTCGCAGCACTTGCGATAGATGTCGCGTGGGTTGAGCACGTCGAGCTCCTGCGTCACGGCAAAGATCTTGCCAAAGCTGTTGTGGCGACCCACGATCTGACGTCTGTACGCGCTTGTCCTCGATCGCGTCGTGGTAGAGCTGCGTAAGGAACGTATTGCGGTTGCGCACGAGCTCGTTTTGATCGCGCTCCGCCCTAATGGCCTCGCTGTTGCGCAGCTGCACATAGCCGCACACGGCACCCACCACAAAGTACGCAATAAACGGCAGCCAGTTGGACGGCTCGTAGAACAGGCCCTGGAAGGTATAGCCGTACTGAGTAAAGTAGCTCGCGGCCAAACCCACCGACGCCAGCAGCGCCGCAACCAGGCCAAAGTCCAAGCCATACAGCGTGCCGATCAACACCACGTAGAGCAGGCGATAATCGAGCACGTTGAGCTGGACAGATTGGGAGAACAGATGCTCCAGCACCTCGAACAGAACCCAGGCAACGCCCGTCTCCAGGCATTTGATGGGCAGCGAGCGCATCTGGATGCGGTCGATGGCGGCACGCAAGGGGTTGACCTTCTTCGCGCGACCGGCATCCCAACGCGCCTGAATGGTCGAAAGATCGCGCAGCAGGTCGTACCGCTGAAACCAACCATAGCGCACGCGAACGACGTCGCTGACGGGCAGGGCGTAGCCGGCAGAATCGCCATAGGCAACTGAGAGCCCCGAGAACAGCGCCTTAAGGGCCTCGCCCACTTCACCCGCCGTGTGATGGAAGGCATCGGCTACGTCGAGCGTCTCAAAATTGTCATCCCAGCTGTCGAAGATACGGCGTACCAGCACCGCGAGCTCCTCGGTGCACAGCAGGGGAAACGCCGCATCCTCCGCGCCCTGCAGAGCAACCGAGCCGGTTGAGCACGCGTCGAACAGCGGCACCAAAAACGGGTCCTCCAGCGCGGCAGACGCGGTATACAGGAACGGCACGCGCAGGATCTTGGTTTGAACGCCCTCGCGAGCGGCGTAGTAGCGGCACAGGTCGTTTGACGCGCGGGCGATAATTCCCTTGCCCGTTCGCCCCGCGGCATCGGCGGCGCCCTCGGCACCCGCGGGCCCCGCTACATACAGCAGTTGGATCCGGCGACCCGCGCACGCACGAAAGACCGAGCGCAGCGTCTCGATATCGCCCACGGTATCGGTATGCGGGGTAAGGTAATTGGATAGGTAGACCACGCGTTCGAACTCGTAGGCCTGATCCAGGTGTTGCAGAAGCTCTTTCCACGAGGCATGGGGCGACGACTCGTCGCGGCGCGTGTCCTGCACGGCTACGACCTGCACATGGTCCCCGGGGAACGCCTTGGCACAAAAGTCATCGTCAACATATGCGGTGTTGCCAACAACCAGCACCTCCATGGCGTTCTCCTCCCCTAAAATCCACTTCGTTCATAGTCAAACATGCGTATTTTACGCTGTCAACGCGAGCTGGAAAGCCTTTAAGGCTGTTTTAAGAACTTTTTTAGAGGATGAGGGGACATTAAGAGTGCTAAATGAGCGCTCAATCCGGAAGTATGCGGCAAATTCTTGACATGCCGACCACACTGGATAACGGCAACGCTTCTACCTGCGGTTTCTTTACATGAAAAGGGCGATGTGTTCGAGGGTTCCGAAATTTGCCGCATACTTCCGTCGGGCATTCAGCTGCTATTTCAACAAGTCAACCAGTAAAAACTCTCCGCTCTTACGCTTACTCGTCTCCGCATGGGCCTTAATTGCTTTTACAAGTTTTTCGCCGTTGCCCCAATATTCCTCAAGAAAATCTTTCTCTTTAATTTTGCCTAGCCCAAGACGCTGTTTGCAGAATTCATTAGGCTTAAGTTGCCTGTCCCTTCTGGTCGCAATTCCCCAATCCCGATAGGCACCCTCGGCGTGAATCACAAGCATCTCGATCTCCGGTCGCGTAACAAAACTCAGCACTTTAGTACCGTTCTGCCTGCGCTTTGGAAACTCAAACTTGGGAGCACCGCTATCCACAATCCGTGCGACCGCAAGTCCTTCAGCCCCAGCAGTCTCGTAGTTCATCGAGAAATAGTCGTTTGCAATTTCGGAAGCCTTGCGTTTTCGCGTGTAAGGACGATCAACAATGAGGGCATCTTTGACCACTCGGTCTCTTGGGACGATCAACAAATCGTTGTCATACAGCACCTGAATAACAGCGCCCTCCGCAGTTCCCTCACAGCTAAACAAGACAAAACAACTTGATAGAATGTCTTTTGCCTGATTACCCATTGATGTGCTCGCAAACATACTCGCGCATCGCTTGAACGTCGGGGTACTTAGGCATAGATCCCTTGATTACATTGTTGATAATCACATCGCTCTTTTTGTTCTCAATCCGATTGATACGCTCGGAATACTTGATGAGCTCCGTCTTAAACGAATCGTCGCGCACAAGAACAAAGACATTGTCCTTGCGCCTCAGCACATCAAGAAGCTCCGAGTAATGAGTCGAAAAGAGCAAGGTTGCCCCATGTGGGTTCGTAACAGGAGAAGCAAAAAGCTCAATCACTGTGCCAACAAGTGATCTATTAAGACCCGTTTCAATCTCGTCCACAATCAGATAACCCCCATTTCTGAGAGCAGTTATCGCTTGATTGACCAGCTCAGCGCCCAAGATCGTTCCATTTGACAGAACAGAAGTCGCAATAGCGACATTCATCACTCGCTCCGCTCGCTCACCCTTAAACTTAAGATGGAACACTTGGTTTTCTTTGTTCCAGACAAGATATTCAACACTCGGATCAAAAGCCTGAACAACAGGGGTTGGCAAGCTCGTCAAAGGCAGCGTGCGCTCGGGGGACTCCACCGAGACCACCTTTTTACCCGTGATGACAGACACGATTGACATGTTGTCATCCAGGAAAGTTCGTTGGGCATCGTTAAGAACAAGGTCACCATCATCAGGCCCCTCACGAACCAGAATAGGCTCAGAGACATCCTTCAGACGCTCGATATTCAAAACGACCTTTCTAGAGACGCGTGATGCGGGGCATCTCCAAAGCCATTCGTTCTCAAATGCAAGTGATTCCGCAAAAGAAGTATCCTCCGCAGCTACGCCATCTACTTTGCGAAGCCGAGACTCAATAAGATAGACTGAACCTTTTTCGAAAAATACACAGGCGACATTGACCTGGCGCTCCAAGTTTCCGAGAACATCGGAGCCAGTTGCAAAGCGGCGCATAACAAAGCTGCCAGACATATAACCAAGTACAAAGCGCACAAGGTTGAGAGTCGTTGTCTTACCGGATGCGTTTACGCCAACAACGCCCATTACATTTTGAGAATAGATCGAAGACCCCACCGGTAGCGGGAACACGTCGGCGACATTACCTTCTTCATCGCGAGAAACGCGATCGGAGGCAATAAAATCAAGTTCCAAACGCTTGTCCTTAAACAGCGTGACCCCATCGATTCTTAATTTAAGAAGTTTCACAGCAACCTCCTCTTAGGCAATTCAATTATAAACATTTTTCTTGTTTATAATCCAAGAAACATCATGCCTCCGGATCGTTCAGAGGAAGTCTGAAGAAACAACGTAGCTTGACGAATATAAATACATCCCAAACGGTGACGCATAATTTCTTTTGCTAATTGACCACCGTGCAGCGGAACATGGAGCGTGCCCCGTCATAGAGAGAAGCATCGTTAAATCATCCAGTCTCAAGCGTAATCACAAGTAAGATTTATCAACATAAAAGCTGAAGTGCCAGTTTTTAAGTCGCGTATCAGCATCCCCGCTGTCATCAACAAACTCAGAGAGCATATCCGCACCGTCAGTAATTGGGCAGCGATCGCCCTCGTATTTCATAAAAGGAAAAGCACCATCTCTGGAACCGGCAGCAAACACAAAACCTGATGAATTAATTACCCAACAGACGTATGTATCCTTTCCGCGAGAAAGCAACAACGATCCATTGCAGCCTTTAGGCAAGAAGCAGTTAAACGCCTCATCCAAAGACGAATAGGCACCGGATTCCATCCAACTCCGATTCTCCAAGCTTGCAATTGTCCAATGAAAGGACTTCATCTCTTCCAGATGTGTCCAGTCAAGCCATATCCCATCTTCATCAAACCCGTTACTCCCCTTACCCGATTCAAACCGTTTAACCTTAGCGTTGGCGTTAGCGGCGACCGTGTCGATCTCGCGCTTAAAAGTACCCAAGTAGCAAGCTTTTTCAGACGGGTTTAAACACTCTAGATACTCATGGGCATTCCATCCGTTGAAATGCCTGATATATCGAAAGTTTGGAAGCAACGCCATTGCAATCTTAATAAACTCCTTTGTAGGCAGGTTCTCTTCCGAAACTTTAATCCGCATGGCCATCGATTCAAGCGAGGCATAATAAGCAAGGGCAAGAACATAAGGCATGATAAATACCGGGTACCAAATTGAAAGAAATAGCGAACTTAATTCAACGCCCCAGTCCATAGAAAACCAAGCATTTGAAAGCAGCAACGTTGTTGCAACACAAACAATGATGCACAAAACAACCCTCATGTTTTCAAACAAGCATAGATTGGATACATCACGTCTGGATGAAAATTGGGCATGGCCAATACCCAGAAACAAAAGGACTACTTGAAGAGCAACTTCAAACGGAATAGGGAAGCAGACCAGATTGATATAGAAAGACGCTAGTGCACCAAAGCGGACCTCAGGCACAATCAATTCGTTTTTAATTGAAGTGACCGATGTTGCCTTAGATGCAATTAACATAGAGGGAAACCCAACAAATACAACCTCAAGAATCGTGTCCAGCAAGATACCCGTATTCCAAAACCCGAATTCAAACGCTCCGTATATCAAAAGCGCAGAGTACGTTACAAGAATGAGCGCAGGAATCAGAATTTTGGGGCTTAGCGCACACTTGACAACATCAGCAAACGATTTAATAACGCTTAACAACTTACCCTTAGTCAGAAGATAAATCGCTATAAGACCCATCAATATAATTGATGCATATTCACGGTTATCCATTTGTCCGATGAGAGTTGCAACCACCCATTGGACTCCACTGAGGATCAATCAAGCCCCTCCTTAGCCATGTTGAATCTAGACTCAAGATCACGCCGGGAATGTTGGTGCAAACGCGCCGACGACCAGCCATGCGTCGCCGAAGCCCTATGGAAGTCTGCGAACCATGAGGCGGCCCTCGAGGAGGAGCTTGTGCATGAGGTTCTTCCCGTGGTCTTTGTTGTCGAAAGACTCGCCGTAGGCAGCCAAGAGCTTCGTCACGTTTTTATGAACTTCCCTGCGAGCCTTTTCGACCATAACCTTCTCGGTCTCACCCTTCTTGCCATGAGGCCTATAGTAGAAGACGAGCCTCGTATCGCCACCGTAGAGGTCCACGGCATCGAAGATCGACTGAAAGTAGGAGTAGTCGGCCTCGGAAAGGGAGTGGCCGAAGAACTTGATGAAGCCCATCGAAGCGCCGTTTGACGACTTCGGCCGAACGACCCTCTGGAAGTCGACGGGGTCCTGCGCGAGCAGCCTGTAGGTCTTGGTGAACGGTATGGCCACGCTGGTGGGCCTGATCCCCTTCGCGTCTATGCCGAAGACGATGCCGTGCTCGTAGTCGCTCGCCCTACCGTGTATGTTGCAGAAGCAGTCGATGCCGAGGGCGTCGGAAAGGCGAACGTTGCTCGACAGGGGCTCGGTGTAGTTGAAGCTGAGGACGGAGGTCGAGGGGGGCACGCCATCTTCGTCAACCAGGTCTCTGCAGATGCGCTCCATCCGGGTCGCGGCGGAGTCGAGGTAGCCGGGCGTCCGCTGCACAAGGTCGTTGAGGTAGGTGGCGAAATACGACTCGTAGCGGTTCAGGTCGGCAAGGGACAGCGCGGCGAGCACGCTGCCGTCCAGCTTTCGGTCCCTCAGCCAATTGCTCAGCACATAGGAATAGACGGCATTGGTGCGCGCGGTCTGCGAGGGCTTGACCGAAGGATCGAGGACACATTCCGGGAGCCGGAGCATCTGGGGATCCTTCTGCCCGCTTTTGTACAGCCACCGCCTAATCTGGTGTTCGACGTCGCACCAGCGCCAATTATGCCCCTTCTCCTGCTTGAGAATGAGATCCCAGATAGTGGTGTTCTCCGGATGGGCAACCAAATCGGATTTCGCTCGGTAGTCGTGAAAGTCGGAGAAGCTCGATTTGAGGTCGCAGGAAAGATCGAACCCGTTGCCGATTACGATGAGCTGATACATCAGACACCTCCTCTACGCAAGCATGAAGGCACAGGCCATGCAGTGAGTCTTTTCTTCAACGGTCAAACTAGACGATATAATATCTTTGAGCCACTTGACCATAACGTGTGAGTCTTGCCATAGAGCCTGCATACCCATCGATTCAGCGACCAACGGCGAACCCGTCGTAAAAAGAGACATTAGTATTTCCTCCACACCATGCGGTCAACGATGCCGGTGTAGGACTGGATGATACGGACGACCTTGGGGGCCACGTCGTCCTGGTAGTCCGGCACGGGGATTCCGTGGAGGCCATCCTCCGTGAGCGCAACCGCCGTGCGCACGGCGTTGAGCAGGCCCCGCTCGTCGATGCCCGCGAGCACGAAGCATCCCTTGTCAAGCGCCTCGGGGCGCTCGCTGCTCGTGCGGATGCAGACCGCCGGGAGCGGGCGGCCGACGCTCGCGAAGAAGCTCGACTCCTCGGGGAGGGTACCGGGGTCAGAGACGACGCGGTAAGCGCTGGACTGCAGCTTGTTGTAGTCGTGGAAGCCCATGGGCTCGTGGGTGCGCACCAGGGGATGCGCCTGGAAGCCCGAGGCCTCCAGGCGCTTGCGGGAGCGGGGGTGGCAGCTGTAGAGGATGGACTTTCCGTATTCCTCGGCGAGGGCGTTTATCGCGCCGAAGAGGGACGTGAAGTTCGCTTCGGTGTCAATGTTTTCCTCGCGGTGGGCGGAGAGCAGGAAGTAGCCTCCCGGCTCCAGGCCCTCGCGCTCCAGCACGTCACTCGCATCGATGGCCGCCAGGTTCGTGCGCAGCACCTCCGCCATGGGCGAGCCCGTCACGTAGGTGCGCTCCGTCACGCAGCCCGTCGCGAGCAGGTAGCGCCGCGCGTGATCGCTGTAGGCGAGTTCACGTCGCTGATGACGTCCACGATGCGGCGGCTCGTCTCCTCGGGCAGGCACTCGTCCTTGCAGCGGTTGCCGGCCTCCATGGGTTCCAGTACTCATACGCCCTAGCTGGGCTCCTTGTTCGGAACGTGGTTCCGGAGCGAATTAGCACTCCAATGCCAGAGCGGCTGTGCCGGCCGCCCGTGAGCGATACCGCTCTTTCGAAGAGACATCAAATGGAGCTTGAGCAGCCCTGTCGCCAACAGTGCCCTCAACTGAAAACGCGTGCAACAACCTCGATACCATGTGCTACGGTGTCTATGCGAGCTTAGTTAAGTGCGGCAGCTCGCAAAAACATTTCTACAGTGTTTGAGGAAATGCGCCGCACAGAGAGACATCGCGGCGAAACCGCATCACCGCGCGCCGTTCGGGAAGACGACCTGCAGCTGCCCGCCAGCCCAAGTCGGTAACAGGTCAGAGCCTAATGACAGCCAGGGCCAAATGCGGGCACAGCCACTTCACCAAAGACGAACGGAGACCTGAAATCAGATGATCGACCTGAGAGAGTACTATCTCGATAACATTTCAGAGAACGACTACTACTATCACTTTTTCTCACTTATCGAAGGCGTGAACAGAACTTACAACGTCTTCTACGGGAAGGATGAGACACAGGGATTCGAGTTCCTAGTCCACGACGAGATAGAAGCGATAGAGAAGTTCCGGCAGCTGTGTCAACCAGAAAACGAGCCGAATAGGAAAGAGGACAGGTGCTGGTTCTATGTCGTCGCCTACTATCTGAACGCACACGGCTATATCATCGATCAATTCCCCGACGTACTGCGCAGGCCCCCGAAAGAACCATCCAGTTTTACATACGGGACAATCAGGGACAGAGCCATATCGCTTGGGCTCGACGATGATGGCACGGTACGCTGGGCGACCCGCCGCGCGATGGTTGCCGACATGACCTTCGTGCGCAAGGCGTCCTCGGTGGCAATCGGCGATAATCTGAACAAGAGGATCCAGCTCATCTCCGCAGGCAATTCGCGATTCGAGGAGATGGAGGACAACGAGAAGCTCAGGGAGATCGCGAACCTGATCGAGAACCCGCTGAAAGAGAACGGGAAGTTCATACAACCTGACTACTCGAAGGCGACGCTTGGACTCGTCGACGACAATACGGTGAAGAGCTTCAGATACAAGATCCAGTGTTTCAGGCACTCGAGCAAGGAATCACTGGAAGAGAGAGCAAGGCTAACCGATGGACAAAAAAGGTTCCTGGTCGACTTCGGCGTGACAATCTGCAAGGCAATTTACTCTCTCGTCGAATAGCGCCATTCGCGCCGCCTCTCCCGTTGTCAACGATAGCCGCAGCTCTTGTTTCCATGCGAATTAACAAAACGAAGACGAAATAATCAACCGAAGATGAGGAAAGTCATGTTCGCTTAAAAGCGGCTTAGAATTTCGCCATCATGTGTATTAGCCGATTTAGGCCACGCGTATTGGGCTAATAAACCATTCGACCAATTAAGCTAATTGCTTTGTCACTGGCATGCGAGCAGTTTAATCAAGACGACAAGAGCGCGCTCAAATTGTTGCCTGCAGCAGCTAGCCAAGTATAGATACCATCCTGTTTCCAAATTCGGTCCTACGATAAACCCTTTCTTCTTTCTCGATATCGCCGGGATCGTCGAAGGTGAGCGTCTCGTCTACTACGTCCCACTGCTGCCGATGGATATCCTCAATCAGCAATCCAAGTCCGGTTAATCGAAGCAGAACTTCTGTATCTTTGCCTCTGAGCGTCTGAAAAGTTTCCTTTTCTCGAAGCATCTCGTAGTCTCCAGGTAGAAATCTGTCCAGCGTCTCTGCGAACAAACGAAGATCGCCCCAGCTAATTTCTTTATCTAGATAGGCCTCATAAATCTTTGCTAGTCGCCGCGCTTTGTCCTCCTCAATGTATCTTTCGAGCAGGATAAGCAGGTACTCAATATCGCGCTTCCTATTTGACTCTTCAAAGTATTGCTTGTACTTTTTCCTCGAGCCATTTTCAAAAGAGTCGCGGTTGAACTCATCGAGGAAACACGCATACTTCTTCAGTAGGTGCGCATTGTGGATATTGTTTCCGATTTTATAGATGCTCACTGCGCTTGAGATGACGGGAATGTCCTTCAAGAACTCGTTTTGGAGAATTTCGTCCAGACCAACCTCTGCGACATTCGAAATAAGTTCGAGAGAGTCGCTGCAAATAGTTGGCCTTGCGTCGTCTTGCAAGCGCGTTAGAACGGCCTTAGTTGATTCCTCCGTGTTTGCCATAAGATTACCTTTCATAATAATTTGCCAGTTTTAGCATGCGTTTGTACCGCCGCTTTCTACCCAGTTCACCTATATTGCCTAGTTCGCAGTCATCCGAGCATGGCGGCTCACTGCGACATGCTGCGGAACGTTGGTGGGACAGCGCTGGGACAAAAATCGAAACACAAGCGAAACTCGGACAGGTTGAGTTTCGATATCTATCCCAATGGTAAACGGGGTATGGTTTAGGCCGAAGCGCCTGAGACTTGTCCTAATTCTAGGTGTCAAAGTCGATTACTGCCTGTCGTGGAATAGCCCCCACTTTTCGTCTTCGATGTCTCCTTCAATTGATGACTTCACTTTTGACAGCCATTCTCTGTGTTTTAAATATGCAACACCTGCGGGCAGCTGAGCAGCAATCGAGTCAATCGCCTCAATCTCCTTGAGCTTTGCTGGAATAAAGCCTTTTTCAGGGGACCCGCTCATTGAAGATCGACGGAGATCCAAATGGTTGATCGATATCCCGTCTTTATCGAGCGTCAGAATGAGGGTGATAGCCCTAACCCTCGCCTCGTCATTGCAATCGGACAAGGCCCAGCTTATTCTATCGAGACTATTTGCGTCGGCGATCCTTTCGCGGATGGTATATTCCAGGCGCTCCCAAAAAATATCGCTCGAGAGCGCATTTGCATCATGAACGGGAAACAAAAAGGCTATTTCATACCTGCCGAGTGGTTTGCTCAGCGCTTCATCGATCATTGCTTTCAGCAGATTCCAAGCGTGATCGTCCTGGACGGTCCAAAACGAGCTGATTCTTCGCAGGAGATCGTGCCTTTGTCGGTAGTCGAGGTTGGCAGCGTATTCCAAAAAACGGTCAATCATTGAACTGTCAAGGCGTAAAAGGCAGCGTAGGAAAGCGAGGTTATAGTCGAAAGAAGGGCGTCCTTCAAGTGCGAGAAAATACAGGTTGACAGCCGGTGAGGGATTGGATCCGAAGTACGAATCTAGAGCGGAGACGCGCTTTTCGTCTCCGCAGTTGCCGAAAAACCGCCAAACCTCATCATTGTGTGTATGTTCGGAAAACCTAAAAGCATATTTGAGCATATAGCCAGGATGCTTTGGCTCGACTATCTCCAAATCTTCCAAGCAGAGATGCGTTCTGCCGTCATCGAGTCTTGCGAGGATCTCGTCGAGCTCCTCCTTGTCGGGCCCGCTCTTTATTGCTAGCAAATCAAGATAGTCAAACAGGGCCGGATGGTCACTCACGTCGAGCACCGCGCCCAGCTCGTTTCTAAGGACCCTCCTGCCGATGGCTTCAGCAAGGTAATCAAGTGCTTCATACGGAACGGGGATCGTCGAGGGCAACGATGCGATATTGCGTGCGATTATGCTTGAAGCGGTATCTGGGGTCCTTTTGGCAATTTCCAGAAGGACTTTTCCGATAGCCCTGCCCGGCTCCCACTCTTTACCGGAAATCTCATAATCTTCGGCCAGCTTTCCCAGGGCTTCGGTCAGTCGTTCTAGCGGTAACTCTTCCGCGGATATTCTAGGTTCTTTCTCTTCGAGAGACCAAGAGTTCTCCAAGCCAAGCGCGTCGAATGTGCTCTGGCGGAACCCATCGAGGCTCAGAGGGGAGTTCTGCGCGCATGTTTCGTAAATCTGGTTGATGCTTAAGCCGCATGAAAGATCGGTTGTCGAGTCTTCGCTTATATATTTGGGGAATAGCTCTTCGATCCTCGAGAGCACCGAATGCATGTTTTCTGCGTGCTCCGCTTCAGGTTCTTTGCCATAGAACGAGAAGTGCTGCCGAAAGGTGGATTTAACTTGCCTGCTGAATTCGGTTTCGACTAGAACGGAGAGCGCCCGGAAGCAATGGGCGTGGAGCTCGGCCAACTCTGATGTGAAACTGAAGGTCAGGGTGTTGTATGTGTACGTTATGCCATTTTGCCAAACGCGCTGGGCCCTTGAAGAGAGGTATGAACTCGTCAAGACGATCAGACATGCTGCAACATTGCGGGAATGCGATTGTTGATATTTTTGAGCGAGGGCATCGAGTTTGCTGTTTTCCAAATCGAATCCCGTACGATCGAGATCGTAAGCGAAAGCGCCGTCCGGCCCGCATGCCCAGTTGTACTCGGCCGCTCGCTCGGTGCCTCTTTCTACACACTTCACGAACAACTCGGAGGCTGTTTGCGAATACTCGCTTGAGTTCATCAGGGATACAGAAATTTGCAGGGGCATAGATCCGTCGGATGTCGAATTCATGCCGAGAATTTCTTCCGATACGTCAGCGCAATCAGCGTTTTCGATGCGGTTTGAGGCAAAGGCGAGCGCCTGTATGGGGAGGAATTGATTGAATGTGACTATGAACTGATCGGCAATTCGCGCATCCCGATTCTTTATTTCATCCCAAGCTTTCTCGCATTCCCTTCGAAGGTAGTCGTACACGCTCGCACTTCCGCACACTTCAGCCATTGACTTGGCGGCTTTGAGATACGGCGCGTTCGGCATTTCTGCGGTATGCAGAATGAAATCCGCAAAACTGCCGTTCCCTTCTTTTGCGAAGTGGCGGCATATCAAGAAGTCGCGAAGATTCTGCTCTTCCATTCTTATGGCTAGCACACCATCGGCGGAGGTAAGGATCGTGACAATTTCCTGGTCGTTCAATCTGGATGCAAAATCCCGAATCTCGGCGTCGTCGTACCCCAGCCCCAAGAGTTCCTCGTAACAAGGGTCTCCTTCAATAAGATCGCAGCAGTCGTAGATTGCAAGGTTCTCTGCGAGACGCTGCTCCCTGCTGGAGTACCCAGCTAAAGCAGAATTCATATAGATGTTCAAAAGATCGTATGGCTCTTGGATGGCTTCGAAATTGCCGTCTGCTATGGGGCTTGCTGCCATGATAGCCAAGCGCAGGTTTCCGTTTGCGATTGCCGATACTCTCTCCCTCAGTGCTATGTTTTTTATGTTGTATTCGGTCTCGAGTATCGCTTCTATATTTTCCGCGGTTAGAGGCTCCAGCTCTATTTCTCTGAAATTTAGATAACTGCCGATTTTTGCGGTCAACTCGCTTCGGTGCATCTTCCTGCAGGTGAGGACAATCTTTAGCTTTTTGTTTTCCAAACAGATTCCCAGCAAGTGCTCAAGTGACAGGTTGCCGTTTGCATCATCGACTAGAAGGATAATGTTTTCCGACTCCGACAAAATCAGCTCGATATCATCGTCGAGATGCGATGAATACCTAGAGTCCAAGATAAGAAGATCCCAGTGATGCCGTTTGCTGAATGAGAGGCATGCGTCGAGGGCGATCTTGGTTTTCCCCGATCCAGACTGCCCCTGAATCACCACTGCCTTGTTTTGCTCTATCGATTCGACGATGACTGAAAACTCGGAATCCCTGTGCATGAGGAGCTTCGACAGGTCGGTTGAGAAACGGTCGTTCAGGCTTCGCTCGATGAAGCGGTCTGGGGCGATGAATGATCCCTTTCCGAGTGGAACGCCCAATACCGTATGCGCTAGCGCAGGGTATTTTCCATCAAGGTCGCTCGCAATTGTCTCTGGCCCGATTATTTCTATCCGTGGATCGATGGCACGGACCTCCTCGAGTACCAGAGGTGAAAGGCGAAAGTATGTGTGGCACAGGATGATTCGATCTATGAGTTGCGGATTGATTCCGGTTTTGCTCCTGTCGAGGCAGTCTTTAGCATCATTTAGCAGCTTATTGCGGATGTCGGATTTAGAGGTTGTGTATGCCGCGAAGAGGTAGTGTCCATTCTCTCCTACGGAGTACATGTCTGGCACTCCGGTCGTGGTTTTATCCGTGCCGCATTGGGATCCTAATTCAATGATGTTGTTAAGCGAATATCTCCTATATAGATACTGATTTGCTAGTGTTTGAAAACGCCCGCCTTCGATCTGCCTTAGCTCTTCTTGGATCTGATTTATTTGGGACATTTTGCTCCTCGCGATAAATTCGCCTTTTGATTTCTCTTTTCTTACTCTAGTCCGCCTACCTCAGCAAGCCTTACAAGCTCGAGGGACGAGTCGACGACGTCCTCGAAGTCAAGCCCCGCCGCATAGGCCCTCGGATAAGGAGAGCGGAGGGCGCGTGACCCCGTCGGAAATGGCCGCCGTTAGGTGCGTGTTCGAGAGCTGCGCGGCGGAGCTGGATGGAGCCTGGGCAAGGCATTAGGGCATCCTCGTCCTTGTCGTAAGACTGCCATTAGAAGATCTTCTGCAAATCCTAAGCCACGTTTCAACTTGGCAACAGCTGCGGATCCTAGATATCGGCAAGACATTCGAGACTCTTGGATATGGCGTCGAAATAGATCCTTTGGTAATACTCCATGGTCTCGACCTTGCCGATCTCCGATCCGAGCCTCTTGGCCCAAGCTACGAGGGCCTTCCTGTCCTCGCCCTCGAGCGAGGCCGTGCACGACCTCATGTGGTCGCCCGGAAAAAGGACACTGTGCACAAGCCGAATATCTTCGGGAGGCATCTTCTCCATCGCCCTCGCGAGGAGGGAAGTGTCGAGGGAAATGAGCGACAGGATGGGTTCCGACCAGTCATCTGATTTCGAGAAAGCCAGATAGAGCTTCGTCGCGAATTGGTCGGGGGCGTTTATCAGGACGTTGCCAAGAGACTCCGACTCCCGTTCGCGTAGCGTCGTCAAGGCGAGCTCCCTCAGCCTGTCGACCTCCTCCAAAGCCGGAATCTCATGCGCTTCGCTCGAGTCGAAAGGGATCTCCTGCCATTCGACTCGATTCTTTCCGATTGACCTCACTGCAGACTCGGGATCCCGTCCAATGGAGGATTCCATCGCCTTGACGAGCGGCGCGACCCCTTCGGGAAAGGCGTCAGCAAATTCCCCCGCAATGCCTTTGACGGCACGCAGGACGTCGGGATAGACGTCGAACGACAAGCCGCGGCTCCCGTCCCCGGGGACAATCCCGGCGACTAAAGTCTCCACCATGCCAAGGACATCGGCATCGCGGAAAGTGGCGTGTCTGATGCCTTCGATACATTCAATAGCTTTCCGCGCGGCCGGCCCGTCGGGATGAAAGGTCGCAAGGTAATCTTCCAGGCAGGAACGAACATGCTTGGAATCAACCCCCTCACACCTCTCGAAAAAGCGGGGGATGAAGTCCAGAGCGGCGTATTTGAGCCGGTGCGACTCGAAAATGCCACCCCTAAGGATGGAATCCTCCCGGCTTGACGGAGGCCCGATGCGCATCCCCTTCGCCGCCCCCGCTGCAAAGCCGAAAGCCTCTTTGAAAACTGCCCTGGCAGACTCCGGGTCGGTGGGTTCAGCGAAGAACCCGGATTCCTTCATCCCGACCAGCACGGGGCGCATCTTGCTGAGGGATCGCAAGTTCGGCGATTCGCTTCCTTCAATCGCCGAAACGGCGTCCTCGAGCGCGCCTGGGTAGATGCCGCCCAGCACGCCTCCCAGAACGCGTTCCACAACCGAGCCGACCGAGGGCCTGAACCGGCACTTCCGCCAGACGGTCTTCTCGATGAGGCTCTCGTACTCCCTGGTCGTCCCCTTCTCCCCCTTCGGTCCTAGCCCTTTCCTCCACTCATCCTCGTTGCAGACGAGGAGGACCTTCTTCCTGCAGCCAACGACGAGGTGGTCGACCGCCCCGAGCAGCTCGCGAATGCCCATGTCGCACCTCTCCACGTCGTCTATGACGAGGAGGGTCTCGGGGCCGATGATGAGGTTCACGGCATTCAGCGGCGCCATCTTGAGATCGACGCCCGCCTTCTTCTCCAGCTCCCTGATCTTTTTCCCGAGGAACGATATTCCCGTGTCCTTGGCGAACCCGACGAGTGAATCCCACCTGCCCCTCTCCCCGCCGGCCGCGCACCCTATGGCGTATTTCGAGATGAAACCAGACTCAATCGCCCCGCAGAGCTCCGCTAAGTCCTTGGCGCCGTAGGCGGACGCCACCACGACGGGATGCCGGCTCTCATCCTCCTCCAGCTTCTCGGTCAGTGCGTGCTCGACAAAGTAGGTTTTCCCGCATCCCCATTCCCCGGTAAGCATGAGGGCGTACGAGTTCTCCTTGTCCTCGATGTACTCCCTCACGACGCCGATGATGTCATCCTCGTTCACCTTGGTCGCTCCTTGTCCGCCATCGGTTTCCACCCTTACCTTTCCTATGGCCAGGCGAGAGCCTACTCCAGCGCTTTCGGATCCCATTCGAACCCTTCGGCCTGCCGCCTTATCGCCGGGTCGATGCACTTCTTGACGAGCTCAAGCGCCGCGGCCGCGCGGTGCAAGCTAGTGGATGACCATTTCAAACAAATCTTTCGCGATAAAATCAACGCGCTTCTTAACGTCAAAACAACCATTCGCATAGCGTTTAGCAAAAGCTCTTGTAGTGGCATAACGCGATTCAGCGTATATGGGCAGCTTTTCCTTAAGCGATTTGTCTTTACATTTCGCGTTAAGTCGCTCTTCTAGCATGAGCAAGTTCCCAATAATCGAGTTTTCCTGAGCCTGCGAATCCGGAAGAATGTGCTCTATTGTGAATGCCTCAGAAACCCTAACACCAGACTTAAGCTCCTCGAGCAAGGCAAGGACCAACTTGCAGCGATCCTTCAACTTTGTTTCGCTATACAACGGCCACGAATGAGACCATCCAAGCGAAAGGAGATTAATTCGAAATGTTTCTTCTGAAGGCAGTTTTTCGTTAAAACTATTTTTCCACTCATCTAACACTTGCTGGGTGCAGTTCAACTCGATTGCGTATGAGTGTTTCACGATCGAATCCGATAGGTGGTTCGACTCCATTCCCCCGATTATCTTATAGCAAATATAGAACCGGTAAATAAATCCAATCGCATCATCATACTGCTCGCTCGTTAGCTGCTCTATTTCGCGAGCGTGCATTAAACTCATAAGAAGCGGCCTGAAGACGCGGACATTGTGTGTTCTTAAGAAACTCAAGATTTCCGCATTTCTGTCATCGCTGGTTGGCTCGACAATCTCTGCATAATATCCGGCTTTTAGCCTTAAATCATAGAGAAGATCAGCAGCCTTCTTTGGATCGTAAAATCCCTTATTTTCTTATATGCTCCATCCTTGTCGCCTTGACCTAGGCGATATTTTTGAATTGCGTAGTGACGCAAAAAAGCTTTCATGTTCGAGCCGACTGTTGCTTCAATTTCCGACCATACCTGTTTTGCATCATCGCGCTTTTCTATAGGATGGATATAGCGCATAATATAGTTCTTCAGAAGCTCATGGTCCTCAAGCTCGATACCTCGCGCATTCAATATTTCGAATATTGTGTACGAATCTTCCTCAGACGATGATTTGATGTTTACATATGCGACAGAAATGACCGCATCCCTGAAGGCCAGCAACTCCTCATCCTTCATCTTGGCGAAACTTGCACTGAAATATTGGAAGGCTTTAACGATCAGTTCGTCTTTTGATCCGGACGCGCGTTTGCTCTTCGAGAAAGCCACAGCAGACATGGCAGCCGCATCTTCAGGAGAGATAGCAATTACTCCTTCGACGATCCTCGTTAATGATAAATGATTCTCCGGAGCGACGATCGCGTGCTCAACATCCTTAGTATCTATCGCCACTAGATATTTTTTTGTGCCATTAGCGTGGTTAATCATATTCCTTTTCTTGAAAGCGAACATGAGGCTAGACAGCAAGAGCGTTAGGGTAATAACTCTTTGTTGACCATCAATTATTGTAAAAACCCCGAGGCTGTCTTCTTCTTCTTCCTCCATCAGCACTATCGAACCGATGAAATGCGGCGTAGCAACTTCCTCTGTCACAAGCTTGATGTCTTCGAATAGATCTTTCCAGTTATGCTCATCCCACACGTAAGCGCGCTGATTGCGAGGGATTCTATAGATTGAGTCATTAAGCAGCTTTCCAACCGTACTCTGACGTGCTTCAAATGCCATGTTGATCCCTTGCCTTCGCAATAGTTTTGTCGGCCTTGCCGCCTCTCGGCGTCACCAACGCCTTCGCTACAATAAAAGTCGGCACATCGCCGAGCAGGGCCGCCTTTTCGCTCGCGAACATGCCGACTGCCCCAATCAATCTCCGTCGCTGCCATCATCGTCGATTAACCAACATGTCAGCAGCAGGCAATCGTCACGTCCACAGTCCATTCTATATGCCGGCTGAGCATGGGGCGCATCTTAATCGCCAAGATATCCAGGAAGCCCGAGCTTCCAGGGAAATGCCTTCAGACGCCTTACGTTGGGTAGGCCCCCTACAGAGATCTATTGGCCGTGCACCGCAAACAACGCGTTAGGCCGTTGCACGCAATCGGCCAGCCACCCAGCATCCCCAATCCGCGTCACAACTCCCTACCCCGCTCCAGCCATCGTCATCTCCATACAGTGTCCAAACCCACACCAATAAAACCAACCCACGCAACAAGCAGCCCTCGCTTAGCAACCCAAACACCACCACAAGCCAGCAAGCAATCACCAGTCTGCGTTCGCAACATCGCTTGGAACGGCAAATGCTTACCGCGCCCTTGAAACACGCCAAACTCGTCTACAACCTGCGGTTTTTCGTTTATACTGCAATCGTTGAAATGCCGGTACGCTTGCAGAATCGTACCTGTTCCGATTACAGACGATATGAGCAGGACATAAAAACATTGAGAGCCCCTGCTGCATGAAAGACCGCGGATCAGGCCGACAATGGTGAGTGTCTAATCCAACCGTGGCGGCCACGCCGCATTCATGGAAGGGGCTCCCATGCTCGATACTACCACCTTCGTCGGCCTCGACGTCCACGCCCGCTCGATAAAGGCAGTCT
>NZ_JBBNKO010000041.1:0-651 GCF_040092945.1 Collinsella sp. CLA-AP-H1 | reverse complement strand
TCTCGCGCTCGAAGCAGCGGCTCTCCAAGTTCCTGCTCAGGCACGGGCTCGCCTTCGACGAGAGGACGCCCACCGGCCGCAGGAAGGGCAACTGGACCCGGGCGCACTGGTCCTGGATCGAGTCGATTAGGTTCGCGGAGGGGGCCGACAACGACGTGCTCGCCTACTACGTCGACGCGGTCAGGCGGGCGGCGGAGGAGAAGGCGCGGCTCGAGGGGCTCGTCGGGGCCGAGGCCCGCAAGCCCAGGTGGAGGAGGAGGGTCGACTCCCTGCGCTGCCTCAAGGGCGTCGACACCGCGTCCGCCGCCGACCTCGTGTTCGAGGCCGGCGAGTTCTCGAGGTTCAGGAATGCCCGCTCGTTCGCGGCGTGGGTCGGCCTGACGCCCTCCGAGCACTCCAGCGGGGAGAGCGACCGCAGGGGCGCGATCACCAAGGCCGGCAACAAGCACCTGAGGAAGGCGCTGGTCGAGGCCGCGTGGCACTACCTGACGTGCTCGGGGCGGCCGAAGGACCTCGCCAAGGGCTGGATTGGCTACACTGATGTGGACAGTTCCGGGAGGGGCGCGAGAGACGGGAGGGCCGTATATGAGGGACCCCAGGCACCCGAGGCATTTCACCGACGAGTTCAAGAGGCAGATAGTCGACCTCTAC
>NZ_JBBNKO010000040.1:0-657 GCF_040092945.1 Collinsella sp. CLA-AP-H1 | reverse complement strand
AAGAACGTCCATTACAGTCGAAATTGTCAGCCCGGGACCGTCTCGGGCTACGATTGAGGCGCGCCCAGAACGGGCCGCCGACCGGGCGCCCGCGCACGGCCGAACGTCCCTGCCCCCGAGAGGGCCCGTTGGGTGCTGCCGGCGCGGGACGCGCCGCCCCCGACGGCTGATAGGAAAGTGCCGGGCAGGCGCCGCGGCTGGTAATGTGAGTGCCGAGGGGGAGGCCATCCGGTCGAACGACTACCGGAAGGATACCACCGTGAAAGCGCCATCCACCAGACCCGCGGCCGTGCTCGGCCTGGACGTCGGCAAGTCATCGCACTGGGCCTGCCTGATCGACCGCGACGGGGAGGTGCTGGCCAGCGCCCCCGTCCGCAACAGGGAGGCCGAGCTCGACGCGCTGTTCGCCTCCGCGCCCGCCGGCACGCTCGTCGTCGTCGACCAGTTCCGCAACATAGGGTCCCTCGCCGTGAGGCGGGCCCGCGCCGCAGGGCTCGGGGTCGCCCACCTGCCCGGGCTCGCCGCCAGCCGCGCCGCGGGCCTGTTCGCCGGCGAGGCCAAGACCGACGAGCGCGACGCCGCGGTGATCGCGCGGACCGCCCTGGGCGTGCCGGACTCCCTGTCGGGGGTCCCGGGCCGCGGCGAGGCCCTCGAGGC
>NZ_JBBNKO010000003.1:0-183673 GCF_040092945.1 Collinsella sp. CLA-AP-H1 | reverse complement strand
AGGGCCAGGCCCCGGACCGGGGCGCCCGGAGGCATGCCGCCAAGGGCGTGCGGAGGCTGGTCGAGAGGCGGGAGGCGCTGCTCGCGCGCGGGGTCCACGGCAACAAGGCGAACGTGGCCACGGCGCGCGAGCTCGCCTGCTGGGTATGGGCGGTCGGCCTCATGGCCGAGGAGGCGTAGGGGGGCGGTCCCCCGCACATAAGCCAGTCACCCCGGAAGCGGTCCGATCCGAAGCCGTTGAGGCGAACCTCAGGTCCCTTTTCTGCGAGCGCCCAGGGCGCCACACGCGTGCACAGACTGTCGGTTCGACGTAGAAGCCTCAGCCGTAGCAACGGATTGCCCAGCGAGAGATCGCCGCGGGCGGATATTAAACTGCAAAGACGAGCGTCGGTAAGACACGCCGAGGTCGCCGCGGACGGGCTGATATAGGGAGAGGGCCTGACCCCATATCGTTGGGGCCAGGCCCGATTTTGCCTCTTGACAATGTCCTGCTCATATTAAATGCCGGTACGCTTGCAGAATCGTACCTGTTCCGATTACAGAAAAAGGGGCCGTCATGCGTAAGCCTGCCTCCTGCGTCCTTTCCATCGCGCTCTCGCTCGTAATGACGGTTGGTTTTATCCCGTCACCCGCGCTTGCCGAAATCGCCAGTGCGCCAGAACCCGCCGCGCAAAGCGCCGGCAAACCTAACGAGAGCCCAGCCGAAACCACGTCGGGCCAAGCCCGGGCAAACGATCAAATCAGCGCCGCCTCCGGCACCAATGTAACGGCCAACGCAACGCAGCCGATCGACGCCAGCATGCTCAGTATCGAGGACACCGACATTCGCTACACGGGCAATCCCGTGATGCCCACCGTCACGTCGTCGACCGTGCCGAGCGACCAGTACACTGTCGCCTACGAGAACAACGTAGCCATCGGTCAGGCGACCGCCGTTGTGACCGCCGACGACCAGAACTACAGCGGCACCTGCGCGATCCCATTTGAAATCAAACCGGCGAACGCGGCCGCGAACTACCAGCACAGCACCACCGCGCAAAGCGGCGACATCACGCTCACCGTCCAATGGAACGACCCGAGGCTCGGCCAGGAGACCACGTTCCATGTGACTGCGACGGGCGGAAGCGGTGCGTACCAATTCCGCATGGACGCACCGACGTATATGGATCCCGACGGTAGCAGCGAAAGCGTTGCCGACCCCAGCCGTAACCAGTGGCAGCAATACACCGGCGAATGCACATCGCACGACTACCAGTTCGAAATGACCGCTAGCGGCACCTATTACCTGCGCTTTTACCTGATGGATAAGGCGGCCGGCGTGTACTATCTGCGCTCAAACGTGTTTGCGAGCGCGAACGACGACGCCTATCCGGCGGTCAGCGCCATCGTGAAGTCCGCAGTCGACAAATGCAGCGCCGATACCGACGGGTCCGACTACGCCCGCGCCCTGTGGCTGCACGACTGGACTCTTGACCATCTGGAATACGACCACGACCTTAACTGGTGCTCGGCCGAAAGCGGCCTCACGCGCCACCAGGGCACCTGCGAGAGCTACCAGCGCATCTACTCCAAGCTCCTTGACGCCGCGGGCATCGCCAACGGCCGCATCACCGGCAACGGCCACACCTGGAACGCCGTAAAGATCGACGGCAAATGGTGCCAGATGGACCTAACCTGGGACGACACCAGCGACAACTGGTACGGAGACCTGGACCAGCGTCATCTGTACTTTGGCCTGACCGACGAGCTCATGGGGATCGCCCACTCCGATCACACGGCAAATTACCAGATGGACGACTACGCCTACCGCTCGACCGACCTATCCAACAATTACTTTGTGCGAAATGGAAAGGCCGATGAATGGGCCGAGAAGTATGCCGATCGCATTCAGCAGCACCTAGATGCCTTTCAAAGCAGATAGTTTTTGGAATGCGCCAACGAATGCACCATTACAGTTTGGAACGCCCGAACAGTCCTATGTTTAGAATCACCAAAGTGCGAACACTAGAGCTTTAACTAACATCCACCCGAAATCGTCAATACGAGACACAGGCGGTCCAATCAATTAAACAAGTGAATTGAAATTAAAGACCTTAGTTGACTCAACAGGGAAAAAACGATCTGATATCGATTTCTCGTCTTCTGCAGCCACATTAGCAACCTCATAGAAACGTCGAACCAAATCACGACGTCGCTTCTGATAAGCCCTGGCAGCCACCGTAGAACGATCGGGTAAATCATAGTCGAAAATATAAAGCCTGCATGTCGAATCTGACAACCTGTCAGCCACTTGTCGCCAAATGTAACCATCGCTTTCTCCCAAGCTGCAGCCATATATACAAATGCTATCGGCTTTAGCTATCAGTTCACTCATCTCAGCGGTTTTCGTATTGCCATAAAGTCCGTAGTTCTTTTTTTCTTTAACCCAAAGCTCTTGAAAATCCACCTTAGAGGAATAAACGGAAGATGTAATCTGATCAGAATCTGAAACGCCAAATATAATATTGGTAGCAGTGCCCGCGTCATTGATTTCTCCGTGAAGATGAAGAAGCGTGCCTTGATAAAAGAACTTAGGCGAAGTACCGACAACCAACTTACCAAAGGGCTGGTCTTTCCCAATCTCATCCCAAAAACGATTGACGGTATTCGTATAGTTTAAAACCAGAACGTGCACAGTCACGTCTTCAGAAGTCGACATCAAAGCGGGGAGCCCTTTTAATGCGTCAACAGCAGTGAGTCTCGTATAGAAGCTGCTAATTGATGCTCGAAATTCCTGAACTGCCTCCTGAGGAAGCTCGACAGGTATACGGCTGGACTCTCTAAATACGTAATCTAAAAACTCATCTTGAATATTCTCAAATGTCCGATGAAATAATTCTTCGTCGTCTTCATAAAACGCCGATGCTCTACCTAGAAGATTTTCCAAATCACACCAAAGTTCAGACGCTCGTTCTGGGCTGAATCCCTCAACTCTTTTTACAAGCTCATCCCTATATTCGTTCTGAACGCCATCTTTAAAATAGCGATTCTTCAAAAAAGAACGGTAATCAGTTGCGAGACCAAGGTTCCGATCAAATCCATTCCCAATGATCCAAAGAAGATTTAGCATTCAATACCGTCCAATTTAATAACAGAAATTTGTTTTACAGCGCAGTGCACCATGCAATATAACGCATGAAGGGCTCTACCATCAGCGAGCCCTTCATGCACCATCGGTTCATTCTGAAAATAAAACTGGATGTTAAAGCATGGACATGTACTCCCCCAGCTCCTTCTCCCAATCGGGCATGTGGAAGCCGGCAGCCTCAAGCTTGGACAGGTCGAACGCGGAGTGGACCGGGCGCGGCGTGATGGGACCCGCGGCGTTCGCGTAGTAGTCGGCGGTCGACACCGGCACGACCTTCTCGCCGTTGCCGTTGGCGGCCTCGAAGACGGCGCGGGCGATGTCCGCCCAGCTCTTCACGGCGCCCGAACCGGTGCAGTTGTAGATGCCATAGGGGGCGCGCGTGTCCAGCACGTGGAAGACGGCCTCGGCCATGTCGCGCGTGAAGGTCAGGCGGCCCAGCTGGTCGTCCACGACCGTGATCTTGTCCAGCATGTCGTCCGGGTCGGCGACGCTGTCGGACAGCCCGTTCATGGTCTTGACGAAGTTGTGGCCCTCGCCGATGACCCAAGAGCTGCGCATGATGTAGTGGCGCGGGCACCCGGCCACGGAGAGGTCCTTCTCGAATGCGATGTCTGCCATAGATCTGTCCCCTCCTACTTGCCCTGTGCACGGTACCTGGCCTCGGTGGCCTCCTTGGCCGGGCGTCACCAGGACTCGTTCTCGACGTTCGTGCGCAGGAAGGGCTCCGGGTCGGCGATGGAGTTGTCGCTGTGGCTCTCGGCGGCGTAGTGCACGATGACGTCGTGGCCCGGGACGATGCGGTCCAACAGCTCGGCGTCGCAGATGTCGCCCAAGACGAGCTCAACGCGGTCGGAGGGCAGCCCGGCGAAGTTCTCGGGGTTGCCGGCGTAGGTCAGCTTGTCCAGGACGGTGACGTGGACGTCCGGGTGGTTGTCCACGACGTAGTGCAGGAAGTTGCCGCCGATGAAGCCGCAGCCGCCCGTGACGATGATGCTTTTGAGATTGAACGTTTCAGCGATGGTCAATCACCTTCCTACACCGAAAAACTACCGCGCTGAAAATGCTTGCGCAAGCGTAGCGCCAAAACGCCAGTTTGAATAAAGGCAACCTACGTCCAAGAATCAGAGATTCCAAAAACATTCGCAGCTTGCGCCGGTGTATTTACGACATGCGAACCCAAGCTTCGACCCGATAACCTTGAAGACACGATTGAAAGCATCACGCAGCTCAAACAAGTTGACCCCTGAGTTATATCTCTTCGCCAAATCGATTAGATCCGCAGCGAAACGGAAAGAATGGATACAGATTCTCTAGAACCTCATTAAGGAAAACATAAAGCCAGGAATTCGAATAACAGAGGTGAGCGGTTTGGACAGTCACATCGATAGCGTATATTACGACAAGCCACTCCCAGATAGGACCAAAATCGATATCTGGGAATGCTATGCAAGACACGTTCTGCAGTTTATCGATAGCAACAAATATGGAAATCTGACTTACAGCGACAAGCCAGATCTGATCGATAGGACACGTTCTCTGGGCATCGAGGTGACAGATTCCCAATCACGAGAAAGCAGAGAGGCTGAATCTCTTTACTCGAGGCTCGCATTCATCGATGACCAATCTTGGAGAAAACGCCAAATCGAACGGATCGAACAGTGCGGCGCGCATTATGAAAGCGGAATTCTGTTTGGTCCAAGGGGCACCGATTCGTTCGAGCTGGTTTATGAAGCCTTTAACAAAAAACTGGAGAGACTCAACTCTAACGATTATGAATTATTTAGAAGAAATGAGCTGTTTGTCAAATCTACTATTCTTGCTGACGAGGAAATGCTTCGAGAAGCCCTCTCCAAAATGGAAAAACAATCCCGTGATCGCCCGCGACGTTTCGCTTCCGTCACTGTCTCGGTTCCAGGACACAATTACGTGTTCGACTTCGATTCATCCACATACAAATCTCTTGAATTCGGAAGTAGCGAGCAGTTTCGCATTGCCGATAGTGCGCGGCGGGAAGTAATACGCGCGGAGTTGAGCTGAGGCAAGCACGGCCGCATAAAATAAGAGCTCCTATACCTCCGCGCTTGCAAAACCATTCACAATGCAATTAAACGGGCTGCACGGTCAAGACCGCGCAGCCCGTCATTTCCCCACAAGCGATTCCAAACACTCGTAATCTCTCGCGATAAGGAAATCCCAGGAGTCATTACCGCGCATAAGCGCGCGATTGAACACATCGACTGCGGAGCCATCAATGTGGGAAATACTCACCAAGCGGTCATTCTCTGATCTCTGCTTTAAGACCACTCCATATCGAGGGCTCAACGGAAAGTAGATGCTGTAGGGATCGCTTTCCTGAATGTCCGACCACTCAGGAAAGATGGGCAACGACGAGGTTATAAACTCTGACCCCTCAGGCGCCACGAAAAAGCCGCAATCCATTCTAAGCATCAAAGAAACCAGCGAATGAAGCGGGGCTCCCTCACAGAACTTAAACAAGGCAGCGTCCTGAATAGCAAGCTCTACAATCGATTCAAACTCCTCGCCAAAACCCTCGGCGTCCATCTCTTTTCGATCAACGTCAGTAAGGAATCCTTCTGCTTCCAACTCAACCGCGTAGGATGCAGCATTACTTCTTACCCTCTTGAGATATTTTGGGGTCCTTACGAGTAATAACGAAATGAGAAGTATAAGACGTTCGAGCAGCTCACAGGTCTCATCAGTGTCAGAAAACACGCCGGAATCCAAATGCTCTATAAGCAGTCTGTAATCGTACGCAAGGTCATTCTCCATCTTGCTTAATGCCTTTTCAGCAGACCCCTGTTCAATAAATCGCTCCCCATCTATTGGGGTCCGTCTCTTTACCTCATGAAGGTACTTCTCGAAACAAATGCCTTCCGGTTTAGTTTGAAATATGCGACCCAAACCACTTGGCTCACGCTTCACCGCATAAAGAAAGCCATCTTGATTAGTAAACGACTTCAGATAAAAACGCGGCACGTAGTGCTGTTTCTTAACATCAGACATATAATCGCCTCCACAAAGCGTCCTTACCCCTGCCGAAACACCAGGAAGAAGGTCAACGTAAAATCATGGAAAACAATAGCCCAAAACCCGGCAACCGTTATGCCGACAGGCCGAATATGGCAACGCGCCGCAATATGCAATTAAAGGCAACCCGCTGGGAACATCCTTGGTGAGCAGCACGGTCACCTTCGGCTATTGCCAGTTTCCAATTTACTTCATCTATGCGATCAGGGGACGCTACGCCCCCAACTAAGAACCTGATTGGCAATCCGTTCCTTGGCAAATCATATTGGCTTTTGTCAAAAACGACCGGATACGCCAACTCGCAGAGACGCCACATCATCCGGGGTCGGCCCTTGAAAACCGAGGCTCGGAGTCTAGATGAGGACGGTTCGGCCTTTGTTTCAGCTAATTCGGTCATACCCACAAAACACGACACGAATACCTGGACCACTTGAGCCTCATACATCAGGCAAACCAGAACGAATAAGAATCTCTTTGACAGAAATCCCGCATCAATGCCCGCAACGGTTGGCACTACAGCGAGGCCCAATCACACGGCACCACTTCCAGCACGCGTCTGAGGAACGTGGCCCCGCTGAGGTTGCGCAGGACAGCCTCAATTGTGAGCTCGCCCCAAATTCGTTATTAACTGACGGCAGCCGACACTCCCCTGCCCGGAAACAACCCCCGGAACGCTCCACAGACATGCACCCCCCCCGGCGCCGAGAGCGATCACAACCCCCGAGCAACACCAGCGACCCGCACCACTCCCGCACAAGGATCCCGCTAGGAGCCCTTACCTTGGTAGCAAAGAACCTGGCCGCACTAGGCGGTCCGAGATATCACTACCCAAGAAAGGACACGCCATGCCCAACGACGGCATCGCATATCTACTCAAGTTCGCACCCAAAGTGGCGTACATCGAAGACCTGCTGAACGGGCACCTCTACATGAACGCAGCCGGCTACTACCATGGCCTGCCTGGCGAACAGGGCGATCCGCTCGAAGCTTCCATGGCTCCCGGGGCGTGCCTCTACAGATATACTTGCCTGCCTATCTACTGCATGTACACGGTCCGCGAGAACGATATCGTCGACAACACCGTGAAAATCCCGATACGCATGATCCAGGAGTTCGGATGCGCGGACGGGTGGAACGGCATTGTGCAGTACGCCAGCTTCGCGCGCCTCGCCGACAGACACATTGCCGAAGACGGAAGCATCTACGCCCACGGTCCCATCTCCTACGGCGTCCCTGGGCCAAAACTGATCCGCGAGATCTTTGAGGTCATCCCGCATAATCTCGTTATCAAAACGCCCAAGTATGCATATCAGAAGGAGTATCGAATCATCGGGTCCCGACCAGTCGAATGTCGCCTTTTACCAGACGAGAATCACCCAGGCTGCAAAATCGAAAAGTACGACCATGCAGAGCTGGACCTGGGCAGTAGCCTCGCAGACTTTTCCTGGAAGGTATCGGTGTCGAACCTCGAAGAAGCGCGAGACGGCCTCATGCTGGATTTGCCGCATCAGGCATAGTCAACCCAACGCGATCCACAACGTCACCGAGCAACCAACCATCCCCCACCCCAACCTTCCCCATAAAGTTCGCTGATGTTGACTGGTGTTCCCGTAAAATAATCCCCAACAAAATATGTGCGGAGTGCTGGCCTGGAGCTGCCTTCGGACCCTATTGGCTGCTCACCGAGAGGCTCCGCTATGAAACGACCCCTTTATTACCTGCTGTGCGCGATCGCGTGCACGTCCATGGTCAGCGCGACGATGCCCACGGCAACCATCGCGGAAGCCATGCAGCCTCGGTCATCAGCCGATCAGCAGGCGCAAGCCGACGCCACGAGCAGCGGCACAGGCAAGGCAGAAGACGGCACCAACACAAATGCGACAGCAGATTCCGCAGAGGACAGCACCGCAACATCTACCGGCACCAGCCAGACCGACCCCGCGGACGCCAACACCGCAGACGCCGCCACGCCCGGCACCACCGCCCCATCCCTCCGAGCCCAAACCACTCCCACGCCCGAGGCGATCTACGCCACGTCACAAACCGGCTACGCCCACTCCGCCATGGCAACCCAAAACGGCGTCACCTTCACCGTCTCGTGGAACGACGCCCCCGCGGGCACCGCGACGACCTTCCACGTAAACCAGGCCAACGGCTCGTCCCAGGCCAAGGCGCGCATGGACGTGCCCACCTATTGGGACGGCGGCAGCCAGGAAAGCGTCTGCGACCCGTCGCGCCCGGCATGGTCCAGCTACTACAGCCTGGGCACCACGGGCCACGACTTTATCTTTGACTTCACTGCGTCGGGCACATATCGCATCTACTTCTACTTTATGGACAACGACAGAAACGACCCCCAAAACGACAAGGGGATCTACTACCTGCGCACCACGGCGGAGGTAACCGTAAACGATGCCGCCCGCCCGAGCGTCACGCAGATCGTCAATAACGCCGTGGACCTGTGCAGGCAGGAGACAAACGGCTCGGAATACGACATGGCGCTGTGGCTCCACGACTGGACGCTCGACCAGCTGGAGTACGACCACAGCCTCAACTGGTGCTCGGCCGAAAGCGGCCTCACGCGCCACCAGGGCACCTGCGAGAGCTACCAGCGCATCTACTCCAAGCTCCTTGACGCCGCGGGCATCGCCAACGGCCGCATCACCGGCAACGGCCACACCTGGAACGCCGTAAAAATCGACGGCAAATGGTGCCAGATGGACCTAACCTGGGACGACACCAGCGACAACTGGTACGGAGACCTGGACCAGCGCCATCTGTACTTTGGCCTGACCGACGAGCTCATGGCAATCGCTCACTCCGACCACACGGCAAACTACCAGAAGGACGGCTACGCCTACCGCTCGACCGACCTGTCCAACAATTACTTTGTGCGAAACGGCAAGGCTGGTGAATGGGCAGAAAAGTATGCCGACCGAATTCAGCAGCACCTGGATGCCAAGGAAGAGAGCTTTTCCATCGATGCCGACAACCAGTCCTTCCCGCCGAGCATCTCGGGGATTCAGAACGGAATTGTTGCGTATGCGATAAGTGTGAAGGAATGGAAGACTGGTAGCGCCAAAGTTGAACTAACGGCGAAATCTAACGTCTCAAAAGAATCAAACAACAAATGGAGCGCTAAGTACGACCTGAATGCTGAATACAAAACAACAGCATTGGGAAGGGTGTTTGACGACGGCCCCTACCGCCTCGCGACCGCCCTCGACGACCGGATGGCCGTGTCGGCCTCCGCGTCGGGCTGCTCGCTGTCCTCGGACGCGGGCGCCCTCCACCTCGAGCGCGACGGGGCGACGGGCCTCTACAGGATCTCCTCGGGCGGCCTCCTGCTGACCGAGTCGGGCAACCGGGCGGTGCTGGCCGAGGCGGACGGCTCCGCCTCGCAGCTGTGGCGCGTCTCGGCCCTGGGCGGAGGCCGCCACTCGTTCACGTCCGCCTCCGGGCTGGCGCTGGACGACCGGGGGCAGCGTACCTCGGAGGGCAACACGGTATGGCTCTACGAGCCCAACGGGGGGCCCGCCCAGGCGTGGCTGCTCGCGGACCCCGCGATCCCCCGCACGGTCGACGACGGCCCCTACCGCCTCGCGACCGCCCTCGACGACCGGATGGCCGTGTCGGCCTCCGCGTCGGGCTGCTCGCTGTCCTCGGACGCGGGCGCCCTCCACCTCGAGCGCGACGGGGCGACGGGCCTCTACAGGATCTCCTCGGGCGGCCTCCTGCTGACCGAGTCGGGCAACCGGGCGGTGCTGGCCGAGGCGGACGGCTCCGCCTCGCAGCTGTGGCGCGTCTCGGCCCTGGGCGGAGGCCGCCACTCGTTCACGTCCGCCTCCGGGCTGGCGCTGGACGACCGGGGGCAGCGTACCTCGGAGGGCAACACGGTATGGCTCTACGAGCCCAACGGGGGGCCCGCCCAGGCGTGGGTCCTTATCTAGCCTGCAAGATCCTATAAATACATTTTGACAACCTCCCGACATGATTCAGGGAGAAGCCTTCTTACTAATTTCTTGGTATAGAAAATTATTCCACGCTCTCGCCTTTTATACATACACTCAACGGAATGCCAACCACCTTCGACAAATGCGTCAATATAGAGCTGTCTGTCTTTTGGGAGAGCGCTAGGGTGACGGAGCTGATCGTTGCCCTTGGCGATGTCGTCAAATTCGACAGCGTACAAGTCCAGAGCATTAGTGGACTCAATGAATTCCCTTCCGCGTTCGTTATTCACCAGCAGGCAGGAGACGCCCTTCATCTGATTGAACTTATCAGGATTCTTAAGAACGTCAGGCCTATTTACCTCAACGCCCCAGAAATCACCGATAGTAAGATCACCAGCGCGGAACCTCCCAGCATAGGGGCACCTATAGCAGCTGTCGCGAAGCGTCTTAAGGTTCAAGAACATGTCGTAGTAGGGGGATTTCGCCGCAGGAATGGTGACCTCTCTTCCGTCCTCAAGCAGAAGAAGGAGGAGGAGAGAATATTCCCACCCCTCACGCTTACACCTAAACCGAAAATCAACCACGGGAGACCCAAGCTGCTTGCCATAGTCCTCAACGCAGTCCGCAAACATACGGCCGGAAGGAACACCATGGCAGACCAGGTCAACGGTCGTCAGGTTCCCATAATCGCGTCCGAGGAAGCCCCTAAGACCGGCGACTTGGCAAGGCGTACCGCAGAACAGGACCTGCCTGCCCTCACGAAGATCCGCCTTAACATCGGCAAAGCAAACTCCAGCATCGCTCTGCACATATTTTGAGTTGAGCAGTGGGAGAAGCTCATCAACGCTCGCCGCACGACGATGCAGCACTCGAAGCGAGTTCCCCTCGCGCTCATAGGCGGCGCCGTATGCAACCCCACCAGAGGAAATGTACTCACGCGCAACGGCACCGAAAACTCCACCAGAAGCGGACTCCGAGACATCATCTCTACCGGCAGCGGCAAAGAACGGTCCAGCGGAATTAGAGCCTATCCCCCGGTTGAGGCCACACGCCCTCGTGCACGCGCCGCAACCGATACAGAGATCGCTGTTAATTACAGGAAGAACAAACCCGTCCTTGCCCTCGGACATGGTAATGGCGCCTTTCGGGCAGCCGGCGGCACACGCCCCGCATCCGCAGCAATGCGACGGCGACTCAAACAGTGTGGGAACTTCGCCCCTTTTCACGGTAGACATGCAGTTATCCCCCTATTTGCGAGCCGAAATGAGCTTGCGCAGGATATCGGCATTCATGTAAACAGAAAAAACCAGCGCAATTGCCAGGCAGGCGATAGCGCCCCAGATGCCCGCACCGTAGGCGGACAGATAATAAAAAACGAACACGCCGACAATTGAAACCAAAGTCAAAACCTGCTCAACCCGGTCTTCGACAAGCTTCGTAAACTTAGCGACCTTAATTCTGCGGTACTCATTAACCACGATCATCGCCAAGAGCGTTGCAACAGATGCACCATATAGACCGAAGTGCGGAATCAACACAACACACAGAACGGCGCAAAGGACTGCAGACACCGCAGTGGTAGTACCCATAATTCCGGTCTCCTTATGTGCGGTAAAGATGCCACCGTAAAAGCCGGAGATGTTGCTGAAGTACGTCGCCAGGAGCAATATTGGCACATACAGCAGGCCCTCACCGAATGAACCCTTGATCAGGATGCCGTACACGAGGGGCATAAGTGCAGACATAAGCAGAACGACACTCATCATGAAACGCCTTAGCGCACGATACACAGAGTTAAAGAAAGTCGACTCGTCCTCATCGGAGTTGAGGGCGCGCGCCGAGCTCTCCTTCCAAGATTGATAGAAAAAGCCATACACCTGGTCCATGACACCGGGGAACTTGTAGGAGACGGCGTACACGCCGGCGGCAGAAGCACCGAGCGTATTCATGATAATCAGCCTGTCTAGCAGGTTGTTAATAGTCCAGGAAACCTTGTTGGGAATGAGCGGAAAGGAATACCGCAGGAGGTCTCGAGCATAGGAAATGGAAAAAGCCGACGGATCGATATAGCGCCAGAGCTTCCTCATGACCATGAACACGAGGGCAACACCGCCCTGCGCAACAACCGTGGCGGAAAGCATGCCCACAACGCCCCAATGCAGAACAGCGATAAACAGAACGTTTAGCACGATAGTAAGAGCGCTCGCAGTGAAATTCATGACGGAGTAACCCACGGTATCCCCGAAACCACGTAGGACCGCAGAAGCCATCTGCAGAAGCGCGCCAGCGATAACAAGGCCCACGACCCAGCCAAGATTATCTGGCCTAAATAGCAACCAGACCAGAATCGCCAAGACCGCAAAGCACGCGCAGCCAGCAAGGAGAACAGCGCAAGACGCGGTCACGGCCATAGACCGTTCCCCATCGGTGCGACAGTCGATGAGGAACCGAAACAGCGCTTCATCCATAAGTAGGGAGACAGCAGGAACGCAAAACAGGGCGATAGTGTTGATGTAGTCGACGGTACCATAATCGCCAGTGGAGAGAACCGATGTATAGAGCGGCAGTAGAAGAAACGAGACGAGTTTGGTTGCCATTCCACCCACTGCAATAATGCCGGTATTTTTGATGAGTCGACTTGCCTCTCCCATTACGAAAGCGCCTTTCTAAGATAGACCCATGAATGCTCACGCAGAGAATCAAGGAGAGAATCCACGGCACCCCAGTCACAAGGGGCAACATCGTCGGCACACATAACGTCGACACAACGAGCAGACAACCCGATATTGCCTAACAAGTCGCGCATACGCGCACCAGACTTATCTGTTGCATACACGCGGAAGGGCTTATGAAAGAGAATCGAGAATACAGTTGCATGAAAGGAATTGGTAAGAACGAGGCCAGCGTGCGCAATAAGCGAAACGAACTCCTCAGGGCCAACACCAAACAAGTTAATTGAATTTGGGATATCTAGGTTTTTTTCAGATATGTAAGCAACCTTCATACCCGTCTCTTCCGTCATCGCGACGGTGCTCTCAATAAGTTCGGGGCACTCGCGTAGTAGATAAATAAATATATATTCACCCTGCAAAACATCTTTAGATGCCATATCTGCGTAGTCTTCAGACTCCAACAAAAGTGTGGGATCTAAGACAACATCTATGGGCGCATCGACAAGGGGCTGGAATAACGGAACCGTCTCCTCCTCGCGAACAGACAGGAAATCAAACCTTGAGAGCAACTCGGATACAAGCTGTTCATCAAAATTCTCAGGTCTAAAGAAAGTGTGCGCAAGACTGGGAGCGTAAGCGACTCGACGTCTGTCTCCAGCAAATGAAAGGAAATAGGGACCAACAACACCTTGTGTGCAATCGAGATTCCAAATTTGATCGCTACCACAAATAAAGCAATCAAACTGATCTGCAAGCTCGCACATCTCCTCTTCATTTTGCCAGTGATAAGACTTCTTCGTCATGCCGAAATATTTATTTGAAAAATCCTCGAATGCAGTCTTTCTTGACAAATACCTATTTAAACAGCGCAATGTTCGCAGCGTTGCCTTTGGATGTCGGAGCTGAAGCAGCTTATACTGTTCATAATCATGAGAACGGTAGTCGATAATTTGCACTTCATGTCCCATATTTTCCAAAACCACTTGAAGCGCATGAGACTGAAGCGCAGACCCGAAGTTCAATGCGCCGTGAAAAGTAATCGTTCCGATTTTCATTATTTATCTGTTCCTGTTCACCCAAATATTAATTGCATCTGAAACACTAAGCCCAGAAACCCCCTGCGCCGCAAGGGCAAGAGAAGCGAGAAGATAACGGTTATAATCCGAAGAACGAAGAGATCTCTCGATATCCCTCCATCTGCCGTTTAACGATGTCTTCTTCGTCTTAAAATCATCAATTGAATTAAACGTGTCGCAACAACAAGCAAACATTGTTTTACGCGCGCTGTTGTCCAAGGCAACGGTTCTCCCAAGCAAAAGCGGCCCGAACAGAGGAAGAATACGATCGAAGTCTTCCTGAGAGTAAGAAATTCCAAGCTCCGAACGATAAGAAATCAATTCATCGAGAACCCAATACGAATCAAGGCCCTTAACATTAGTAGGGGTAGACTGCATAATGGATCCAGGACGGATTCGGTAATAATAGCCGCTCAAATCATAACAAGGCTCATCCTTGAAGATAGAATCAATCCATAACGGATGAATCAGATCTTCATACCATGCGCCTACGGGAAAACCTAGTCGATTCCAGACTTCACGACGATATAGTCTGCCCCACGGCACCATCCAACTAGCTCTATCGTTCTCTATCTCGCCAACCAAACCATCATCAGACATATATCTAAAAGTCGATGTAACGAAATCCGCAGATGTTTGAACGAGCCTGCTCCACATAGCCTCAAGATACCCTGGCCCGATCATGTCATCAGAATCCACGAACATGATGCACTTACCGCGAGAAACACTGAGACCCGCATTGCGCGCTGCGGAAAGGCCGCCGTTTACCTGGTGAATTACAAGAACATTGGGCATTAGCCCATACGAATCGGCTATAGCACCAGAATCGTCTTTAGACCCATCATCGACAATAATAACCTCAAACTTGCCAGAAAACTCCTGAGTCACAATGGAGTCTAGGCAGGCTTTGAGGTATTTCTCAACGTTATACACAGGTACAATAATAGAAATGTCGTAAGATACACTTTCCTTAAAAACAATCCGCATGAACATATTGGACGGTCTCAGGGAAACTATACTCAGCTTCGCCTTAGACGCATAGGTTATAGCATCGGAACGACGACTTAACCTGAGTAAACCATCATAAATAGGGCTGGAAAGTAAAAGTTTTATAGCTTTCTTAATTGAATTAAGAATCTGCAACAATTGACTCCTCCCATCTTCAAAGTCGAATAAAGATGCGCTTCCATCGATTCGGACATTTTAATCATGATGCCCTATCATGCAATCAACAAGACCAATCGCAGACAGCACCCCATAGAGGAATAGGCTACAAACAATAAATCACAAACGTAAGCGCCTATGGCCTCACCCAGAACATGAGGATGCTGGAGATCTTCTTTGAAAAAAGTGCGAAGACCAGCTTCTAAGCATCAACCGAAATAACTAAAGCCCTAGGAATGAATACACCGCACGACAGAACCAAGTCCTCTATGTCGGTTCAATCGTAAATGCTCGCCACTTAGTCGAAAGCTAAGGACAGGCTCGGTCAAGAATAATAATGCTCCATCTAAAGATATTAGTAAAAAGCAATAATGACCTGCATTATAGAAAGAGACGACGGAGGCACTTGAAGCTGCTCAGTATGTGCCGAACAGCAAAAGAAACGATACTGCAATTTGACAATACAAGACTATGAACATAGTCCGGACAATTGCTGATTCGCCTCCGATACTCGCTTTTAATTGTTCTATCAAATTGTTTTTTCACCTCTTTATCCACTTCACAATGCCAAAGAACTTCATCAAGATCACAATAGTGTCGACAGATACCCCTATTGGCATTTTTGACTGAATCGCTCGACCATTCACTCGCATAGCGAATCAATTCGTCGCTTACAAAGCTCCAATCAGATATCTGGTCTTCTTTAAACTGCTTCGTACTATTAGCGTCATGCTGACGATAGTAGTAAAGCGGTTCGTCAATGTGAAATAAACTCTTTGCGATATCGAAAACAGGAAGAAGTTGGCAAAGATCCTCACCGTGCATAAGGCCAACTCGTTTGGAGTACCACTCGTCACTGGCAAATAAATCTCTCCGAATGACCTTATTCCAAACACTATTGAAATCGCATCCGCACAACAGGCTTTTAACAGCATTAAATGATTCACCCGTATGCATACCAGAACAGATATCAACTTTTAACGAGGGTTTTATAGGCATCAATCCCATAGTGAAATCAAATGAAATGATATCAGCACCAGTCGAGGCAATTACATCGCATACCTTTTTAATGCAACCTTCAAGAAGTGCGTCATCGGAGTCGAGCGAAAGAATATAACGCCCACTTGCCACGCGAAGACCGTCTCGTCGTGCAGCGAGAAGACCTTCGTTGTCCTTGTGAATAACGAAAGCTCTCTCGCGCTTGTCGCAATAAGCATCGCAGATCTCAGGAGACCCATCGGTGGAACCATCATCCACAAGAATCACCTCAAAAGAGCCGGTTCCTTGAATATCAATAGATTCCAGACAAGCGGGGAGAAAACGCTCGGTGTTATATACCGGAACAACAATACTGATGTCAGGCGTTTCGTCAGTCATAAATAACTCCTAATAGTGCCGACGAATACGGAAAAAGATCGCAACTGCCGCCATATACAAACGTAATGACAAAATAAAACACGAAAAATAAAACACCCAGAGCCCCAGTTAGAAACCGCTCTCTGCCAAGGTTTTCAGACAAAAAGGGGTAAACAAAACCTGAAATGAAAAGAAAAGGGAAACTGAGTCGAATTAGCTCAGGACTGATGCTCGCAAGTTGAGCGAATAGGGAAGAAATTATGCCGCTGCTCGTATAGAAATTAAGCGTCCATCGATCGAAGCTCGTGTTCAAACCCTTACTACCTAACATCCATATAGCAAGGCAAAATAGAAAATAAATAAGCATTGTGGTATTAAATGAGCCCATTCCAGCGTGTTTGATCTGAAAGCTATATGACGGCGTAAATAGAGATACGAGCTCCATTACATCCGGGCCAATCATAATCACGCAAATAGTAAAAATGATAACGCCAACGCATGCAAGAAGTGCAACGGTCTTGTACGAACGTTCGCGCCCGCGGTTGAAGCATGAAATATAAATAATCCAAATAAAAAGTCCCATGATAGACATCTTGTGAAAGCCAACTGCAAGAACCAAATAAACAATAGCGGGGCCGCGTTTCTCGCGGAACAGCTCATAGACCATCATGACGAGCATGCTAGTAGCAATACATTGCCTAATTATGTTTAACGTATAACCAAACACAACGAAACAAAGAAAGAAACCTAAGATAGGATATCCGCGAGGGTACAACTTCCTAACAACTAAAATATAGGGAAGGAGAACGATGGCTTCAGAAAGAAAAAGAACAGCGTGGAAATCACCAGTCAGTCTCCCCAGAATCCAGAAGAGAATCACGAATAGCGGCTCTTGATCTGAGCAAGCACCCATAGCACCTGTGAGCGAATAATACTGCGAGGCGTAAAAACACCTGAGGGGATATGCCGAGGTATCGGTACCGACAGATGCATCGCGCAGCCCCGCCACCAAGCAAAGGGGGAGAACCGAAATAACCGCAAGAAGAAAACTGACGCGCTTATTAGTTATCTTTACCGAAAAATATAGCAATGCAATATGGGACACAAAGGCAATGAAGTAGATTGGCATCTCTACACCTGCTTTGTATATCGTTTGTAAACTGTTGATTTTCCTCCGGTCGAAACCGTGTCGAAAACACCAACATAACAGTTAAAACCATCTTGAAAATAGATGTTATACAAAAACCCGCCGTGGCATTCAGTAACGTTAAACAAATGCGCGCCAGTTGATAAACTCATCTTATTAACCTTTAATTATAGGAGTTACCCGATCGCCTTACCAGAAATTGCAGCATATAACGCATAGAAAGCGTTATGAACCCTAGGAGAGATAGAAAAGAGAGCACAACGCAGTCTCCATATTGAACAAGCATATGGGTTCTTCGATGCCCTCCAAGCAAGCCCTCGAGCATTCCTCAAATAATTCTGGGCTTCAGCCTTATCATCAAATCCGTCCGGATCAACCCTCATTGCAACGCGGAGCGTACAGAATGACTGGAAGCACTCAAACTCGCCCTGAAATTCAGGCTCGGCAAATTGTCGAACTGTCTCAATAGCCCTGTCCATGTCTTTAGCATGCTTGGAACCCTGGTTCTTGAGCGTCGTAATGGAACCAGGTCTCGTCACGTATGCATAGAAGCACGCATCAGAGAATGCAACCTTTTGAATTTTGGAACAAATGTTAGCAATTACGCCCATGTCTTCGAAGAGCTGCCCCTCAGGAAAGACAAGGTCGCTAATAAGAGATCGTTCAAAGAGCTTTCCGCAAGCAGAGCCACTCTCACCGCTTAATAATAGAAGTTTTCGAAAATGATCAATTCCAGATTCAACATGGAATTCTACATTCTGATCTATCTTATAGTTATCAAGGACAGGCGTCTTCGCAAAGGAGCCGATAACGAGCGGAACTTGATACTTGTCAGCCGCTTCGACCATCAACTCAACAGTTCGCGAATCGATCAAATCGTCCCCATCAACATACATGACATAATCACCGTGGCACCTTTGAGTACCAAAGTTACGCGCAGAAGAAAGACCACCGTTCTCCTTATGCAAAATCTTAAATCGCGTGTCTGACCCAACGGCATCTTCAATAAGATCGATAGTATTATCAGTACATCCATCATCTACGATAATATATTCGATATTCGAATAAGTCTGACCAAGCAATGAGTTTACGCAAGGAAGCGCAAACATACCCACGTTGTACATGGGAACAATGACACTAACCAGAGGCTTATCAATATCAGAAGCCATATTTCTAGGACCTCCTGAGAAAATAACGATATATCAATGCTCTAACGGAATTTGGCATCAGACAGACGGCGGCATGCGGCAAATAAGAACAGAAATAATCACGTTTTGTGAAATAGCCACGCTCAACTTGAGCCCGCTTAAATGCTTTAGCGTACTTAAGATACTGCGAGCCGCCCCTGCGAGCATAGAAATCCTCACTAACGCGCATCGCAACAAGCGGTTCCTTCAGGTTATCCGCCTTGCAGCCACATGCGAGCATCCTGTTAAAAAGGTCCCAATCCTCAAAGTAGAGAAAGTCGGAACTGTAGTTACCAGCCTCCATAACTTTCGACTTTCTAAACGTCATGGGAGGGTGACGAAAGGGATTTCGCCTTTTGGAATAAGAACGTATAGCATCGATGCCCTTGGGAAGGTCAGTAGCCGCAACAGGTTCATTGGGAGACGTGACGAATTCGATAACATCGCTTCCGACCATATCGAGCCCGCTATCAATAGCGGCAAGCTGTTTCTCCATGCGATCCGGACGAGCAATATCATCAGTGTCCATACGAGCAACAATTTCGTTAGAGCAAGCAACCAAGCCTTGTCGCAACGCGTAGCCAAGCCCATGGTTTTTGTCATACGAAACAAAATTGAACAGTCCGGGATAAAGGGAGTCATAATCTTGGAGCACGTCTTCAAGCTCTTGCGTGAGGGGACCATCCTTGACCATGACAATCTCGGCAGGAGAGACCGTTTGGTTCAACATACTGTCTAAAGCTTGAACTAAATAGGTAGGATTTTCTTTTTTGTAAATGCTCATCAACACACTGTAGGAAGAAGTAAGGTTTGTCGGCATCTATCGTCCCGTTCTCTTCTTACCAAACATGGCCCCGAAGGTACCAGTAAAGCACTTCCAATCCATAGCAAAACAACGGTTTTGGACATAGCGAAGCTCAATCTTCTGACGCAGGCCGCTCTCGAAGGTTGCCTCGTTACGATCGGTTGCCTGCCACAGACCAGTAATGCCAGGCTGGACAGAGAGAAGCTCAGCCTTTTCCTCGTCGGAAAAGTGCTGCTCAAGCTCATCCCTTGTAATGGGACGCGGTCCAATAACGGAGAGGTCGCCATTCAGCACATTGAGGAACTGCGGCACCTCGTCAATGGAGCACTTACGAATAAACTGACCAACCCTGGTAATGCGAGGATCATCGTCGACCTTGCGCTCGACTTCCCACTGATGTAGCTGCTCAGGGCTCAGGTACTTACGCACGTCGTTTGCATCAGCGACCATACTGCGAAGCTTAAAAATCTTGATTGTCTTTCCGCCCTTGCCAACGCGATCCTGGGTGTACATAGGGCTGCCGGGCGATTCAAGGCAAATAAGCGCGCAAACCACAGCAATAGGAATCAATAGAAGAACACTCATCAAAAGACTAAACACAAGGTCAAACAGCCTCTTGACGATGCGATACCCAAGCGTACCGCTCGGCCTTATCTGATTGAAAGCCAGCGCACCAACCGTTGATGCACAACTCTCTGTTACTTCTTTAGCAGCCACAATAAAACTCACGTTCCTGTCCCCAGGAACCCCCCCATAAAACAAAATGCTATGAATCCAAACAGCCGGTGCAACGTCTCCCTTACGTTTTGCTGGGAACGTCGAGCGGCAGCAGCTCCCTAAATGTGGAGTCGCCCTCGCCCACGTCTACCAGGCACCAGCGCTTATGACGGTCAATCTTCTTTACACGGGCCTCTTGCCCCACCAAAGGGCCCTGCTCTATGTGCAGCACGCCGTCTACTATGCGCGCAACGCTATTGCGCACCACACCGTCGTCGTCCAGCACGCTGCGGTACCAATCCTGCGCATCATCCGGCATGGGCATGTACGCCCGCTCCCTACTGCCGGCGATGCGACAGCCAAAGCTCAGCTGAGCCAAAGCCCTATCGAGCGCGGCGGCATCGTGCGTGGCGACGAAGAAAAATTCCTTATACATAGGTTTGGTTTGGAGCGACCATGCGCCGTCCCGCTTAAACCAGAACTCCTTTTGCATCACAAAAGCGTCCTGCATAAGATTGTGCGGGATAATGCGGCGGACCTTTTCGCAGGTCTCGCGCTCTTTTCCATGGGGGGTGTGGACCAGATACCAGCGGACGCGGCCGTGCTGGCTGTTGGTGGTGACGCCGTTAAATGCGCCCGGCAGCTGCTCTTGGCGCCGTGCCGTCTGTTCCATGTTCTCGCCCCCTCTTTTTGGCTTTGCGATGCACGCAAATGCAGGGGCGTTTAGAAAAGGCTTCTCGCTCGCAGGTAGGCGCAGTCGCAAAAGTACAGGTTTTTGTATCTTTCGGGATACGATATTATACGCGCAATTAATCAGCGTTTGCCCAGATTACGCAAATTTTACTGCCATTAGGTGCATCTCCATACCCCTCTATAAAAACCTGTACCTTTTTGTGCAACAAAAAAAGCCGCTCAACCAGCGGCTTTTCTTATTTGGACATGAAAAAAGGCGACCGCCCTTTGTGGACGGTCGCCTTTTTTAATTGTTGTGAAGCTCGCCTTAGACGCGAGTCTTGATCTCCTCGGTCACCTTAGAAACAAACTCGTCAACGCTCATCTGAACGGTCTCGTTGGAGCGGTCGCGGACGGAGATATTGCCGGCCTCGACCTCCTTCTCGCCCAGGATGAGCATGTAGGGCACGCGGTCGATGCTGCGGGCCTCGCGGATCTTGTAGCCGATCTTCTCGTCGCGGTCGTCGCAGACCACGCGAATGCCGGCCTCCTCCAGCTTGGCGCACACCTCGTGAGCGTAGTCGCGGCTCTTCTCGGAGACAGGAAGCGCCTTGACCTGCACGGGGGCCAGCCAGGTGGGGAACTTGCCTGCAAAGTGCTCAATCAGAATACCGATAAAGCGCTCGATGGAGCCAAAGCATACGCGGTGCAGCATGATGGGGCGCTTCTTGGTGCCGTCGGCGTCCACGTACTCCAGGTCAAAGTTGAGCGGCATCTGGAAGTCGAGCTGGACGGTGCCGCACTGCCAGGTACGACCGAGCGAGTCCTCCAGGTGGAAGTCGATCTTGGGGCCGTAGAAGGCACCGTCTCCCTCGTTGACCTCGTAGTCCATGCCCAGCTGCTCCAGGGCAGTGCGCAGGCCCTCCTCGGCGCGTGCCCAGTCCTCGTCCGAACCCATGGAGTCCTCGGGGCGGGTGGAAAGCTCAACGTGGTACTTAAAGCCAAACTTCTGGTACACAGAGTCGATGAGGTTGACCACGCCCACGATCTCGTCGGTCAGCTGGTCGGGACGCACAAACAGGTGTGCGTCGTCCTGGTTAAAGCAGCGCACGCGGAACAGGCCATGCAGGGCGCCGCGCAGCTCGTGACGGTGCACCAGGCCAATCTCGCCGGCGCGGATGGGCAGCTCGCGGTAAGAGTGCGGCTTGGAGGCGTACACCAGCACGCCGCCCGGGCAGTTCATGGGCTTAATGCAGTACTCCTCGTCGTCGATGACGGTGGAGTACATGTTGTCCTTGTAGTGGTCCCAGTGGCCCGAGGTCTTCCACAGCTGCTTGTTCATGATAAGCGGCGTGGAGATCTCCACGTAGCCGGCCTTGTGGTGGATCTCGCGCCAGTAGTCCAGTAGCGTGTTCTTAAGGATCATGCCGTTAGGCAGGAAGAACGGGAAACCGGGGGCCTCGTCGCGCATCATAAAGAGGTCCATCTCGCGGCCAATCTTGCGGTGGTCGCGCTTCTTGGCCTCCTCCAGCATGTGCATGTGCTCGTCGAGCTCTTCCTTGGTGGCAAAGGCAACGCCGTTGATGCGGGTGAGCATCTTGTTGTCCTTGTCGCCCTTCCAGTAGGCGCCCGAGACGCCGGTGAGCTTAAAGGCCTTGAGGGCCTTGGTGTAGCAGATGTGGGGGCCGACGCACATGTCGATGTAGTCGCCCTGCTGGTAGAAGGTAATGCGGGCGTCGTCGTCCAGGTCGCCGATGTGCTCGACCTTGTACTTCTCGCCGCGCTCCTCCATAAGGGCGATGGCCTCGGCGCGGGGCTTCTCGTACACGGAGAACTTGAGGTTCTCCTTGACGATCTTCTTCATCTCGGCCTCGATCGCGGGGAAGTCGTCCTCGCTGATCTTGACGCCCTCGGGCAGGTCGACGTCGTAGTAGAAGCCGTTGTCGGTCGCGGGGCCGTAGGCAAAGTCGGCCTCGGGGTACAGGCGCTTGATGGCCTGCGCCATGATGTGCGCGGCGGAGTGGCGGATGACGTGCGTAACCTCGTCCTGCGGGAGCTCGGCCACCGAACCGTCATTGTAGAGTGCCTTCATGGGTATGTTTTCTCCTCTCGGATGCCTGATGCAAGTGCGTGCGATGCGCTCGGCGTTTTTGACTTGCATCATTATAGGCAGGTTGCCTTGGTATACAAGCGCCCGCCGCACCTTAATGGCACGGCGGGCGATTTTCTACGCATGCTTCATCGTGTGGGGCGGGTTGCGTGTGTGGCTTGCGGTGTGCCCGTAGCTTGCGGCCGGCCCGGCGACGGATGCGTTACTGGATGCGAGTTCGGCAGTAGGGGCAGACCTTCCAGTGCGCATCGAGCGGGCGATGGCAACTGGGGCAGACGTTGCGAACCTGGGTGTCGCACACGGGGCAGACAACGAAGTCCTTCTCGATGGGCGCGCCGCACTGCGGGCAGGTGCCATACTGGGCAAGCTGGCGCTCGCGCAGAGCCATGTCCAGCTCCTGCTCTTCGCGGTCGGACGCGTAGGAGTGCGGGCGCAGGACCAGGTAGGCAATGAGGCCTACAAACGGGATGAGGGCGATGATGCCCCATGCCACGTAGGCGCTGGCGCCGCGGCGGCGAGCGTCGATGAACACATAGACGACCGACAGCACATACAGGGCGATGATAAAGCCGACGAAGGCATAGACGACGCCCATAAGCTGCGGCGACATGAGCTCGGAGATGTACTTGGACATTACGGGTACCTTTCGGAATATTAACAGTCTGGTCAAGTTTACCACGGGGTTTGTTTATATGGGACCACGGCTAGGGGCGGGGCTGATGCGGACACAAACATCTCAATCTGTAACAGGTGGAGGCGGAATCCGGGTCTAGATGTTACAGATCGAGACAAACGGAGGGGCCGCCTGGCAAACGTCTCGATCTGTAACATCTGGAAACAAAATCCTCGTCGAACTGTTACAGGTCGAGACGAACGGTTGCCGTAGTTGTCGGCAGACGAGGTTGTCGACGTTGCCGGGTCTCCCCTCGTCTGCCGTTGGCGGGTGTTGCGGGGCTGTTCGCCGCATTGCCGCCGCATTGGGGGTGTGCAGACCGTAGGATAGTCTTATTGACATCCTGTCAACTTGTCTTGGAGGCACCGTGACAGAAACGTTTGATATCGCGATTGTCGGCGCGGGCATCACAGGATGCGCCATCGCACGGCAGCTCGCGCGGTTTGACCTGTCCATTTGCGTGGTCGAGGCGGCTAACGATATTGCGCTGGGCGCGTCGAAGGCCAACGGCGGCCTGGTGCACGCCGGTTACGATCCGGCACCGGGCACGGTTAAGGCGCAGGTCAACGCCCGTGGCTGCGAGTTGTACGGTACGTGGGCACAGGAACTGGGCTTTCTGTTCTGCCGCACCGGGTCGATGGTGTTGGGCTTTAACGACGAGGACCGCGCGCATCTGGAGCAGCTGCGGTGCAACGGCCTGGCCAACGGCGTACCCGAGCTGTCAATCGTTGGCCCCGACCGCATCCATGAACTTGAGCCGCGCGCCAGTGCCGATGCAACGTGCGCGTTGTGGTGCCCCTCGACTGGGTTTGTCGACCCGTTTGAGGTTGCCATCGCCGCGCTGGAGAACGCCGTGGCCAACGGGGTGACGTTTATGCGGTCCGCGCCGGTGGAAGCGATTGAGATCGCGGGCTCGGGCGACGACGCGCGCTTTACGCTGGCGACCTCCACTGGCAACGTGCGCTGCCGCTACCTGATCAACGCCGCGGGCAACGGCGCCGCCGACATCTCGCATATGGCGGGCGCCGAGGAGTTCCAGATGGTCTGGCGTCAGGGCAACATCGTGGTGCTAGACAAGGAACCGCGCACGCTCATGCCGCTCTACCCCGTGCCGACTCCGGTGTCGAAGGGCGTTATCGTGACGGGCACCGTGCATGGCAACACCGTGATCACCGCCACGGCCGCCGTGCGCGAGCCGGGCGATACGCAGACCTATGCGAGCGATGTGAATGCGCTGCTGACCGGCGCGCGCAAGCTGGTGCCCGATCTGGATACGCGCCGCGTGGTGCGCGCATTTGCCGGCGGGCGTCCGGTCATTCAGAGAACGAACGACTTCTTTATTGGACAGTCGGCCGTGGTGCCGGGGCTTTTCCAGGCGTCGGGCATTCAGTCGCCGGGTGTGGCAAGCGCGCCGGCCATTGCCGAGCGCATGGAGCTTGTGATGCGTGAGTCGGGCGTGGAGATGCACGAGCAAACGGACTGGAACCCAATTCGCCGCGCGCCGGACGATTTTGACCGCGCATCGCTGGCGCGCAAGGAGGAGCTGATCGAGTCCGATCCCGCGTGGGGACAGATTGTCTGCCGCTGCGAGACGGTGCCCGAGGCCGAGATCGTGGCAGCGATTCGGCGCCAGCCGGGCGCGGTTTCGGTCGAGGGCGTCAAGCGCCGCTGTCGTGCCGGCATGGGTCGGTGCCAAAGCGGCTTTTGCCAGAGCCGTGTGGTGGCGATCCTGGCGCGCGAGTTGGGCTGCGATCCCGGCGAGGTATTACTGGAGGACGCCGGCTCCTGGCTGGTAGAGGGCCCTTTGAAGGGGGTGCGCTAGGATGGCGGAATTCAAATCGAGTGCGATTGATTGCGGCGTCGTGGAAGCCGTACAAACGCAAACCTTCGACGTGGTCGTTATCGGCGGCGGACCTGCCGGCATGGCGGCCGCGCTGGCCGCGCATAAGGCAGGCGCACGCGTGGCCATCGTGGAGCGCGAGCAGCACCTGGGCGGCATCCTCCGCCAGTGCATCCACCCCGGCTTTGGCCTGTCTCACTTTAAGCAGGAGCTCACCGGTCCCGAGTACGCGCAGCGCTTTATCGACCAGGTGCACGCAACCGACATTGCGCTGTTCCTGAACAGTATGGTGCTTGGGATTGATTCAGGCGAGCCTACGGAAGACACCGCAGTCCATACCGTCACGCTTATGAGCCCTGCCGGCATACTGCAGCTCACCGGGCGCGCGGTCGTCCTTGCCATGGGTTGCCGCGAGCGCACCCGCAGCGAGATCAAGATCCCCGGCAGACGTCCCGCCGGCGTGTTTACGGCCGGCCTGGCGCAACGATACATCAATATCGAGAACCTCAAACCCGGCTCGCGCGCCGTCATTTTAGGTTCCGGCGACATCGGGCTTATCATGGCACGCCGCTGCACGCTCGAGGGGATTTCGGTCGAGGGCGTGTACGAGATCATGCCATACGCCAACGGCCTGCGCCGCAATGTGAAGAACTGCCTGAACGACTTTGACATTCCGCTGCATCTGTCTACCACGGTCACGCGCGTGATCGGGCACGACCGCGTGGAAGCCGTCGAGGTGAGCCAGGTCGACGAGCGCCTGGCGCCCATTCCGGGGACCGAGCGCATTGTTCCGTGCGACACGCTGCTGCTTTCGGTGGGCCTGATTCCCGAGAACGAGCTTTCGGTTGCCGCAGGCGTTGAGCTTGACCCACACACGCGCGGCGCCGTGGTGGACCAGAGTTTGCAGACGGGCGTGCCGGGCATCTTTGCCTGCGGCAACGTACTACACGTGCACGACCTGGCCGACAACGTGACGACCGAGTCCGAGAGGGCTGGCGCAACTGCAGCGGCGTACGCGATGGGGGCCGGCGCGAGCGCCGTTCCGGACTGCGAGCTCACGGTCTCCCCTGCCGGCATCGCGGGCTACGCGCTGCCGGGACGCATTACGGCCGCAGCGCTCACCAAGCTCAACTTCCGCGTGCGCCGGCCAGTCAATGCCGCCTGCGTGAGGATCTTGGCCGACGGCGAGGAGCTGTTCGTCGGCAAGGCCCGCGCGTTTAAGCCGAGCGTTATGGAAAGCTTCCCGCTGCCGGCAAAGGCCATCAAACAAGCGCTCGACCTTGGTGTCAGCGAGATTGTTCTGTCCGTCGACCCCGTTGAGGAGGCGTAAAGCCATGAGTACGAACGCGACCAAAACGCTGCAGTTCAGCTGCACCACCTGCCCATCCGAGTGCCTCCTGACCGTAGAGGTGGAGCGCGATGCCAATGGCACCGTGGTGGAAGTGTGCTCCGTAACCGGCAACAACTGCCCGCGCGGTGATAAGTTCGCACATCAGGAACTCACCTGCCCCATGCGCGTGCTCACGACGACCGTGGCCGTCTCCGGCGGCGACGAGACACTTCTCCCCGTACGCACCGCCGAAGCCATCCCGCTAAAACTCCACGCCCAAGCCATGGCCCTCATCCGCGGACTAGTGGTCAAAGCCTCCATCCGCATGGGCGACGTAGTCCTACCCAACCTCCTAGACACCGGTACCGACCTAATCGCCAGCATGGACATCGACCGAGCCTAAGTAGCTCATTTGGGACGGGGCTCTTTTAACTACCCCGCCATCCACCCGGTCCTCCTCCGCAGTTGCGGTGAAATACGGACTGTTTTATGGCTTCAGGCCGCTAAACAGTCCGTATTTCACCGCAACTTATGAGGGCCGCACGGGATGCAAAGGAATGTCCCGAAGTGCCGGCATAAAAGGAAATTCCCTATCTGCCGGGCATGGGATACCATGGTGGCACCCTAGCGAAAGGACGATGTATGGCACATGTTGATGACCAGCGTGTGGCGCGCGTGCTCGATGCGCTCGAGGCTCAACACCCCGGCGCGCAGCTGCTCGTAAACGACCCGTGGTCGATTTATTACCTGACAGGCTTTTATGCCGATATGTTCGAGCGTTTTTGCGGCGTGCTGCTTGCACGCGGCAGCGAGCCCGTGATCTTGGTCAACGCGCTGCACCAGCTGCCCGAGTATGACAATGCCCGCGTTGCCTACCACACCGACACCGATGTCGTGGCCGACGCCATCGCGCGTGAGATCGACCCGACCAAACCGCTCGGCATCGACACCGTCATGCGCTCCGGCTTTTTGATGCCCCTCATGGAGCGTCACGCCGCGAGCGAGTTCTTCCTAGGCGACTTTGCCGTCACCGCCGCACGCACCCACAAGGATGCCGCCGAGCAGGAGCTTATGCGCGTTTCCTCGGCAGCCAACGACGCCGTGATGGCCGACGCCATCAAGCTCGTTCACGAGGGCGTGACGGAGCGCGAGATTGCCGACCAGATGCTCGGCCTGTATCGCAAGCACGGCTGCGAGGGCTTTAGCTTTCCGCCGATCGTGAGCTTTGGCGTCAACGCCGGCGACCCGCACCACGAACCCGACGGCACCGTGCTCAAGCGCGGCGACGTGGTACTGTTCGACATTGGTGGACGTCACTGCAACTACTGCTCGGACATGACGCGCACGTTCTTTTGGGGCGAGCCGGACGAGAAGGCGGCACACATCTACGACATCGTGCGCCGTGCCAACGAGGCCGCCGAGGCGCTCATCGAACCGGGCGTTCACATGTGCGACCTGGACCGCGCCGCGCGCGACGTGATTGAGGATGCTGGCTACGGTAAGTACTTTACGCACCGCCTGGGTCACTCGATCGGCCTGCAGGATCACGAGCCTGGCGACGTCTCGCTCGTCAATGAGCAGGTTGTCGAACCGGGCATGACCTTCTCTATCGAGCCGGGCATCTACCTCCCCGGCCGCACCGGCGTCCGCATCGAGGACCTGGCCCTGGTGACCGAGACCGGCGTCGAAATTCTCAACGCCTACCCCCACGATCCGGTCCGCCTAGACTAGGCAATGCGGCAAAGGGGCGGCCCCTTTGCCGCATCCCACCAAAACCGCGCCACAAAAACGGCCTATCTACTACGTTTAACCCGCATGAGTCGACCATGCGGGTCTTTTTTAGAACCAGCAAGCCATCTACCTGCGGTTTTAATTTCGCGATGTTCCGTGTGCTCGAGGGTAGTCGGTAAAACGTAGTAGATAGGCCCATTTCGTGGCAAGCGAGTCAACTCGGGGCACAGGGCAGCCAAAAGCCCCGTCCCAAATTGGCTGCTTTTGAGTTGCGGTGATATACGGACTGTTTGAGGCTTCTGGCTTATAAAACAGTCCGTATTTCACCGCAACTGATGAGGGGATGGGTTAGCGGAGCAGACCGGCTACTTCGCCGGCTAGGGTGATGGTGCCGGCGGCTACGAAAGGCTCGTCTGCGGCATCGAAGGCCGCGAGGGCCTCGGGCACGCTCGCGTACACGCCCGCGAGCTTATCGGCGTCCACCAGGGCGGCGAGCTCCTCTGCCGGCAGGGCGCGATCGGAATCGGTCTGGGTCACGACCACGCGCGGGAAGGCCGGAATCAGCACGTCAACGATACCCGCCACGTCCTTGTCTGCCAGCGCAGCGCACAGCAGCGTGGGGCGATTTTCCACGCACGGATCGATCTCGTCCAGCGCGCTCACAAAGTTCTCGCAGCTCTGAGGGTTATGGCAGGCGTCGATCAGCTTGAGGGGATCGGTCCCCAGCACGTCAAAACGACCCGGTGTGGGACAGCCCATAAGCGACGCATCAAGCGCATCGTGGTCAAGCTCGCGGCCCAGATAGCCCTCGCACAGCATAATCGCGCACGCAGCATTCTGCGGCTGATACGCCGGCTTGACCATACTCGACGTATAGATCGCACGCGGCGTGGTGCAGCTAAACTCAACCGTGTCGCCCACATGCGCCGACACCTTAGTCGTGGCGTGGCTCACCACAAGCGGCACGACGCCGCACTCGCGGCAACGAGCATCCATCACGCGCTGAACGCTCGCCTCGTGTGTGCCCTCGCCCAGCACAACCAGGCGTCCCGGTTTGATGACCGCGGCCTTCTCCCCCGCAATGGCCTCGAGCGTGTCGCCCAAAATACGTGTGTGATCGAGCCCAATGCCCGTAATGGCAACGGCGACGGGATCGGTCGCACTCGTGGCGTCCCAACGACCGCCCATGCCAACCTCGAGCACGGCAACATCCACCGCGGCCTCGGCAAACACTACAAGTGCAGCAGCCGTCAACAGGTCAAATGGTGTGATGGAATAGGCACGCTCCCCCGCCGCCACACGGCGCGCATTCACGCGATGTCCCGCCTCAACAGCCGCCGAAACGCCACGGGCAAAGGCCTCATCGCTCACAACGCGCCCGTCAACCTCCATGCGCTCGGGATAGCGCACAAGCTGCGGCGACGTATACAGCGCAGTCTTGAGTCCCTCGCCGCGAAGAATGGCAGCCGAAAAACGCGTCGTCGAAGTCTTGCCATTGGTACCGGCAACCTGAATGCAATCAAAGTACTCGTCCGGACGCCCCAGCTCATCGAGCATATCGACAACCGTCTCGAGCAGAGGACCAGCATCCCCAGAAATCCGCCCCGTATCAGCAGCCAAAGCAACAGCCTCACCAAACGAAAGCAAATCAAACGAGAAAGGAACGACATACGACCCAGAACGCTTAGCCATAACCCAAAGTCCCCTCAACATAAAAAGAGGCCCGAATCAACAACGAGCCCCTCCCATACAAAATATCAGCCAAACACCGCTTTGCAGCGACCTCAAGGCCACAACCAAGTGGCCCCACCAGGCAGCGGATGCCTCCGTAACCGCCATGGGAGCGGTTTGGGGCTTTGCTCGATACAAGTTCCGCACGAGCCGAAGGCCACTTAATGTGGCCTTCGTGCGAGCAGGACTGTCCGCAGTAGCGAGCAAAGCGTCGGGACGCGCCCCTCAGTAAGAACTACGAGAAGTCAGCAACCTGAGCAGTCAGCGCCGCCAGGATCTCCTTGAGCTCAGCTGCACGGTCCCTCTTCTTCTGCACCACCGCGGGCGCGGCCTTGGCCACAAAGCCCTCGTTGGCAAGCGTCTTCTCGCAGCCGGCGAGCTCCTTCTGGGCCGCAGCGATCTCCTTCTCCAGGCGCGCCTTCTCGGCCGAAAGATCAACCTTGCCCTCGAGCACCACAAAGGCCTCGACGCCGCTGTCGACCACGGCGATGCTCGCGGCCGGCTTCTCGACGTCGGTACCCATGACCAGCGAAGCGGTGTTGGCCAGCGGCTCGATGGTCGAGCGCAGGCTCTCGAGCTTCTCGATATCCTCGGCACCGGCGCGCACGACCACGTCGAGCTCGGCCTTGGGGCTCAAGCGATAACGCGAACGCGTGGCGCGGGCGGCAGACACGACGGCGCGGCACAGCTCAAACGCGCGCTCGGCGTCCTCGTCAACATACTTCGCGTAGTCGGCGGGCTCCGGCCACTTGGCGATCATGAGCGCCTCGGCGCGGTTCACGTTGCCCTCGGCGTCCAGGTCGAGCACGCTCGCCGGCATGTTGTCCCAGATCTCCTCGGTGACAAATGGCATAAGCGGGTGCATCAGGCGAATGGAGGTATCGAGCACAAAGATCAGGTTGCGCTGAGCCTGCAGACGGCCCTCGCCCTTCAGACGAGCCTTAGTGACCTCGACGTACCAGTCGCAGACCTCGTTCCAGAAGAACTGCTGCACGCCGCGGGCCATATCGCCAAAGGTGTAGTTCTCAATACCCTCGGTGACCATCTTCACGGCCTTGGCCAGGCGGCTGAACATCCAGGCGTCGGCCGGCGTCTCCACGACGGGCTCGCCGGGCGTGTAGCCCTCCATGTTCATGAGCAGGAAGCGGCTGGCGTTCCAGATCTTGGTCACAAACGACTTGGCTTGCTCGGTGCGCGGGCTGTCGATAAGCTTCTTGGTCTTCTTGTCGATGTTCGCGTCGAACTTGACGTCCTGGTTGTTGGTGCACAGCGTGAGCAGGTTGTAGCGCATGGCGTCGGCGCCGTACATGCCAATGAGGTCCATGGGGTCAACGCCGTTACCCTTGGACTTGGACATGCGGCTGCCGTCCTTGGCCAGAATCGTCGGGTAGATGACGACGTCCTTAAACGGCACCTCGTCCAGGAAGTACAGCGAGCTCATGACCATGCGGGCGACCCACAGCGCGATGATGTCGCGTGCGGTGACGAGCGCCGTCGTGGGATGATGGCCCTCGAGCAGCTCTGGCTTTTGCGGCCAGCCCTGCGTGGCGAAGGTCCACAGCTGCGAGCTGAACCAGGTGTCCAGCACGTTCTCGTCCTGATGCACGTGATGGCCGCCGCACTTGGGGCACACGTCGGTGTCCTCGGTCAGGGCGTCCTCCCAGCCGCAGTCCTCGCAGTAGAACACGGGGATGCGGTGGCCCCACCACAGCTGGCGGCTGATGCACCAGTCCTTAAGGTTCTCCATCCAGGTGGTGTAGGTCTGCGTCCAGCGCGCAGGGTGGAAGGTGACCTTGCCGGAGTTGACGGCGTCGAGCGCCGGTCCCTTGAGTTTGTCGACGGCGACGAACCACTGCTCGGACAGCCACGGCTCCAGCGCGGAGTCGCAACGGTAGCAGTGCATGACAGAGTGATCGAGGTCCTCGACGTGATCGAGCAGGTCATGCTCCTCGAACCACTTGATGACGGCCTCGCGGCACTCGTCGCGGTTCATGCCGGTGAACTCGCCGTAGCCCTCGACGACCACCGCGTGCTCGTCGAAGATGTTGATCTGCGGCAGGTCATGGGCCTGACCCATGGCATAGTCGTTGGGGTCGTGAGCAGGCGTTACCTTGACGAAGCCAGAGCCGAAATTGGCGTCGACATGCCAATCCTCAAAGATGGGGATCTCGCGGTCCACGATGGGGAGCTTGACGGTCTTACCCACAAAAACGGCCTTCTCGGGGTCCTTCGGGGAGACGGCGACGCCCGTGTCGCCGAGCATGGTCTCGGGGCGCGTGGTGGCGACGACGATGTAGTCCTGGCCGTTGACCGGCTCGGTCAGCGGGTAGCGCAGGTGCCACAGGTGGCCCTTCTCGTCCTTATACTCGGCCTCGTCGTCCGAGATGGCGGTGGTGCAGTTGGGGCACCAGTTGACGATGCGCTTGCCGCGATAGATCAGGCCGTCGTGGTACCAGTCGCAGAAGACCTTGCGCACGGCCTGGGCGTAGTCCTCGTCCATGGTGAAGCGCTCGTTATCAAAGTCGACGGAGCAGCCCATGCGCTTGATCTGCTCGACGATGATGCCGCCGTACTCGTGGGTCCAGTCCCAGCAGGCGTCGACGAACTTGTCGCGACCGATCTCCAGGCGGCTGATGCCCTCGCTCTTGAGCTTCTTATCGACCTTGGTCTGCGTGGCGATACCGGCGTGGTCTGTGCCCAGCACCCAGCGCGTGGACTTGCCGCGCATGCGGGCCATGCGGATGATGGCGTCCTGGATGGAGTCGTCGGTAGCGTGGCCCATGTGGAGCTTGCCGGTCACGTTGGGAGGCGGAATGGTGACGGTGCAGTCGCCCACGCCCTCACGGCGCTTGTAGTAGCCGCCGTCGAGCCACTTCTGCAGGATCGCCGGCTCGTTGGTCGACGGATCGTAGTTCTTGGGCATCTCTTCCATATATCTCTCCCTGTCCCGCCGGCGTGTCCGCCTGCTTGGTTTTCGCTCGGTCAGGTCCTGGCTCGCACGAAGAGCACGTTAAGTGCTCTTCGGCTCGTGCGGAATCTACGAAAACCAAGCAGGCGGACACGCCTTAGGTATCGATTACTTCAGTCTGATATGACTTCGCTGAGGCTTAAACAAACACACAGAATAACACAGGTAGTTGGGGTTATTGCGTATATATAAAATAGCCTCCGACCGCGGGTGGTCGGAGGCTATTTGCAAGCACGTTTTTGGCTGGTTTACCCGTAGATGCGTTGGGGCTGTTCTTCGCCCTTTACGGAGGCTTCGGTCACGATGACCTTGGAAACGCCCTCCTCGCTGGGCAGGTCGAACATCGTCTGCTGCAGCACGTCCTCGCAGATGGAGCGCAGGCCGCGGGCGCCGGTCTTGCGAGCGAGCGCCATGCGGGCGATCTCGTGCAGGGCCGCGTCCTCAAACTCAAGATCGACGTCCTCGAGCTGGAACATCTTGCGGTACTGGCGCACCACGGCGTTCTTGGGCTCGGTCAAAATCGACACCAGGTCGTCCTCGTCGAGCGCCTGCGTCTGGGTTACGACAGGCGTGCGGCCAACGAACTCGGGGATCATGCCAAAGGCGTTGAGGTCCTGCGGGAGCACCTGACGCAGCAGGTCGTTCTCGTCGACCGAGGTGGGGCCGGCGATCTCGGAGTTAAAGCCCACGCCCTTGTTGCCCACGCGATCGGCGATGATCTTATCCAGGCCCACAAAGGCACCACCGCAGATGAACAGGATGTTGGTCGTGTCGATCTGCAGCAGCTCCTGCTGGGGATGCTTGCGGCCGCCGGTGGGCGGAACGCTGGCCACCGTGCCCTCAAGAATCTTAAGCAGCGCCTGCTGAACGCCCTCGCCCGAAACGTCGCGAGTGATGGAGAGGTTCTCGGCCTTGCGGGCGATCTTATCGATCTCGTCCACGTAGATAATGCCAACCTGCGCGCGTTCAATATCGCCATCGGCGGCGTTGATGAGCTTGAGTAGGATGTTCTCCACGTCCTCGCCCACGTAGCCGGCCTCGGTAAGCGCAGTGGCGTCGGCGATGGCAAACGGCACCTCGAGGATGCGCGCGAGCGTCTGGGCCAGCAGGGTCTTACCGGTACCGGTGGGACCGAGCAGCAAGATGTTGGACTTGGCGAGCTCTACCTCGTCCATATCGTCGTCGAACTGCGAGCCCATGTCGTCGTCAAAGGCAGACACCGCGGCGCCGCCCTCGATCACGCGGCGATAGTGGTTGTACACGGCAACCGACATGGCGCGCTTGGCGTCCTCCTGACCCATAACATAGGCCGAAAGCTCGTCATAAATCTCGTGCGGCGTCGGCACGTGCGTGATGACCTGACGGTCGTCCTCGAGCTCAAAACCCTCGGTCTCGGGGTCCACGGCGGGCTGGGATGCAGCCTGGCCGTGGTCGTTGAGGAAGCCCGGCAGTTTGCCGTTGCGGGCGGCGTCCATAAAGTCCGAAGCCAGCGACTCCTCAAGGATCTCGGAGCAGGCGGCGACGCACTCGTCACAGATAAAGATGTTGGTCGGGCCCTTTACGAGACGACGGACCTGGCCCTGCTCTTTTCCGCAGAAGGAGCAGCGGATGGGGTTGCCGTTCTCGTCAAAGTTGTCCTGCATGTTACCTGCCATCCTAGGCGTCCTTCGCGGCCAGATCGCGCGAGGTGACGATACGGTCGATCAGACCGTAGTCGAGGGCCTCGGCAGCAGTCAGGTAGTTGTCGCGCTCGGTGTCGGCCTGGACCTTCTCGATGGGCTGGCCCGAGGCATCGGACAGGATCTGGTTGAGCTCGCGGCGAGTCTTCTTAATCTCCTCGGCAACGATCTCAATCTCGGTCTGCTGGCCCTGGGCACCGCCGCTGGGCTGGTGAATCATGACCTTGGAGTGCGGCAGGCAGAAGCGCTTGCCCTTAGCGCCGGCCGAAAGCAGCACGGCGGCCATGGACGCAGCCATACCGACGCAAATGGTGGAGACCTGCGGCTTGATAAAGTTCATGGTGTCCAGAATCGCCAGGCCGGAGTAGACCTCGCCGCCGGGCGAATTGATATAGAGCGAGATATCCTTCTCGGCATCCTGGCTCTCAAGATGCAACAGCTGGGCAACGACCAGGTTGGCGCTGACGGAGTTGATCTCCTCGCCCAAGAAGATGATGCGATCGTTGAGCAGGCGCGAATAGATATCGTAGCTGCGCTCGCCGCGCGGCGTCTGCTCGATAACGTATGGCACGAGGGCGGAATCGAACTTAGCGATCATACGCATCTCCATTTCTCTCTTGCGGACCAAATTGGTTCTAGATAAACGTACGGTGCCCGCATGCTATGCATTGGCTGGCACCGTACGAAGCAACCGGATAACCGGTGTATAACTTTACCCCATCACGGGCGCACACATGCGCTCGCGGGCAAGGTGGCGAGAATTACTCGGCGTCCTTGGCGGTCTCGTCGACCTCGGTCACCTTAGCGTTCTCGACCAGGTGGTCGACGGCCTTGGAGCGACGGATGGACTCGCGGACGGCAGGCATGCGGCCATCGGCGATGAACTCGGCCTTGGAAGCCTCGACGTCCTTGACGCCCGCCTTCTCGAACTCGGCGTTGATGTCGTCCTCGGTGACCTCGATCTTGAGCTCACGGGCGAGGGCGTCCAGAGCCAGGGACTCACGGGCAACGTCGTTGGCCTGCTTGTGCAGGTCGCCGATGAACTGCTCCATGGTCAGACCGGAAGCGGGCAGCCAGGTGTCCAGGGTCATGCCGCGGGCAGCGAGGTTGGACAGGAAGTTCTGGCCAAGCTCCTCAAAGACGGACTGCTCGTAGTCGGCATCCATCTCGTCGAGCTGCAGGCGCTCGGCGAGAGCGGAGACGCAACGGTTCTCCTTCTCGGCCGGCAGGCGGGAAGCCTTGTCCTGCTCGATCTCGATCTTGATGGCGTCGCGCATGGCATCGATGCTGTCGAAGCCGAAGTCGGACTTGACAAGCTCGTCGGTGAGCTCGGGGGTGTTGCGGACCTTGATGCCCTTGACGGTGACCTCGACGGTGTGGGTCTCGGCCTCCTCGCCCTCCTCGACCTCGTCGGTCCAGGTGACGGTCTTGACGTCGTCAACGTTAGCGCCGATCAGGGCCTCGTTGAACTCCTTGGGGTTGCTGTCGCTACCGGCGATGAGCATACGGCCCTCGGCGGCAAAGTTGTCGGCGTTCTCGACGGCCTTGAGGTCGACGGTGACGTAGTCCTCGGCCTCGACGGCGCGACCCTCGACGTCCTCGAAGGTGGCACGGTAGTTGAGGAGCATCTCGACCTGGTTGTTGATCTCGGACTCGGTGACCTCCGCGGGGGGCATCTCGATCTCGACGGCGTCGAAGGAGGAGAGCTCGGCAGCAGGACGCAGGGAGAACTCGACGGTGTAGGTGTAGTCCTCGTGATCTTTGGCGAGGTCGAGCTCCTTGTAGTCACCGTTCTTGGTGGGGACGATGTCCAGCTCGTTGAGGACGGCGGGCTCGTTGGCGGCGATCAGGTCGTTGGTGGCCTGAGCGAGAGTAGCCTCGGCGCCAAGAGCAGAGTCGATGACCGGACGGGGGGCCTTACCGGCGCGGAAGCCCGGGAAGCGGTACTTCTTGGCGGTGTCCTTGTAGGCCTTCTTGATCGCGGCGTCGACGTCGGCGGCCGGGATGGTGACCGTAGCGGTGAGCTTGGCGTCCTTGACGTCAGAAGCGGTGATGTTCAACACGTTCCTCCTCATACTGCCCAGCTTATCTGAGGTGCTGGTACCTTTATGCAACAAGCGTCGCGAGGGCATAAGCCGACGCGGGTGCGTTGGTGCGGGCGAAAGGACTCGAACCTTCACGGGAATCCCACCAGAACCTAAATCTGGCGCGTCTACCAATTCCGCCACGCCCGCATGAGCGCACAGACTAGGAATGATAGCAGATACGATCGGCAAGCGCACGCACACCTTTTACAAGCTCACGACCTCACCACGAGTGCAAAAGGCGGGACGAGTAGCCCCGCCCGCCAATTACGACTTGTTCGCTGACCCGCTACTCCCCCAGCAGTGCTTTCTCCGGCGTGATCGGCAGCGAGCGAACCTGGTGGCCGGTGGCGTGTGCGACGGCCGAGGCGACGGCGGCCAGCGGCGTGTTGATGACGACCTCGCCGATCGACTTGGCGCCAAACGGACCCGTCGGCTCGTAGCTCGGCTCAAAGGCCACGCGAATGCTGCCGATATCTAGGCGCGTGGGCAGCTTGTAGCTCATAAAGTTGCCGGTGCGCAGGCGGCCGCGGTCGTCGTGCTCGACGATCTCGTAGAGCGCGTGACCGATGCCCTGGGCAATGCCGCCCTCGGCCTGGACGCGCGCGAGTGCCTCGTTGATCACGGTGCCACAGTCCACGGCCGCCGCGTAGTCCACCACGGTCACCTTGCCGGTGGCCTTGTCGACCTCAACCTCGGCAATGCCGGCCATAAACGGCGGAGGCGAAACGGGCAGGCAGGCAGAGGCATGCGAGGTGAGCGCGTCGCCGCCCGCGATGTTCTTGACGCACAGGTTGGCAAAGTCGCGCAGCGTGAGGTAGCGGTTCTGCTCGCGCGCGGCACGCTCGTCGGACAGACGCACGTACTGGCCATCAAATACCACATCGGCGGTGTCCACGTCCCACATCTGGGCTGCCTTGGCGCAGATCTTCTCGCGCAGCTCGGTCGCGGCGTTCTTGGCGGCAAGGCCCGTCACGTACGTACCCGAGCTCGCGTACGAGCCGGCGTCGAACGGCGACACATCGGTGTCCACGCCGCGCACCACGATCAGCGAGCTCTCCACGCCCAGCTCCTCGGCGGCAATCTGCGCCAGGATCGTATCGACGCCCATGCCGTTATCGGTGGCGCCGGTGCCGATGGTAATGAAGCCGTCCTCTTCCAGGCGCATATCGATGCCGGCGATGTCCACGTTGGAGATGCCCGAGCCCTGCATGGTGAGCGCGCAGCCCAGTGCGCGCACGCGGTCGCCCAGGTCCACAGCCAGCGGCTTGTCACGCCAACCGATCATGTCCATCGCGCGCAGCAGGCAGCGGTCGAGCGCGCAGGCGTTGAGCTTCTCGTTGTAGTACTGCGGCATGACCTCGCCCTCGCGCACGATGTTCTTAAGGCGCAGGTCGGCGGGGTCCATGTGCAGCATGTCGGCGAGCTCGTTGACGGCACTCTCCACGGCAAACTGGCCCTGGGTGGCACCGTAGCCGCGATACGCGCCGCCGCGGTTGGTGTTGGTGTAGACGGCATCCCAGCTAAAGCGGCTCGCCTTCACATGATTGTAGATGGGCAGGCTCTTGTGGCCCGAAAGGCCGATCGTCGTGGTGGCGTGCTCGCCGTACGCGCCGGCGTTGGACAACGTATGCAGGTCGATGGCCGTGATGGTGCCGTCGTTCATGGCGCCCAGCTTAACGGTCATCTGCATCTGGTGGCGAGAGTTGCCCGCGGTGATGGTCTCCTCACGGGTGTAGCAGCAATAGCTCGGACGGCCGGTCTGCTGGGTGACGAACGCCACGAAGATCTCGCAGCAGCCCGTCTGCTTGGAGCCAAAGCCGCCACCGATGCGCGGCTTGATGACTTGCACCTGCGACTGCGGGATGTCAAGCGACTGCGCGACCATGCGGCGCACGTGGAAGGGCACCTGCGTAGAGGTGGTCACCGAGATGCGCCCGAACGCGTCGGTCGTCGCAAAGGCGCGGAAGGTCTCCATGGGCGCGGTCTGCGTGGCTTGGCTGGTGTAGGTGCGCTCAAAGACGATGTCGCTCTGGGCGAAGGCCTCGTCCAAGTCGCCAAAATCGCTGGTACCGCTGCACACCAGGTTGCGAGCAACGTCGCCGCCCTGCGGGAACATAAAGGTCACGTCGCCCTCGGGGTGGACCACGATGTCGTTATCGAGTGCTTGGGTAAAGTCGAGCAGGGGCTCGAGCACCTCGTAATCGACCTTGATGAGTTTGAGCGCCTTGTCGGCGGCCTCCTCGGTCTCGGCGGCGACGATCGCCACCTCCTCGTTTTGGTAACGGACGAGGTTCTCGAGAATCAGGCGGTCGTAGGGACTCGGCTGCGGATAGCTCTGACCGGCGATGGTAAAGCGGCGCTTGGGCACGTCCTCGTAGGTGTAGACGCCCACGACGCCGGGTACCTTCAGGGCGCGCGACGTATCGATGGAGCGGATCTTGGCGCGGGCATACGGGCTGCGCTTGAGCTTAACGATCAGGGCGCCGGCGGGCACCATGTCGCCCGTGTAGACGGGACGACCCTCGAGCAGCGCCTTCGAGTCCTTCTTGGGCTGCTTGTGGGTGATCTGCTTGTAGGAGACGCCGTCGCAGCTGGTGTCGTTGACGGGCAGCTCGGGCATCTCGAAGCCTACCTGCACGCCGGACTCGTTGAGGAAGCGGACGATGGCGCGCAGCTGGCTCTCGTAGCCGCTGCAGCGGCAGAGGTTGCCGGCCAGCTGGCGCGACAGCTCCTCGCGCGTGGCAACGAGGCTTGGGTCCTCCTTGGCAGCACGGGCAAGCGCCAGCACGTTCATGATGAGGCCGGGGGCGCAAAAACCGCACTGCTCGGCACCTTCGGCAGCCATCGCACGGGCCAGTGCCTCGGACTCGGCCTTGAGGCCCTCAAGCGTGGTGATGGTACGACCCTCGACGCGCGCCGCGGGAACCGAGCAACTCAGCACCGGGTCGCCGTCGAGCCACACCGTGCACAGGCCGCAGTTGGTGGTTTCGCAGGCACAGCGCACCGACGCGCAACCCTGCTCGCGCAAAAGCGCAAAGAGCATGGTGTCGGGGGCAATCTGGACCTTGACCTTACGGCCGTTGAGCGTAAAGGAAAGATCGATGAGTTTGGCAGCCATTAGCGCACCTCACTAGAATCGACGCCGGGCACGCGGCGGCAGGAATACTCGTCCGTGGCAAACTTAGGAATCTGCACGCCCTCGAGCTCGCGGGCAAGCGCGGCCGAAAGCTCAATGCCGGCGGCGCGGCGCACAGCCTGGATGGCGAGCGGGGCCGAGATGCGGCGGCGGTAGTCTGCCGAGCCCCACAGGTTGGTGCCGTAACTCAGCGCGCGCACGGATGCGGCCAGGGCGCGAAGCTCGTCCTCGGAAGGCTGCTCGTTCACCAGACCGCATGCCTCGCCCTGCAGCAGGTTTGCGCGCAGTGGACGGGCACCCACGGTGACATGCCAGCTGTTGTTCCACCAGGCAGCGGTGACGTTGAGCGAGGGGAAGTCGGTCGCGGCCTTGCGCACGGCCTCATAGCTTGCGCGGTAGTCGTGCTTAACGACCACGATGTGCTCGATCACGTCGCGCACGTAGCCCATGTCAACGAACTCCGCGAGCGGCACGCGGCCGGCGCCCGTCAGCTCAACGTACGAATCGAGCGCCAAAAAGGCCGAGAGCACGTCAGAGAAACCAAAGCGACCGTAAATGCTGCCGCCCACCGTGGCGGTATTACGCAGCTGCACGCCCACGATATCGTGGACGGCGAACTCAAAGACATGGTTGACAAGCGCGTTGAGCTCGGCGTGACGCTCGAGCTGGCGCAGGGTGCACATGGCGCCGATGCGAAACTCGGTCTCGGTCTCCTCGATCTGATCGAGTCCACAGGCCGAAAGGTCAATCGCCGTCGCCACGCGACGCGAACCCAGGCGCATCCAGATGCCGCCGCCCACAATCTTGTTGTTGCGGTTCTTCTGTAAGAGCTCATAGGCTTCGGCCGCGTTTCCAACACGGACGTAGGTACCGAACTTGAGCACGTTCTCCCCCATCTCTTCACTTGTCCAGTACTTTTAAGTGTACCAAACGAGGGGCCGCACACTGTTTTAGGACAAAATCCACCCACCCATCCATAACTTGCGGTGATATACGGACTGATTAGCCGTTCTGGAACGCAAAACAGTCCGTATATCACCGCAAGTTATGAGGAGTCCTCCGGGATAGAAAAGGCTCCCAGCCGGAATGGCTGGGAGCCTCATCACAGGCTATGTCGAGCGAAGATTTAGCAGACGCCCTGGGCGAGCATGGCGTCGGCGACCTTCAGGAAGCCGGCGATGTTGGCGCCCATGACAAAGTTGCCCTCCTGGCCGTACTCCTTGGCGGTGTCGTCCACGTTGTGGAACATGCCGCGCATGAGCTGCTCGAGCTTACCGTCGACCTCCTCGAAGGTCCAGGACAGGTGCTCGGCATTCTGGCTCATCTCCAGGCCGGACACGAGCACGCCACCGGCGTTGGCAGCCTTACCGGGCATAAAGGCAACGTCGTTCTCCTGGAAGTAGGTCGTGGCCTCGATGGTCGTGGGCATGTTCGCGCCCTCGCCGACCACCTTGCAGCCGTTGGCGACGAGCGCCTGGGCGTCCTCGAGCAGCAGCGTGTTCTCGCGAGCGCAGGGCAGCGCGATATCGCAGGGAAGCTGCCACACGCCGCGGCCGTCGCCCTCGTGCCACACGGCGTTAGGCTTCTCGTCAACGTACATAGCGAGCGTAACGCCCTTGTCGTGGCCAGAGCGCTTCTTGTTGTAGACATGCTCGAGCACAGTGTAGTCGATGCCGTCGGGATCATCGACCCAGCCATGGGTATCGGAGCAGGCGAGCACCTTGCCGCCGAGCTGGGAGACCTTCTGGACCGCGTAGATGGCGACGTTACCGGAGCCGTGAACGACGACGTTCTTGCCCTCGAAGGAGTCGCCGCGGCTCTTGAGGTACTCATCCACAAAGTAGGCCAGGCCGTAGCCGGTGGCCTCGGTACGGGCGAGCGAGCCGCCAAAGGAGAGGCCCTTGCCGGTAAGAACGCCGGTCCACTCGTTGGTCAGGCGCTTGTACTGACCGAACAGGTAGGCAACCTCGCGGCCGCCAACGCCCAGGTCGCCGGCGGGAACGTCGGTGTTGGGGCCAATGTGGCGATAGAGCTCGGTCATGAAGGACTGGCAGAAGTGCATGATCTCGTTGTTGGACTTGCCCTTGGGGTCAAAGTCGGAACCGCCCTTGCCGCCGCCCATGGGAAGGGTGGTCAGGCTGTTCTTGAGGATCTGCTCCAGGCCCAAGAACTTGAGCATGCCCAGGGTGACCGTCGGGTTAAAGCGCAGGCCGCCCTTGTAGGGTCCAATGGCAGAGTTGAACTCGACGCGGTAACCGCGGTTGACCTGGACCTTGCCCTGGTCGTCGACCCAAGGGACACGGAACATGACGATGCGCTCGGGCTCGACGAGGCGCTCAAGCAGGGCGGCCTCCTCGTACTCGGGATGGGCGTCGAGCGCCGGCTGGATGGTACCGAGGATCTCGGTCGCGGCCTGGATGAACTCAGGCTGCTCGGGATAGCGGGCCTTGAGCTCGTCGAGAACTTTCTGCGTGTAGCTCATGCTTCCTCCAATTGATGGAAAAGAAAATGTTGGTCGCGGCACCCTATGCGTCGCGAACTTTATCGAGTATGGATAATATCGCACTGTTGCAGCAAAGTTTCGCATAAGCCGACGAGCAGATGTTTCGTTTTGATTACGATGCAGGTAGAAGCGTTTTTGAGCACCCAACGCGCAAATCGCGTGTTTCGAAGCTGTTTCGTCCACATGTTCCAAACCACCACATTGGGCACCTTTGTGGTGGTGTTGGTGGTTAGAGGACGAGCTGATGGTAGTCGGCAGGGGTTATGCGGCCCTCGGTGGCGGCGCGGAAGGCGGTGAGCGCATCGCCCGAGAACGGCATGGCCCAGCATAGCCCGCAGCCGGCGGTAATGGAGCCGGGCAGCGGCATGATGCGCCCGGGCACGCCGGCATCCAGGCACAGCTGCTCGCATTCCATCACATCGAAGGTGCTGTCAAACGACACGATAATCTTGCGTTCGTGGTCGAGGGCATCACCGGATGGGCCTTCGCGGTGTGCCTCACGATACGCCGCGGCGGCCGCTTCCTCTTCCGCAGTATGTCCACAGCCACCGCAGCCGCAGGTACAGGGCTCGGAACCATCGCAAGTGCAAGGCTCTCCCGTGTCGGGGCAAATATCGTGAGACATGGCAACTCCAATCGTCTAGGCGAGCAGCTCGGCTGCCGCAAACTCCTCGGGTGTATTGACGTTTTCGAAGCAGAGCGTCGAGCCCGCGGCCTTAACGATCTGCGGCTCATCTATATAACCAGCCTGAACGCAATTGATCAGGCAGCGAATGCGCTGGCGGTCGCAGGCGAGCAGCTCATGGGCAACCGGCGCACACGCGTCACGGCGCCAGACGGCGCAAAGCGGCTCAATCCCCCGCTCCTCGCACGGCACGCACACGTCGAGCGCCTCGGCCTCAACACGATCGGCGAGCGCGCCGATGAGTTCCGGCGAGACAAACGGCATATCGCAGGCGACGATCGCCACGAGCGGCAATCGGGCCGCGGCCAACGAGCTCGCGATGCCGCGCATGGCGCCCGCCGACCCTTCAAGGTCCGCCACCACACGCGGCACCAAGCCGCCAAACGCGCATTCCTCAAGGTAGGCAAGCTCGCTGGGACGCGAAGTCGTCACGACTAACTCGCCGGCAACTGGCGCCAGCCGACCCAGCACGCGCTCGATGAGCGGCTCGCCGCAAAACGCCATGCGTGCCTTGTCGCAACCCATGCGCGACGACAGGCCGCCCGCCTGGACGACGCAAGAAAGATCGGCTCGTCTTACGGTAGTCATACGGCAAACCACCCCCATCGGTATGCTCGAAACCCGGTGCACGAAGCTAAATACCGCCGCCGAAATAGCGGCGCTACGAAAAGCTCATGCAAAAACAAAACAGCGCCTTTGCGGCACGCAGCAAGACCGCGAGCACAAAAGCGCTGGTAGCGTATGGCGGGAACGTATGTGAATCGAACACATCCAAGACGTTTTGCACGCCTCGCAACGGTTTTGAGGACCGCGGAGCCCACCGGAGCCCATCCGTTCCCAAGTGCGGCGGTATTTTACCAAACCGAAACGGCTCCATCCCAAAAAAGACGAGCAAGAAGTTGCGGTGGAATAGTTCTTGCTTAGGCTGCAAGACCCCAAAAACAGGAACTATTTCACCGCAACTGAGGAGGCGGGAGCGGATGACCGGCCTGGCGTAGGGACCTCAGGCCGCCGGCATCCTTGTCGAGCACCGTAAAGCGCACGGCATCCAGGTGCTCCAAGATGCTGATGGCGCGTTTGCGCGACACGCCCAGGGCCTCACGCAGCACGCTCGTGGTGGCTGCGCCGCCGGCTGCCTCGATGGCGGCGGCGACGAGCTCACGCGCATGGGCCTCGGCGGCAGCAGACAGGGCAACGTCGCGCTCGACCTTAACGATCGAGCGGTTGAGCGAAAGTTCGCGCAGGGCACGCGTCATGGTGTCGCGGCCGAGCTGCAGCTGTTCGCCCACCTCGGGAAGCGCCGGTGCATCCAGGCCAGCCTCGTCAAGCAGCGCGACGATCCGCTCACAAGCCTCTCGCACCACGCGTGCCGCCGCGGCGGCCGAATGCGGATCGAATACCTCGGCGCCCTCGGCGGCGCACACGCCACGCGAGCAGCCCTCGGCAATCAGAGCTGCGGCAACGCCTTCATCAGCGGCAGGCCACGCAGCATGGGCAACGGCGCCGGGCGTAAAGCCCGTCTCCTTGGGAGCCGCCGCGTGCATGGCCGACAGGGTCGCCGCCAGTGCATCCATCGCGGCGTCGAGCGAGGAAGAATCTGCATACAGCGAGCCATCCGAGCCAGCAAGCGCGCAAGCAGCGCCCTGCGCCACCAACCCGCGCAGTGCGGTATCGACCTCGCCGACGCCAAGATCCAAAGCCGCGGCAACATCAACCGCCGTAACCGGCAGCGTCTGCAGCGTCAGCCAAGCGCCCACACCGCCTGTGATATCGCCGGCCTCAAGCGCCGCATACAACGCACGCTCCCCTTCGGCAAGCTCGCGCGAGCGACGGCAGCGCGAAAGCAGAACACGCCCGCCGCCAATGAGCATCACGGGCGAATACGACAGCGCCACGGCATGGTCTCCGGCGCGCACCGGCAGTGGCTCCTCCAAGCGCACCTGTACGGTACGGGTCTCGCCCACCGCCATGGGGGCCTCACCCTCCAAAAGCATGATGCGGCCGACGACTTCGGCCGTACCGGCCATCACGTGCACGCGCGCACCCGACTCGAGCACACGCGGCTTGGCTCCCTCGAGACCCAAATACGTAAACGTCATCATAAAGCGCATCGTCTGGCCAAAGCGACCCGCCACACCGAGCATCTCACCGCGATCGAGCGCGGCGACGCCGTCACCAACCAGGTTGAGCGCCACACGCTGACCGGGCAGCGCCCGTTGCGTGTCGCTATGCACTTGGATCCCGCGTACGCGGCAGGCCGTGCGCGACGGCAGCGCGACGAGCTCATCGCCCACCGCAACCGGCGCATCATGCAGCGTTCCCGTCACGACGGTGCCGACGCCCTTGATCGTAAAGCAGCGGTCAATCGGCAGGCGCGGCGCGGCATCGCTCCGATCGGAACGGTCGCGACAGGCATCCCAGCAGACACTTACCTGCTCGTCGAGCACCGCAAGCAGCCCGTCAATCCCCTCGCCCGTCTTAGACGACACGGGCACGATCGGCGCACCCGCAAACACGGTACCCGACAAAAAGTCATCGACATCGAGCTCGGCAAGCTCGGTCATCTCGGCATCGGCCAGGTCGCACATCGTCAGCGCGACCACCATGTGCGTAACGCCCAGCAGCTCCAGCACATGCACGTGCTCGCGGGTCTGCGGCATCACGCCCTCGACGGCCGAAACCACCAGCACGGCAACGTCGATGCCCGTCGCACCCTGCACCATGGCGCGCAGATAATGGGCATGCCCCGGCACATCGACCAGGCCAACGATCTTGCCGCTCGGAAGCGCCAGCTCGCCAAAGCCCAGCTCCACCGTCATGCCGCGGCGACGCTCGACCTCAAGGCGATCGGGATTCTTGCCGGTCAGCGCCTCGATGAGCGCCGACTTACCGTGGTCGACATGACCCGCCGTGCCAACGATAACGGGACACTCCACCAGCACTTGAACCTCACTCATCGAGCAATCGCCTTCTCAACGCACGCGACGAGCGTCGATGCCGCCGTCTCGATATCGCGGTCGCCTACGAGCGTGCGCACATCAAACAGAATGCGGTCGTGCGAGGCGCGCGTGACGACCGGCGTATCGAAGTCTTGAACGAGCGAGCGCTTGAGCGCGTCGACGGACAGGAGCCCGTCGACCGGGCAGACGGCCACGCACATCGTGGGCAACTCGACGGTAGGCAGCGAGCCGCCGCCGAGAGTCGACGACTCTTCGACGATCTCCACCTGAACGGCGCACGGGCGACCCGCCTTATCGAGGCCTGCCACCATCAGCTCGCGCAGCTTGCGTGCGCGACGCTCCAGATGAGCCTGCGGAAGCGTGAGCATGTTGAGCACCGGCACCTCGCGATGGGCCACATCCGCCCCATCCATATAAATGCGCAGTGTAGCCTCGAGCGCCGCCAGTGCGAGCTTGCCCGGACGCAGGGCACGCATAAGCGGATGCGACCCGCAGGCCTGGACCAGGTCACGACGGCCCATGATAATGCCCGCCTGTGCGGCACCGAGCAGTTTATCGCCCGAGCACGACACCAGATCGAGCCCTGCCGAAACCGAAGCCGGCGTGGTTTCTTCGCCGCCGCGCACCAAGATGTCGTCGGGCAACAGCGCGCCCGAGCCCTGGTCCTCGTAGAACAGCAGGCCATGCTTGTGAGCAAGCGCCGCAAGCTCCCGAGAACCCACCTCCTCGTGAAAACCCTCGATGCGATAGTTGGAAGGATGGACCTTAAGGATCATCGCCGTATCGGGCGTGATGGCTTGCTCATAATCTGTCAGGTGCGTGCGATTGGTGGCGCCGACCTCGACGAGTTTGGCGCCCGAAGCCGCCATGACATCGGGGATGCGGAAGCTGCCGCCGATCTCGACAAGCTCGCCGCGGCTGACGATGACCTCCTTGCCTGCGGCATGGGTCGCCAGCACCAGCAGCACCGCGGCGGCATTGTTGTTGACCACGAGCGCGTCCTCGGCACCGGTGAGTGAGCGGATCAGCTGCGCGGCGTGCTCCTTGCGCGACCCGCGCGAACAGGTGTCGACGCTGTACTCGAGCGTGCTATACCCGCGCGCAACCTCGGCCACGGCTTTGGCAGCTGATTCCGCGAGCGGGGCGCGACCCAAGTTGGTATGGATAACCACACCCGTGGCGTTGACGGCGGGACGCAGGCTCGGCAGCGCGGAGCGATGCGCACGCCACTCGATGGCCGAGGCCAGCTCGCGCTTGGAACGCGGGGCGGCGCCGGCACGAATCGCGGCGCGCTCCTCATCGAGCTCGGCCGTGACGGCGGCATGCACCACCGCGTCGCAGGTCTCCCCCGCCGCCTTCACAACCGGCCACTCTGCGAGCAGCTCGTTGACAGAAGGAATGGCGCGAAGGCGGGCGCGTACCTCATCGGACATGTTCTGGCTATCGCTCATGTGCGACCTTTCAAAACCAAAGGTGAATCAATCGTTCGAACGTCAAACTATCAGCCAATTCGATCGGCTGAGTCAATCAATCGCTATTATCCTCGCGCGCCGCGATCTTTTCCACGCGAACGGCGTTTTCCTGGGTGAGCGCAGCGCCCGTCAACGGGTCCCAACGCAACGGCGTATGGTCGAGCGGGCCTACGCCCAAGGCCTGAGCGCCACCGGTATCGGCGCCAGACGAACGCCCGCCGGGGGCGGCCGAGGTGAAGATGCACGCCGGATGCAGATAGGGCGTCGTCTCCACGCGCACGCGGTCGCGGCCCATGTCGCTCACAAGCTCGACGACCTCGCCATCGGCGATACCCATGCGAGCGGCGACATCGGCGTTCATCTGCACGGCGTCCAAGTCCGATCCAGCCTCGGCGGCACCTTGGGCCGCAAGCCTTCGCGAGGTATGTGACTCAAAGGGTCGATTGCCGCTAATGAGGCGAAACATCCCCGGGCTGGGCTCCACCATCGGCGCAATCCAGCCTGGCACGCGCCCCAGGCCGGCTCGCTCCCATACGTCACTTGCCAGCGCAATCTTGCCGCCGGCAAGCGGAATCACCGGCTCACCCGTGCGCGACGGCAGCGCCACGCCCGTATCGGCCCAGCCGCGCTCCTTGAGCTCGTCCAGATCGATCCCAAAAGGGGCCACCTGGGCAGCCGTCAGATCGTCAGACGTAAACTGGAAATACTCGCCCACGCCACACGCCTGCGCCAGACCGGCAAAAATCTCCCGACCGGGACGTGTGCCGTCATGCTGCACGGGCAGCACGGCGTTGCGGTAGAACACGCGCGAATCGCTGGCGCCCACGACTGTGCCCACACCGCGGTCGGCCTCCAGATACGTCACGTCGGGCAGCACGAAGTCAGAAGCACGCGCCGTCTCGGACCAACGAATATCAATCGTCACAAGCAAGTCGAGCTGCTGCAAAATACCCAACCAAGCCTGTGCATTGCCATAGCCCGCACCGGGGTTACTGGCATAGACGATGAGCCCACGCAAATCGCCGGCAAGAATCGACTGACCGATGGTCGTGCACAGCCCGCGCACCGGATCGACCAGTGGATAGCGCTCGGACCCCAGCTTGGGCTCGCGCGGCACCGGCGGCGTCGCAAAGCGAGTGAGATCGAGGTCGCCCAGTGAAAGCGGTGTGGGCGGATTGAGCGCGCCACCCGCATGTCCAATACAGCCCAGCAGCACATCGACCAAGTAGATAGCGCGTGCGGTCTGGGTGCTATTGGCATACGCGATGCCGATGCCACCATGAAAACCCGCATCCACCACAGCGGCAGGCGCGGCGGCAGCGAGATCGCGCGCCGTGGCGACAATCTCTGCGGCCGGCACGTCGCACATCGATTCGGCCCACTCGGGTGTCCAAGAACTGGCCGCCTGCGCCAGCTCGTCAAAGCCTGTGGCGTAGCGGTCCACGAACTCGTGATCGTACAGGTCCTCGGCTACCAGCACATGTGCGATACCCAGCAGCAACGCCAGATCGCATCCAGGACGTACGCGCAGCCAGCGGTCGGCAAGCGCAGCCGAGCCACTGCGCCGGGGGTCAACCACGATAATCTTAGCCCCACGTCGACGGGCATCGTTGAGCGCATCAACGGCCCCCATCGTCGACGAATCGACAATGGAGCGCCCCAGATACATGATGCAATCGGTGTGCGCAAGGTCAGAGGCGGGACTATAGCCCAAGCTGTGCTCCCAACCGGTAAGTCGGCTTACCTCGCAGGCACCGTCGGCACCGTACACGTTGGGCGAACCAAGCGCATGCATAAAACGATACGCCCAGTAACGGTCGAACGAGGGCACGCCGAGCGTCATGCCCAGCGCGCGCGGACCATGCCCGTCAACAATCCCCAAAAGGCGCTCGGCAATCTGGGCAAACGCCTCGTCCCAGGAAATCGCATCGAACCCCGAGCCATCAGCTCGTCGGCGCATGGGGTGCACAATGCGGTCGCGCTCGTCAAACGGCATTGCCAGGCGATGCCGTCCGCGGGCGCACAGGGCACGCGCCGCGCACGGATGCCCCGGCACCGGCAACTCGGTCACCACGCGGCCGTCCTCAACGCGTGCCGCAAAGGCGCAATCGGCATAGCATCCCCCGCATGTGGTCACCACGGCGCGACCGTCACGCTTCACAGCAGATGCCATCTCGATTACCCCTTTCATCAGCAAAACACAACAGGCCAAAAGCCCGGCAACGGGCCCCAGACCCAAAAAGCCTCCCGCACGGCAACGCCCCGCGGGAGGCCCAACGTCAAACAGACGGTACCTTACGCCTCGGACTTCTTGGCGTAGACAAACCAGTAGCCGAGCGCGATCAGAACCGCGCCGCCCACGATGTTGCCCAGCGTGGCGGCGGATAGATTAAACGCAATACCCGCGACGTTGAGCGCATCGGCGCCGGCAACCTTGGCACCATAGCCGCACGCGTGCATCACGGCACCCATGGGCAAAAAGTACATGTTGGCAACGCAGTGCTCAAAACCGCAGGCCACAAAGGCGGCGATGGGCAGCAAAATGCCCACAACCTTATCGACTACGGTCTTGCCCGCAGTGCCAATCCACACGGCCAGGCACACAAAGATGTTGCACAGGATGCCGCGGAAGAAGATCGTCGCCCAGTCGACCGTCACCTTGCCGGCGGCGACGCTCACCATGGAGTTGGCGACCGCCTCGCCGTTGAGTTTATAGATGCCGGCCATGTACACCAAAAAGACGATGAACAGAGCACCGACAAAATTGCCGACCCACACGACGACCCAGGCCTTAAGCATCTGGACAAGGGTGATCTTTTTGCTCTTGAGCGCACAGACCATAAGCGAATTGCCGGTAAACAGCTCGGCGCCGCACACCAGCACCAGCACCAGGCCCAGGCAAAAGCACAGGCCGCCCACGACGCGCTGGGCACCCCAGCCCAGCGTGCTATCGCTTAAAAACACCGTAAAGAACAGGCCGCCGAAGGCGATAAACGCGCCGGCGAACATTGCCAACAGAAAGGCCTTAGCGACCGGCAGGTTAGCCTTGGTCACGCCGGCGGCCTCGGTCTTGGCCTCGATCGCGGCGGGCGCCAGGCAATCGGGAGCGGGGTACTCCACCTTGGAATCTGCCATGTCAATCACTTCTTTCCTATTCAGCAGAGGCAAGCGCTGCTATAGCTCCTGCCCCAAGCGGACAAAGTGGGAAAAGTCGTTGGCGGCCACGGCGTCGTACACGGCGTCGACGGCCTCAAAGACCTCCGGGGACATGGGGTTGTAAAACTCCGTATCGCCCGGCTGAATCCCTATGAAGACGATATCTTCGCACGATTGCTCGATTTCCTCGATCAGAATCGACAAAGGGAGCGAATGCGTGGTGAACATCGACTTGCGGGCCACGTCACGTTTGTCGAGCAAGCGGATGGCGCCGACGGGCAGCGCCATGTCGGCGGCATCGACCAAAACCAAACGCGGCGGACGTTCACGCTTAACCTCGATGATGTCGTCCTCGGGCGTTTGCCCGCCGTCGATGGTGTACCAACCGGCGATGGGCGCGTCCTCCATCTTTTTGGAGAGCACGGGGCCGGCGGCATCGTCGGCACGCAGCACGCTTCCCGCCGTGAGCACGATACCCGCAAACGGGGCGCCGTTCACACGTCCATCCACAACGCGATCCATTACTGCAACCTTCCCGTCAGATACACGCCCGAAACATCGCGCACGCGCTCCACCAAATCGCGGAACTTCATCAGAAACGCGACCTGCTGGGCATGCAGGCCAAAGTCGTCGTCGAACACCGAGATGCCGGCCTTGGCCGACCCGCGAAAACCGCGCTCGTCGAGCAGCGCATCGCAGGCCTCGAGCAGCGACGGCACCGCCGCCTTGTCGAGCTGGCACTCGCCAAAGGAACGGATGGCCTCGAACTTGGTCTTAGCCTCCCCCTCCGACAGCGCGTCGACGAGCGAATAGAACACATCCACCGGCACCGACAGGCGCGGCTCAAAGCAGTCGAGCACGCCGGTGTGGTGGCCCACGGCGAGCGTGTAGTACAGCACGTCGCAGGCCTCCTGGGGAACGTCTTCCTCGGTCTCCACAAACTTACGCGTAAGCTCGTAGAAGACCACCTGGTCGGGCGCATGGCCCAGGCAGGGGTCGGCGACGCCCTCGGCGGCCTCGTCGCTTGCGCGCGAGGCATCGCCAAAAGAGCCGCCGAGCATGCCGGGACCCGCAAAGTAACCAGAGCGGTCCGTGAGCTCCATCTAGCGACCTCCGGCAAGCACCAGATCCTGCAGCGCCGAGTACACCTCGACGCGGCGCGGATCGTCCTGCTTGTCGATGAGCAACGCCATGGCACCGCGGATATCGCCCTTGGGCGCGCCCTCGAGCGTATCCATAAACTCGTTGGCCAGGTCGCGGCCGTAACGGTAGCCGCTCATGGCGCGAGCTTCGCGCTCGATGGCAACGCGCAGCTTGTACGGCACGCCGGGGTGCAGGATATCGGCCTGCTCGCCGGCGGCCTCCACCGTGGTCTCGGCATGGAGCTTTTGGTCCAGCAGACCGAGCGCCATGGCAAAGCCGTAGACGGTCTGCGCGGGGCTGGGCGGGCAGCCGGGGATATAGACATCGACCGGCAGAATCTTATCCGTGCCACCCCAGACGCAGTAGTTGTCGTAGAAGATGCCGCCGGTGCAGCCGCACGCGCCGTAGGACACCACGATCTTGGGATCGGGTGCGGCCTCAAAGGCGCGCAGGGCCGGCATGCGCATGGCACGCGTCACGGCGCCGGTGTACAGCAGTACGTCGGCGTGACGGGGCGAGGGCACGACCTTGATGCCAAAGCGCTCGACATCGAAGACGGGCGTGATGGAACCGAAGATCTCGATCTCGCAGCCGTTGCAGCCGCCGCAGTCAACACGGTAGACGTACACCGAGCGCTTGATCTTCTTAAGAAGGGTCGCCTTGGCCTTCTCGATGCTCTCGTCGAGCTCGATCTTGGTCGGGCGGTACTGAAGCCGCTCGGGCAAAAGCGTGGGTTCGGCCATGGTTACTCCTCCTTCGTATCAAAATCCATAATGATGCCCTCGACCGGCGCAGGACCGGCGGGAATCTCGGGCGCATCGGGGTTGAGCCCGCGGTCGATATACTCCGGGTTCACGCCGTGGCCGCCCAGATACTCCATGCCGGGGCCCTGGGGCTCGCCGGACGCAAGCGTCTCGTTGGCGGCCATGCCGTGCGCGTTGCCGGTCTTTACGGCCGAGGCGGCGCGCAGGGCGTCGAGCTCGCGCTTGCACTCCTGGCACATACCGACGGTACGGGCGGCCTGCTCGGCCTCCATGCCGCCGGCCTTTTGCAGCAGGCGCTTGGCGTAGTCGATCTCCTTGTGCGGGGCGAACGGCTTGCCGCAGCGCGAGCAGTGCTCGAGCGTGTAGACGCTCTTGCTGGTGAGGTCGTCCTTGCTCATGACGGCCAACTCAAACTCCTCGGTGAGCTTGATGGCCTCCATGGGGCAGGCTTCCTCGCAACGGCCGCAAAAGATGCAGCGACCGTAGTCGATCGACCAGGTGATGGTATCGGCCGCAAGGTCGGTGTCCATGCGAATGGCATCGGCCGGGCACGCCACGCCGCAGGCACCGCAGGCGATGCAGAGCTCGGCATTGTGCTCGGGCTTGCCGCGCATGTCCTTGTTGGTGGGGAACGGCGCAAACGGGTACTTGACCGTCGCGTCGCCGGCCTTGGCGTTAACCTTCCAAAGCTTCAGCATATTAGAGCGCCTCCTCATCGAGCGGAGCGGCCATGGTGCCCTCGCCCGCAAGCGGCGACTTGTCGCGCCAGACGTTCTCGAACTGCTCCTTGTCAAGCACGTGGTCGCGCTTGGCGGCGACATCGGTCACCGTCACGCGGTCGGTGCAGGAGTAGCACGGGTCGAGCGAGCCGACGATCAGCGCCGCGTCGCCCACGGTGTTGCCGCGGAACATGTAGCGCAGGACCGGCCAGTTGCTGTACGTGGCGGCCTTGGCGCGCCAGCGGTAGCACTTCTGGTTATTGCCGAGCATGGCCCAGTGCACGTCCTCGCCGCGCGGCGCCTCGGTGGCGCCGATGGCGTACTTGTGCGGGGTGTACTCCCAATCCGTGGTGAGGATGGGGCCCGATGGGCAGTTCTCGAGCATGGTCTCGATCATGTCGATCGAATCGTAGACCTCCTGAATGCGAACGGCGGTACGGCCGAAGGCATCGCAGGTGTCGGCCGTGGCAGCATGCATCTTCTGGACATCCGGATCGGCGTAGCCGTCGAAGGGATGGTCGAAGCGCACGTCGCGGGCATAGCCCGAGCCACGCATGAGCGGGCCGACCGGCGAGAAGTCGCGAGCGATCTTGCGGTCCAGAATGCCGATGCCACTCGTACGCTCAATAAAGTTGGGCGTGGAGAGCAGCATGTCGACGAGTTCCTGAACCTCGGAGCGCAGCTGGTGGATGGTCGTGAGCGTGGAGAGCTTCTGCTCGGCCAAAATGTCGCGACGCACGCCGCCGATCACGTTGAGGCCGTAGGTCTTGCGGTGACCGGAGAGCTTCTCGGCCAGGTCCATGGACTTCTCGCGGACGCGGAAGAACTGCTGGAAGCCGGAGTCGAAGCCCGTGTAGTGCGATGCCAGGCCAATGTTGAGCAGATGCGAGTGCAGACGCTCGACCTCGAGCATGATGGCGCGGATGTACTGGGCGCGCGGCGGGACATGAATGCCCTGGGCGCGCTCGACGGCCTCGGCATAGGCCACCGAGTGGGCGCAGCCGCAGATGCCGCAGATGCGGTCGGCGAGGAACGTCACGGCGTCATAGTTCAGGCGCGTCTCGGCGACCTTCTCCATGCCGCGGTGCACGTAGAACAGACGGTAGTCGGCGTCGACGATCGTCTCGCCCTCGACAAACAGGCGGAAGTGGCCGGGCTCGTCGGAGGTAATGTGCAGCGGGCCCATGGGGACGAGCGTGGTCTCCTTGCCCTTGGTGTCGGCCAAGAACTCGTAGTTTTCCATGTCGCTCGCGGGAGCGGGACGGAAGCGGTAGTCCATGGAGTCCTTGCGCAGCGGGTACAGGCCGCTGGGCCAGTCATCGGGCAGTACCAGGCGGCGACGATCGGGCAGGCCCTCGGGGATCAGGCCGAACATATCGCGCAGCTCGCGCTCGCCCCACACGCAGGCGGGGACGAACGGCGTCACGGACGGGAACGTCATCTTGGCGGGATCGATCTCGGTGCGCACGGTCACCCAGCCGGGGTCCTCCCCCTCCATGGAGATGACGTAATACACGGCGTAACGGCCGCACAGACTGCGCTCGTCGTTGCCGATGATCACGGGAATCCAGCCGTAGCGCTCGTAATACAGGTAGTGGACGGCCTCGGGCAGCTTGTCCTGCTTGACGGTAATCGTCAGCTGGTCCTCGCACTGCCACTCGACCTTCTCGATGCAGCCCGGAACGGCGCGGCGCAGGGCCTCGACATGGCTCTCGCAGCGACGGGCATACACCTTGTTCTCAGTTTCAATCATTCGTTACTCCACCTCGCTCTGAGCGGTCTCGGTACCGAACACAGCGCGGTACATCGGCGTCGCGTGAAGTTCCTCGGTGCTCTGCTCGAGCACGATGCCGGTCGCGGTCTCCACACCGTGCACGAGGGGCAGCGGGGTGGCGATGCCAAACCACAAGATCATGACAGCCAGGATGATTTCGGGGGCAAGCATGAGCGCCGGGGCCTCATGCTTGCCCATGCCCTGGGGCGCATGGCCGAATACCGACTTGAGTGCGATGCGGGTGAGCGCGGAGATGGCCACGGTAAGACCGAGGGCGACCACGACGACCAGCCACATGGGACCGGCGGTAACACCGGCGACAAAAGTCAGGAACTCGGAGATAAACATGCCAAAGGGCGGGAAGGCACCAAGACCGAGCAGCGCCAGGACGGCGAGCGCGGCGGTTGCGGGCGCAACCTCGACGACGCCCTGGATCTTGGCCAGGCTACGCGTGCCAAAGGCGTGCTGGATGTTGCCGGACACGCAGAAGGCAAGCGTCTTGGTAAAGCCGTGGAACACGCAGTGCAGCAGGGCCGCGGCGATACCCAGCGGGCCACCGATACCCAGGCACAGGGCGATAACACCCACGTTCTCCACAGACGAGTACGCAAAGCGGCGTTTGAGGTCGTCCTGGCGAAACATCGAGAGTGCCGCCACCAAAATGGACAGCGTGCCGACGATCAGCAGTAAAAGTTGCGGATACTCGGCGCCCACGGCCTGGATGGTAAAGCCATAGAAGCGCATGATCACAAGCATGGCGCACTTAAGCAGCACGCCCGAGAGCAGGGCCGAGACAGGGCTCGGGGCCTGGGAGTGGGCATCGGGCAGCCAAGTGTGCATGGGGAACAGGCCGGCCTTGGTGCCAAAGCCGATCACGATAAACGCAAAGGCGAGGCGCATGAGCGTCGGGTCGAACTGGTCGGCATACGGCAGCACGCACGACAGGAACGCGGCCTCGTGGGCGTTGGGAATCACGTCGGCGGCGTTGGCGTAGATCAGCAGCGTACCGAACAGGCCGAAGGCCACGCCGGCGGTGCAGACCATCGCATACTTCCAAGAAGCCTCGAGGGCCGTCTTGTTCTTGTAGATACCCACGAGGAACACGGTGGAAAGCGTGGTTGCCTCCACGGCGGCCCACGTGAGGATCATGTTGTTGGACAGGCACGCGAGCAGCATGGTGAACACAAACAGGCTAAACAGCGCAAAATACTGCTTGGCGCGCTCGGCGGGCATGGAGCCCTCCTCGATATCGGCCTTTACATAGGGCAGTGAGAACAGCCCCGTAAGAAAACCGATAAAGCCGATGAGCAGCACAAAGATGGCGCCCAGCGAATCGAGGTGGAACCACAGGCCAAGAGCGCTCGCGGTTTCGCCGCTCATAAGGACGTCGCCGGCCGTCATAATCGACAGCACCAGGACGGCTGCGACGGAGACCAGGTTGAGACCGGCAAACACGTTATAGGACGTGTTCTTGGGCAAAAACGCCATGACCAGCGAGAACACCAAAGGAGTCGCGAGCAGGGCGAGAATCAACGTTTCCATGGACTACCCCCTCAGCTCGGACAGGTCGCGCGCATCGAGCGAGTGGGAGTCGTCCCAAATGCGACGCACGACGATGGACATGATGATGACGGCAAAGATGGCGTCGGTGGCGATACCGATCTCGATGATCTCGGGAGCGGTGGGGGCCAAAAGCGCGAGCGTCACATGGCTGCCGTTTTCCATAAGGCAGTATCCAAAGATCTGCTTCATGATGTTGCGCTGCGAAATGATGCAGGTGAGGCCCACAAAGAAGTGAGCGAAGCTAATAGCGAGCGCAGGCGTTGCGACCTCGGCCGTGGGCAGGCTGATCTGCGTCACGACGGCAAAGCAAATCGCGACCTCGACGGCGATGATGCAAATGGCCCACGCGGGCTTAAGGCCGGCCTTGAGCGATGCGTCGCTCGGCTCACCCATCTTCTTGTATGCGCGGTTGAGGATATAAGGGACCAGGACGACCTTGGTGATAAAGGCAGATCCAGCCCACATAAGCAGCTCCTGCGCACCAGTGGTGACACCGAGCGTGGCGAGAAGCCCCACGAGCACCAGCGACTGCACCGCATACCAGCTGATGGCGTGCTTGATGTTCTTTGAGACGACCACCATGGTGGACGTGACGATCAGAAGGCCGCCAAGGATGTTGACGATCGAATAACCCATGTCGTTCTACCTCCTAACCGATCCAGCTGGCCGAAAGCGGGCCGCTGACGATAACCATGATGATGAGCACGATGAACACGAACGCCATCGCGCGGGGAAGCGGGGCTCCCGCAGCGACCTCGTCGCTCGGCTCGCCGGGCAGGCAATAGCCCATCCACTTGAGGAACCAGGCGAAGGTGGCGACGGTCTCGGCGACCATGATGCACACGAGCACCAGGATCGCAACGTTGCCGGCACCCACAGAGAAGCCGCCGGCGATAATCTGGAACTTCGAGAAGAACGTGTTCATGGGCGGCACGCCGGCAATGGCAAGCGCCGCGACACCAAAGCCCACGCCCGAGATCGGGTACTTCTTTACGATGCCGCGAAGCTTGGGCAGCATACGCGTGCCGAGGGTAAAGGAGAACGAACCGGCGATCAGGAAGAACAGGGTCTTGGCGAAGGCGTGGTTAAAGATGTGGCACACGGCACCGTCAAAGGCCAGCTGGCTGCCAAAGACCGAAAGGCCCAGACCAAAGAACACATAGGAGAGCTGGGCGATCGTGGAGAAGGCCAGCAGGCGCTTCATGTCCTTTTGCGGCAGGTACATAAGGAAACCAAAGAGCATGGTGACCATGGCGTCGATAATGGCGACCCAGCCCACGATCTCGGGGATCTCGCCGGCAGAGACGAGTGCACGCGCGAACACGCACACGCCGACCTTAACCATCGAGGCGCCATGCAGGTAGGCCGAAACAGGCGTCGGCGCCTCCATGGCCGAAGGCAGCCACATGTACATGGGAACCTGTGCGGACTTGGCCCAGGCCGCAAACAGCACGAGCAAAAGGACGATAGCCTTGAGCTTGGCGTCGAGGCCGGCAATCGCGGTAATGGCGAAGGTACCGGTGTGGGCAAACACGATGGCGGCGCCCAGATACAGGCCGAGCGCACCGATATGCGTAATGATCAGGGCCTTCATGCCGGCCTTCTTGGCCGTAGGCGTCATGTAGTAGCTAATGAGGCCCCAAGAGCACGCACCCGTGATCTCAAAGAACACGAGCTGGCCCAAAAGGGTCGAGCTGTACACGAGGCCGGCCATGGCACCGATGAAGGTCGCGAGATACGCGTAGAAGCGACGACGCGGTGCGTCGGGATGCTCACGGTTATTCTCGCTCATATAGGGAATCGAATAGATCACAACAAGCAGGCCGATACCCACAAAGGCGGGCGCGAGCAGCGTGCTCATGCGATCGAAGGTAAATCCCATGACGAGGGTCTGCCCAAACGAGATCAGGGGGACCTGCGTGTCGGGCATGCCGGCGCCAGCGAAATTCGCGGCGAGGGCAATGGTGCAGGCCGTCGATACGGCGGCACCCAAAACGCTGAACCACTTGGCGTACGGACGGGGGAACAGGGCGACGAGCACCGAGGCCACCATCGGGGCCGCGATAGCGACCAAGCCGAGAAGGGACAGACTGACTGCAAATGACATTGTTTCTCCCTTCTCCTACACGCCGACGACCACGAAGACAAACGCCAGAACGGCGATGCCCACGACGGCCCAGGTCTGATTGCCAAGCACCTTAAAACGCGAGCGCGAGCAGGAGTTCTCGATCACGCCGCATACGACAAAATCGATCAGGCACTTCACCAGGAAGATGACTGCACCCAGAACAGCGGCGGCGCCCACGGTCGCGGGCTCGCCCCAGGGGACGAAGATCGCGCAGAACCAGGCGACGACCAGGACCTGCTTCATGGACATGGCGAGCTTGGCCATCGCAAGCGACGGGCCGGAAAGCTCGGCGAGCGGGCCCTCCTGAAGCTCCTGCTCGGCCTCGGCCTGATCAAACGGCAGCTTGCCGAGTTCCATGTAGCAGGCAATCGCAAAGGCGATGCCGGCGAGGATCACGGCGACCGGTGCGTCGATGGCACCCGTCATGATGTGCTGACCCATGGTGGCGATATCGGTGGAGCCGCACACCAGGGCGGCGGCAAACAGCGCCAGCAGCATAGACGGCTCGATGAGCACGCTCATGAGCAGCTCGCGGACGCCGCCGATACCGGCGTAGGCGTTGGACGAATCCACACCGCAGAGGGCGAAGAAGAAGCGGGCGAGTGCCAGGCTGTACATGATGGTGATGGCGTCACCAAAGACCGGGATGGGGCTTTGTGCCGTAAAGAGCGGCAGACCCATCGCGAGCATAAAGGCGACGGCGAAGAACAGCGGCGGCATGATGCGCAGCGCAAAGCTCGCATCCTCGCTCTGGGACTCGGGGCGCGCAAAGAGCTTGGCCAGGTCACGGTAGTCCTGCATGATGCTGGGGCCGCGACGGTTGTGCATCTTGGCGCGGATCACGCGGCCGAGACCGGAGAAGAACGGTGCGACGGCCATGACGACCACGCCCTGCAGAACGGCAAGTACGATGTTGTTCATGCTCTCCCCTCCTTAACCCATTTGCACGGCGAGCACGAGGAACACCACGAGTGCCGCGACGATGTAGCAGATATAGATGCTGTAGTTGCCACCCTCGAGCTTAGTCGCGAGGTCGGCGAGCTTCTCGACACCCTTATGCGGGGCATCGACAAGAACCTTGTCGGGTACGGGCTCCACAGCCTCGGCCACACCGGTGAGCTTCTGGAAGAAGTGCGCGATGGACCAGCAGACGGCCGTGCAGCGGTCGCGCAGCGTGTAGAGCGGCTGCATAAACCAGGACACCTCGGAGGCGAAGGTCGTAGCCACGACGGGCATATGCTCGTTGGGAGCATAGCCGCATGCCCACGGCTGGGACTTCTGCACCTTGCCGACGGTCTTGAGCTTGCGATAACCGCAGGCAAGGCCGACGAGCACCACAAGCGCAATAGCGATCGCGGGAGTGGAGGTGGCAGCGCCGGAGTACTGGTTCATGAGCTGCATGCCCTCGGCGGCAAACACGCCACCGTACGGATGCAGCACGGACGCGGCGACATTGATCAGCACGGGAGCGATCACGGGAGCGCCAATGCCCAACACGACGCAGATGGCAGCGAGCAGGCCCTGCGCAAACACCATGGGGGCGGGAACCTCCTTGGCATTGGCCGCGGCCTCGGAGCGGGGCGCGGAGGCAAAGGAGACGCCATAGGCCTTGACGAAGCACGTGACAGCCAGCGCGCCGGTAATGGCGAGCGCGACGGCAGCGAACACGGCCACAATCATGACGGCCTTGTCACCCTGCATGGCGGCATTAAACAGCGACTGATAGGTAAACCACTCGGACACAAAGCCGTTGAAGGGCGGGATGGCCGAGATGGCAAGCGCGCCAACGAGGAAGCAGATGGCCGTTGCCGGCATACGACGGAACAGGCCGCCCATCTTCTCCATATTGCGCGTACCCGTGGAGTACAGCAGCGCACCGGCGCCCAAGAACAGCTCGCCCTTAAACATCGCGTGGTTAAACGTGTGGTAGAGGGCGGCCATCAGAGCCAGGACGGCGATGCCGACCGAGTTGAGCGCCATGGCGGCCATGGAGGCGCCGACGCCGAGCAGAATGATGCCGATGTTCTCGACCGAGTGATAGGCCAGCAGGCGCTTGATGTCATGCTCCTGCAGGGCGAAGGCAACGCCGAGGACCGACGAGATCGCACCGAAGACCATGACCATAAGACCCCACCAGACCTGAACGCCCGAGGCGGAGAGCAGGTCGAGGCCCACCTTGAGGATGCCGAAGATACCGATCTTGATCATGCCGCCGGACATGAGGGCCGACACGTTGGACGGCGCCTCGGGATGTGCCTTGGGCAGCCAGCCGTGCAGCGGGATGATACCGGCCTTGGCGCCAAAGCCAAAGAAGGCGAGCACGAAGCACACGGAGGAGACGGCGGGTCCAAAGTCATGCGTACGGAAATCACTGAAGCTGAAGGAACCGCCCACGCCGTTGGTCATGAGCAGGAAGCTCGCCATGATGAGAACGAAGCCCACGTGCGCGATGACGAAGTAGAGCCAACCGCCCCTAATGGAGTTCTTGTTCTCCTCGATAACGACAAGGAAGTAGCTCGTAAGGGACATGAGCTCAAAGGCGACCAGGAACCAGAACACGTTGTCGGCGGTGATGACGAGCATCATAGACGCCACGAAGGTGTTAAAGAAGAAGCCGGCGCGGCCCTTTTTGCCCGGGTACTCATCAAAGTAGTTGAGACCGTAGATCGAACCGGCAAACGCAAGCACCGAGATGAGCGCCACGAACAGGCCGGACAGCTGATTGAGCAGCAGCTGGAAATGGGCAAACGGGAAAAACACGATGGTATCGACCGACGTGACATTGCCCAGCACGGCCTGGATACCGGCCACAAACGAAAGCACCGCGGCGACGGCGCCGATAAGGCAGCCGGCGGTCTTGGCGGCGTTATCGGCCTTGATCAGCAGAACCGAGGCGAGCGCACCGATGCACGAGACGGCAAGCGATGCGATAAACAGCGTCATGCTATCCATTGTTTACGCTCCCTTCTGCTTTCTCGGACAGGCCCTGGGCCACAGCGGTAACGTCGACAACCGGACCGTTTTCGATCGAGCGCAGGCGCTTGGCCTCGTCGAGCTCGCGATCGGCCGCGCCGCCCATGACGGTCAGCGCCTTGGTGGGGCACGCCGCCACACAATGCGGGCCGTCCGGATCGAAGGCGCACAGGTCGCACTTGATAGCGCAGGTGTACTGGCCAGGAGCCCACGTAAGCAGGCTGCTCAGGGACTTAGGATACGAAGGCGTCGGGTCGCACATGCCTGCGACACCGGCGATAGACGTGCCATCGGGATGGATGGCTCCGAAGGGGCACGCGATGGCGCACAGTCTGCACCCGATGCACTCCTGCTCCTTGACGTGGATGCGGTCGCCATCGTGCTCGATGGCATTCACCGGGCAAACCTCGGCGCAGGGGGCACCCTCGCAATGGTGGCAGGCAAGGGCGGCCGAAATACCGCCGGTCTTCACGAGCGCCAGGCGCGGCGTATCCTGAAGGCCCTGCATCCGGTGGGCGTCGGCACAGGCGGACTGGCATGTTCCGCAGCCGATGCACCTCTCCGGGTTGATGTCGATGAAGCGGTTCATCCCCACTTCCTTTCAAAATAACGGGCCGGGCTCCCGAACGTACGGGACGCCCGGCCCAAATAGCCAACGAGAACGGGACTACACGATTTGATTCACGTGCGTCTCGTCGTCGAACTTGGCGGCACCGGGCTCAACGTCCTGGGGAGCGGCTGCGTCCACCAGAGCCTGCTTGAGCTCGGTGTACTGACGCTCGACCTCGCCCTCGGCCCAGACCTGGTCGGCGATAGCGTCGACCTGGCAGGCGGAGAACTTGTCCTCGGGCGTATGCGAGACCGGGTCGACCTTGTGAATGGTCAGCTCGTTGCACTTGCCGATCCACCACTGGTAGGTCATATAGACCGTGCCCTTGTTGATGCGATCGCTCACGTCGGCGCGGCTGTATACCTGGCCGCGGCGGCTGTGAATCGAGACGATGTCGCCGTTCTTGATGCCGCGCGCCTCGGCGTCCGCGGGATTCATGCGGACAAAACCGGGCTCGTCGGCAAGCAGCGCCAGCGTCTTGCAGTTGCCGGTCATCGAGCGGCAGCTGTAGTGGCCGACCTCGCGGACGGTGCACAGGATGAGCGGGTACTCATCGTCGGGAAGCTCGGAGGGCGCCTCCCAATCGTGCGCCATCAGGTTGGCGCGACCGTCCTTGGTGGTGAACTTGCCACCAGCGAACATGTCGGGCGTACCGTGGTCGTTCACATCGGTGCTCTTGACAGGCCACTGGGCGTAACCGCCCTCGGGAGCCATCTTCTCGTAGGTCGCGCCCACAAAGTTGGGGCACAGGCTAATGCACTCGTTCCAGATCTGCTCGGTGTTGTCGTAGTGCATGGGGTAACCCATACGCGTGGACAGGTCCGCGAAGATCTCCCAGTCGTGACGGCACTCGCCCTTGGGCGGAACGGCCGCGTCAAAGTGCTGGAAGCTACGGTCGGATGCAGTAAAGACACCCTCGTGCTCGCCCCAAGAGGTAGCGGGCAGGATGACGTCGGCGAGCATGGTCGTCTGCGTCATAAAGATGTCCTGGCAAATGAACAGATCCAGCTCGGAGAGCGTCTTGCGCATACCGGCCGAATCGGGCTCGGTCTGCACCGGGTCCTCGCCGTAGTTGTAGAAGCAGTGCACCTTGCCCTCGTCGACCAGGTGGCCCAGGTCGGTGAGCTTGTAGCCCTCCTCGAGCGGGAGCTTTTCCTCGGGCACGCCCCAAGCCTTGGCAAACTTGGCACGCACTGCCGGGTCGGTGACCTTTTGGTAGCCAGGGTACAGGTTGGGCAGCATGCCCATATCGCAGGAGCCCTGGACGTTGTTCTGACCACGCACGGGCGCGAGGCCGGAATTGGGTTTGCCGATCTGGCCGGCAACGCAGGCGATGGAGGCAATGGTGTGCACCGTCTTCAGGTTCTGCTTCTGCTGGCATACGCCCATGCCCCAGCCAATGATGGCAGAGGGCTTCGCCGTGGCGTACATCTCGGCAGCTTGGTGGATCAGCGCGGGCTCAACACCCGTGATGTCCTGTACGGATTCGGGAGTGTAGTTCTTGATGGTCTCCCACCACTCGTCAAAGCCGTTCGTATGCTCGGCGACGAATTCCTTGTCGTAGAGGCCATCGTTGACCAAGCAGTTGGCAAAGGCGTTGAGGAACGCGACATTGCAACCGTTCTTGATCGGAAGGTAGAGATCGGCGATACGCGCGGTTTCGATATGGCGCGGATCGGCGACGATGATCTTGCAACCCTTTTCTTTGGCTCGCACGATACGCCTTGCGACGATGGGGTGCGAATCGGCAGGGTTATAGCCGAAGAGGAAAATGCAGCCCGCATCCTCCATACCGGGGATGGAGCATGACATGCAACCTGAACCAACCGTGTCCATCAGACCGAGGACAGTAGGGCCGTGTCAAGTACGGGCGCAGTTGTCCACGCTGTGGGTGCCGATGCACGCACGCGTAAACTTCTGCATGACGTAGTTCGCCTCATTGCCGCCGCCTCGCGAAGAGCCGGTGGTCATGACAGCGTTAGGACCATATTCGTCAATTATGGCCTGCATCTTAGATGCGGTGAAATCCAGTGCCTCGTCCCAGCTTACGCGCTCAAGATCCGCGCCCTTGGTGCGGCGGATCATCGGGTGCAGTACGCGAGGAGTCAAGATCTTGGTGTCGTTGATGAAGTCGTAGCCGCTCATGCCCTTAAGGCACAGCTCGCTCTGGTTGGTGATGCCGTTGAGCGGTTCGGTACCCACGACCTGGCCGTTTTGGACCAAGAGGTTAAACTGGCAACCGGCGCCGCAGTACGGGCAAATCACTTTATGCTTCTCCATGACACCCTCCTTCCTTTCTCTGCTACCGAATACTCGGTACTTATTTGACAATCATTGGGCCTGTCGCCCCGACGCTTACGCCTCGTTTTCGATGGTGGCGCGGGCACGCTCGGCAGTCAGTTCTGCCAGGCGCTCATCGTCTACCAGGGTGAGACCCTTGGTCGGGCACGCCTCGGCACACGCCGGACCGCCGGGACGGTCCACGCACAGGTCGCACTTAAGCACGAAGCTCTTAGTCTGCGAACCCACGCGCACGTCGCCCATCAAGACGGGGACCTGCGTGGTCGCCACGCTCACGGCGCCAAAGGGGCATGCCATGACGCAGCTCTTGCAGCCGATGCAGTTGTCCTCGTTGACGCCGATGCGATGGTTCTTTGGATCAAAGAACAAGGCGCCCGTAGGACAGGCCTTCGCGCACGGGGCATCCTCGCAATGATGGCAAGCCACCGGTGCGGAGATCTCGTACGTACGCGTCACGCGCAGGCGCGGCGCGGCGATGTTGCCGGGAATATCGTGTGCCTCGATGCACGCCGCCATACAGGTTTGGCACCCAATGCAGCGTGAGGAATCAGCCACGACTCGTTTATTGCCCATGTTGTTCACTCCCTCCTGAATCCCATGCCGGAGAGACCCTGCCGACGTTGCCCCGGACCGCCCGTGGTCCGGCATCGGCGTATCGAGCGCATGCGGCGAAACAGGCACTTCGATAGAATTCCTCCAACGATATACAGGTTAAATATACGCAGTTGCAGGGGGCAAACTTGAGCATAGGCCCTGCAATACGGGTGTATTGCAGGGGTTTGGGCAGGTTGGAATTATTCTCTATAAGCTATAAAGGTGAGTGTATTACATGCGTACGCCCAAGAAAGATTTCACGTTCGCTTCTGAAGGATGTAGTACGTTTGTAATGTTGTTCACAATCAATTACTCTAGTGCAATAAAGTAGTGGTTATAAGATTGGCTATTATTAGCCGATGCTGTATTTGACTGTTCATATTGCACGCTCATTAAGGGAGGCCAGTAATGTCATCGACGCAAAAACGAGCCATCCTGCAGGTGCGCATTCGCGAGGAAGACAAGCAGCATGCCGAGCATCTCTACGACGCCATGGGCACATCGCTCGCCGAGGCTGTCCGTTTATTTGTCGCGCAAAGCATTTTGATGCGCAAGCTTCCCTTTTAGCCGGTCGCCGTGCGCTCAAAGGACGGCACCGCCGCCTATGGATCGCTCAAAGCATATGGTGACCCCAATCGCCGCGCCGAGGAGCGCAATGCCTGGGTTGAATACCTTGCCACGGAAAGCGACGATTCGATTTTGGGTCCCGAGGAAGTAGATATCCATGAGTAGCACCATCATCGACGAGACCGTCATCCTACGCTACCTGCTTGACGACGACGAAGTTCTGTCACCGCGCGCCGCCAAGGTCATCGCCACGCGCACCGCTCGCGTCTACCCCGAGATCATCACGCGCGTCGTGGTCACGCTGCGCGACGTCTATAAGGTTCCCCGCACTGAGATTGCTACGGCCATGAGAAGGCTGCTCGATGACGTCATGGTCGACGAGCCCACCGTTGTCGCCCTTGCCGTCAAACTCTTTGGCAAGACCCATATGGACTTTACCGACTGCCTCCTCGCAGCCCGAACCGCCATCTACAACGATGATGTCGTGAGCTTTGGCAAGCCCATCATTCAAGGCATGATCGATTACCGCCGCAAGCGCCAAACCGCTGCCGAAGTCCGCGACCGCGCCGCCGAAGCCCGCAGCCGAAGCACCGACTCCACCATCGACAAACTCCGCCACCGCCCTCGCAGCTAACCCCATCCCCTCCTAAGTTGCGGTGAAATACGGACTGTTTTTGCTGGTCAAACCGCAAAACAGTCCGTATTTCACCGCAACTTATTGAAGGTGGACCGCGAACGATTTCGCTATCGGGATTCGGCGTAGGGTTTTGTTGTCGGAATGCCGTAGCCGCGCATCATGGCACCGAACGATTCTACGTCATAGGTGTCCGAGAGTTTGAAATGAATGACGTTGTGGCCCATGGCGCGAAGGTTCGCGTCGCGCATGAGGGCCGCTCGATACGTTTTTGCCGCCGCCTGCTCTGGATCATTTTGAGCTTCGTCTTCAAACTTGCCTAGCCCATGCAGCTCTGCCAGCGTCCATGAGCCGCCTGGCATCTGCCAGCCATAATCTGCTAGATAATAGCCAGCGTTTCCCGGTCGCGTTATCTCAACTTGAAGCTCGGGCGCGGCAACCCCAGCGAGAATCATCGCTGCTCTCGCCTCAGACTCGCCGCCATTGTCTGACCTGCCGTCCATATACTCAAAAACGTCAAAAGCACGCGCGATGCCATGCAACCCTCGGCAATTTGCCTGCGCGTATGCTCGCAGTTCTTCGCGTTCGACATCGTACTCACGGGCCAAGCCATCGACATAGCCCAGCGCATAGCGAAAGGCGCTCGTTCGAGCGATATCAACAACCGTTCGACACGGATCCGTCAGTGTAAACAGACCTAGCCGCCACACTTCGCCCGCCCGCCAGCGCTTGTATTCAACGAACTCATACGTATCACGCCTTGTAGACCGTGGCAGCAGTACTTGCACTTTATCCAGAAGCGTATACGCCGAGCCGATGCCGTAGAGCAGCGCTGCCGTCGATCCGCAAAACACAGCATCCGGTTCAACGACCGCAATAGCGGATGCCAGCTGAAAGATGCGATCTTCAACCCCAAGATTATTCCAATAGACCGGATCCGCATACACGTGGTTGTAAAGACGAAGCATGAGCTCTTCCTGCATAAGCTCACGCGCACGGCGTTCATCCCAAGGATCAATTGTTATAAGCAGCTGTCCATCTTGATGAATTCCAACGGCCGAGAATAGCATCCTTGCATATGACTGCGGAAAATGTTTGCCTTTATCGAGCATGGCCAACCCCATAACCATCACGGCGGAGAGAATACCATTACGCTATCGCATGCTTCCGTCCGCAGGCTTTGCCAAAAGCTGACAAAAAGCTTGACGCCGCAGGTCAGAGCTTCAAAAAATATTTCCACTCTCGGTAGACGGTCGCTACGACCCTCCCAACGGCATCAAAATCCAACCTTACAAATAGTTGCGGTGAAATACGGAGTACATGGGCCATAAAAGCCGAAAAACAGTCCGTATTTCACCGCAACTTAGGAGGGGATGTGGGGTCCCCGGCATGTATATGAAAATGGCTCTGATCCCAAAGGGAATCAGAGCCGTTAAGCTATCTTGTGGAGCGGGCGACGGGAATCGAACCCGCGTCATCAGCTTGGAAGGCTGGGGTTCTACCATTGAACTACGCCCGCAAGATATGGTCGGGACGACAGGATTTGAACCTGCGACATCCTGCTCCCAAAGCAGGCGCGCTACCAAACTGCGCCACGTCCCGAAGGTGTTGAGCAGCTAAGGTCTAAACCTTGCGTGTCCCAAAGCGTAGGAAATTATAGGGGAGACTCCCCGCCTGTGCAAGCATTGATGCCTTAGCTCCTCGAATGTGCGACAAAACGACTATGGAGCAGGCCGATTACAAAGGCAACCACGGCAACCGGCGCCCACGCGGCACCGATATCCGCCAGCGGCAGCGCATCAAACGGCAGCCACACGCCCGCAAAGAACGCATCGCGAACCGAGGTGATCACGCTCTGCACCGCGACAACGCCGCCGACCCAAACCCACACTTGCGGATGAGCGTCGCAAAAGCCGTGCACCAGGCCCATCAGTACCAGCACGATGGCAACGGGATACAAGGCGTTGAGCATGGGCACCGAGAACATAAGAATCACGTCGAGGCCCACATTGGAGAGCACGCACGAAAACGCTGCGAACACAAAGGCGAGAATCGCAAAGGGACGGCGCATGGCCTCCTCGGAGGCCTCCGCTCCCCCTTCGACCACATACGTCTCGCAGAAGTAACGCGAGCAGCAGCTGATGAGGCCGATGCACACGTTCATGCAGGCGAGGAAGAAGATGGCGAAGACCACGACCGTGCCGGCAAGGCCAAAGTGCATGGAGGCAGAGCGGGCAAGGATGGCGGCACCGTTGGTAGCGTCGGGCATCACGGTGCCGAGCTGCATACCGGCAAGCCCCAAGCCGCAGTAGATGATGGCCATGAGCACGCCCGCGATCACACCGGAACGCGAAATCTCGAAGGCCACGCGTTTGTCATCGGTAACACCCAACTCGTGGATGGTCTCGGCGATGATGATGCCGAAGGCGAGCGACGCGAGCAGGTCCATGGTCTGGTAGCCGGTCAGAAAGCCCTGCACGGCAGCACCGGCATCGTAGGGAGCCTGAGGCGCGGCAGCCGGTCCCAGCGGCGAGATCACGGCAGCACCCACGACCAGCACGATGAGCGCAATGAGCGCGGGGCCCGTAATGCGACCGAGCACGCGTGTGATGACACCCGGGCGCAGCGTGAGCGCAAACGCGACGACGAAGAACCCAATCGCAAACACCAGACGTGCCGTGCCGAGCGAAACGCCATCGGGTAGCAGCGGCACCAGCATTTCAAACGCCGTAGAGCTTGTGCGCGGAATGGCCAGACACGGACCGATGGCCAGGTAGACCGCTGCAACAAAGAATTCGCCAAACTTGGGATGCACGCGGCCGGCCAGCTCGCGGGCCGTGCCGGCAAGCGCCACGGCGATAAAGCCCATGACGGGCAGGCCGATGGCGGCAATCAAAAAGCCAACCATGGCAAGCGGCGTGGCTGTACCGGCCTGAAGTGCCAGCAACGGCGGAATGATGAGGTTACCGGCGCCAAAGAGCATCGAGAACAGCGCAATGCCGACGGTGACGACATGGTCGGAGCGCAGACCGCGCGGAGCGGATGAGGCCATAGGCACACCTTTCGGGTCGAAACAAAAACGGGACGGGCAAAAGACCCGTCCCGCAAGTATATACGCTCTAGCAGGCTAAATCGCGTAAAGCATCAATCGCGGTGTCGACTTCCTCATCCGTGTTGAAATACCCAAACGAGAAGCGAACGATACCCTGGCGCTCGGTCCCGAGCGCGCGGTGCATGAGCGGAGCGCAATGGGCGCCGGGGCGCGTCGCAATTCCCCACCCCTGCATGAGCGCGTCCGAGATCTCGGCCGAATCGATATCGCCCACGTTGAGTGAGACGATCGCCGAGCGCGTCGGCTGGTCAAACGCACCGTAGAGCTTAATCCCCGGAATCTCGCGCACGCCAGCGAGAAAGCGATCCGCCAGTGCTCGCTCATGCACCGCGATCGCCTCGACCCCGCCTTGTGCCTCGATAAAGTCGAGGCCGGCAGAAAGCCCCGCGATGCCGTGACCGTTGAGCGTGCCCGCCTCAAGGCGCGTGGGCCACTCAAGCGGCTGCAGTGGGTCGAAGCTGTGCACGCCCGTGCCGCCCATGGCCCACGGAGCCACGTCAATGCCCTCCGACACGGCCAGGCCGCCGGTCCCCTGCGGACCCATGAGCCCCTTATGGCCGGTAAAGCACACTATGTCGAGGCCCATGGCCTGCATATCGACACGCGCCGTACCGGCAGACTGCGAGGCATCGACGATCACAAGCGCACCTGCCGCATGGGCCATGGCCGCTACGCGCGCAATGTCGACCGCGTTGCCGGTCACATTGGAGGCATGCGTCACCACCACGGCACGCGTACCCGGCGTGACCAGCCGCTCAAGCTCGTCGTAGTCGAGCGCGCCGTTGGTATCACAGCCCGCATGCTCAACGGTCACGCCCTGTTCCGTCGCCAAGCGGTTGAGCGGGCGTAACACCGAGTTGTGCTCGAGCACCGTCGTGACCACGCGATCACCGGGACGTACCACGCCGTTGATGGCGGTGTTGAGCGCCGCCGTAGAGTTGGGCGTAAAGCACACATGGTCCGCCCTCGGGCAACCCAAAAGGCGTGCAAGCTTGGCACGGCAAGCGTGAATCGTACGAGCGGCATCGAGGGCACCCGACGTGGCGCCGCGTCCGGCATTGCCGAGCGAGCACATCGCCTGTGTCACGGCATCGATGACCGTCTGCGGCTTGTGCATGGTCGTCGCCGCGTTATCCAGGTAGATCATCGCACGACCTCCCACATATCAATCACGGTATAGCCCTCGGTGGGAACGCCCGCCGCGGCGAGTTCGCCGCGCAGCAGCTCCTCATCGGCAGGCAACGCCTTCCACGCCAGACCGCAGCCGGCAGCGACCTCCCCGGGCACGGGAATCGTTCGCCCGGGAAGGCCGCGCTCGATGCACAGGGACTCGCAGCCCATGGCGGCCGCCGTGGTGGGAAACGTGATGACAAGCGCCGGGCGCTTCTCCCTCATGGCAACTCCAACCAATACGCTACGGGCGCACGACGCGCACGGCCTGCTCCATCTTCTCCACGATCACGTACATGTTGGTGACCTCGCCCACCGCAAGCTGGTCTTTAATGCCATAGTGGTCGAGGCAGGTACCGCAGGTGAGAATCTCGACACCCTGCTCCGCCAGCCCCTTCAGGTCATCGAGCACCGGCGAACCCTCGACGGTGAGCTTGGCGCCGCCGTTGTAGAACAGCATGGTCGCGGGCAGCTCCTCCTGCTGCGTCACGGCAAAGATAAAGGCCTTCATGAGCTTGTGGCCCAGCTCGTCGTCGCCACGGCCCATGCAATCGGTGTAGACGGAAATGACGAGTTTGCCCTTGCCGGCGCTGGCATCACAAAAGGCAGCGCCATCCTGCTCGGGATCGGCCACGGCAACGGCGCCAGAGGTCGCCACGGTCACGTGCCACTCGGCATCAGAAACCTTCTCGACCGAGGCCGTGCAGCCCTTCTCCTGCGCCATCTTGGAGATGTTCTTGACGGCGGTCTCGTTATCGACCGAGGTCACGACGGCGCCCTCGCCATCAAGCTGTTTGAGTGCCTTAAGCGTCTTGACGACGGGCAGCGGGCAGGCATCGCCCATGGCATTGACTTCAATTTTGGTAGACATAGTTTTTCCTTTCGAATAAATCGTTTTAGAACGGTACATAGCTCAATAAACGTGTCGTTAACGGACAACGCGGACGGCAGTACCGCCCGGCTCCGCCTTGCACACGCGCCCGACAACGGCCGCGATGCGTCCCTCGGCATGTAGACGGCGCGCAAGCTCATCCACATCGGAAGCAGGCGCCGCGATGAGTAGGCCGCCCGAAGTCTGCGGATCGTACAGCGCATCCAGCATGCCCGGTTCCATGTCATCGTCGGCCGTCACGCGCGGACCAAAGAAATCCTGGTTGCGGTAGGCACCGGCAGGAATAATGCCCAGACGCGCCATATCGAGCACCTGGTCAAAGAGCGGCACCGCCCCCGACGCAAGTACAATCTGCACGCCCGAGCCCTCGGCCATCTCGCACGCATGCCCGATCAGGCCAAAGCCCGTAATGTCGGTGCAGCCGTGAAGCTCGAGTCCCTCGGCCAGACGGATCGGGGCCTCGTTGAGGGTGCGCATCGAGTCGTACATGGCTGCGGCCTCGTCCTGCTCGATGAGCTCGCCCTTAATGGCCGTGGTAATGATGCCCGATCCGATCGCCTTGGTCAGCAGTAACGCATCGTCCACGCGCGCGCCGCTGTTGGCGAGCATACGGTCGAGCGCGACAAAGCCGCTCACAGACAGGCCGTACTTGGGCTCGTCGTCGTTGATGGTATGGCCGCCTGCGATGGAGCAGCCGGCCTCGACGCACTTGTCGGCGCCGCCCGCCAGAATTTCACCGGCAACCTCAACGCCCAAACAGCTCGGGATGCACAGCAGGTTCATGGCATGGCTCGGCCGCCCGCCCATAGCGTAGATATCCGACAGCGAGTTGGCCGCGGCGATCTGGCCAAACAGAAACGGGTCATCGACCATCGGCGGAAAGAAGTCGATGGACTGCACGAGGCCCAGGTTATCGCCAACGCGAAAGACGCTCGCATCGTCGGAGGTATCGAACCCCACGAGCAGGTTGTCGTTATGCACATTGGGCAAGTCGCCCAGGACCTGGGCGAGGGCTCCGGGAGCCAACTTAGCGGCTCAACCGCTCGCGGCCGTCATGGACGTGAGTCTCACGGTTTCTTTAGCCATACGAACCCCCTTCCAACAAATCAACGACTTTAAGTATACGCCCCAGGCACGCTTCCCAAGAGACCGCCGACGGCTCGAACGTCGAAGGCGGCGCCGCAAGCGCCTGCGCGATAGCATCTGCCAGCGCGCGCTCAAACAACGGAAGGTCGGCCGCCACGGGCGTGTCGACATCCGTCATACGCGGCGACGCCACCCACGTCACGGGAGCACCGGGAAGCATCGCCTCCATCCAGGGACGAACGCCGGGCAAATCAGTCGCCACAACTTTGCAGCCGCACGCGAGGGCCTCAATCGTCACGAGCGGCAGGCCCTCGTAAAACGAAGGCAGCACAAAGACGTCGGAACTGCGGTAGGCATGCACGAGCCCATCGCTATCCAGGCGCCCCGCCAGCGTCACCGGCACATCCGAGGCCGCGGCCAAGCGCTCGATACGCGCGTACTCGGCATCGTCCCCGCGACCGCCCACAAGTACCAAGCCAGATGGACGGACGTCATCGTCAATCGGCAATGACACGGCTCGAACCAGCGACTCGACGCCCTTTTTAAAGCAAATCTTGCCCACGTACACAAGCGATCCCGGCTGCCTCGTCACGCTTGCGTCGCGGCAGAAGACGCGATGGTCGTAGCCCGTCCCAATCACGTGGATGCGATCGGCATCGACGCCGCACACCAGGCCAATCTGCTCAGCCTGCTCGGCATGGAGCGCAAAGACGGCATCGAGCCGACGAACCGCACTTACGATGCGATCGCGCTCGAGCGCATGCGAACGAAGCTGGCGCAGATCGGTCGAATGGCACACGGCAACAACCGGCACGCCCCGGACGCACTCGCGCGCCAATGCGGTCACCAGATACAGGTGATGGCAAAGCACCAGATCGGGCCGAAACTCAGCCACCGCCCGATCGATTGCAGCAGCAAATGCCCGCTCAAATGCCTTGAGCATCGAAGGCGTCAGGTCACGATAGCGTGTAGAGGGATAGGGCATGACATCGGACATACCGCAGATGGGGAACGGCAGCTCAGGGGTATCGAAGTCGACGGTATAGATGGGTACGCCCGCCGGGATGTCGCCCTGCGTGTCGCCCGGAGCGGCGCCGCAGAGGACGGCGGGCTCGCACCCGACTGCCAGCTGGGAGCGCACGAGCGCCGAAAGATACGTGCCGCTGCCTGTGCTGTCGGGCTTTTGGGCCGAGATGTTGAGGATACGCATCGACAGGGCCCCTTAAACCAGCGCCCGCGCGCGGACGGCAGCACCGATGGCCCCAGCAAAGCGAGCCTGAGGCGAGGTGGTCACGGGTGCGCCCAAAAGCTCGCCCAGACGCTCCACAACGTAGGCGTTCTCGCAGAGGCCACCGGTCAGGTAGTACGGAGCGCCCGCCGCCTGCCCGGCCATAGTGGCCACGCGCGACACGACGCTCTCGATCACCCCGCGGGCGATGTTCTCGCGCGGCTCACCGCGACCGATCAGGCTGATGACCTCGCTTTCGGCAAACACCGTGCACATGCTGCTAATCTTGGTGGGCTCGCCGGAACGCGCCAGGTCGGCCATCTGCTGCTGGGAAATGCCCAGGCGATCGGCCATGATCTCCAAAAAGCGCCCCGTACCGGCGGCGCACTTGTCGTTCATGGCAAATTTGGCCACGCGGCCGCCTTTAAGCTGGATGACCTTGGTGTCCTGACCGCCCACGTCGATCACGGTGCCGTGGTCGCCAAACAGGCGCACGGCACCGGTACCGTGGCAGGTGATCTCGGTCACGACCTTGTGCGCATAGGGCACGGCAACACGACCGTAGCCGGTCGCGATCACGCGCGCGTCGTCGGCAGCCACGTCATAGCCAGCCGCGGCAAGCTCGCCGCGCAGACGCTCGGCCGCATCGACCGAGGAGAACCCAGTTGGCTGCACGCACGTCCACGCCACCGAACCCTCCCCGTCGACCACAGCAGCCTTAGCCGCCGTAGACCCGATATCGATCCCGATCCCTATCATGGCTCTCTCCCAATCTAAACATCAAAGGTAGCGGCGCGTTCAGGCGCCTTAGCTCTAGGTTTCTCAGGTGCCGGAGATTGCCCCGAAAGAGGAGCGCGGCGTACTTTGGGTACGCAAGCGACGGTTTGAGGGGCAAGATCCGGTGCCTGAGGAAGCTAGAGGGTTTCGATGAAGGCGGCGATGCGGGTCTCGATCTGGCCCATGTCGCCGTTGCTATAGTCGGTCTCGATCTTCATGTAAGGAATGCCCGCACCCTCGACAGCCTCCTGCATGCGCGCACTCTCCACGTTAAAGGTGTGGCACGCCTGGAGCACGCTCTCCACTACGCCATCGACGTGATACTTCTCGCACATGGCCAGCGTGTTTTCCATACGACCGTCGTTGGGCGTCATGACCGAGCAGTTGATATCCAGGTAGCGGTCGGCGATGGCGCGCAGAATGTCGGGCGCGTCCGGGTCGATCATCATGGCGGCCGTACGCTCGCCCGAGCAGTCATCCATGCACACGACCACGCCGCCGTTGGACTCGATGGTGCGACCGATCTTGTTGATCACACCGCCCACCGGGCAGCCGGTGATCAGAATGCGCTTGGCATCCGCCGCGACCGGACGCTCGCCCGCGTCGTAGGCCTCGCGCAGCTTGGCGACCTTTTGCTCCAGCTGTTGCGTATAGGCCTCGATATCAAAGCTGAACGTACCGGCAAACATGGTGCTCATCAGGTCGACGCCGCTCATGGCCGCCGGCTGGTTGGCCTGCAGTGCAAACATCTCGAGCTGGGCCGCACGCAAGCGGTTGCGACGACGGACGGCAGCGCGCAGGTCGTCGTCGGTAATCGTGATGCCGTAGAAGCCCTCAAGCTCTTCCTTGAGCAGGCGGCACTCCTCGTACCAGCCTTCACGCTCGTAGGCGCGATCGCGACCCTGCGGAAGATGCAGAATGTGCGTGCGCTTGAGCTCGTTGAGTAGCTCGTACATCTTCTTCTTGCCGTCGCAGGTGGTCTCGCCGATGATCATGTCGCTAAAGTACGTAAACGGGCACTTTTGAGAATAGGCAAAACCGTATGTCGACTTGATGAGCGGGCACAGGTTTGCCGGCAGCACCTTCTCGGCCTCGGGAATCACCTCGTCGGATGTACCGCACAAGGCCACACTTGCAGCGCCCGCGGCATCGATAATCTCGAGCGGCGTATAGCTGCACAAAAAGCCGACCAGGCGATTACCCGCCTGTTTATAATCCTTGACGCGAATAAACGCCGCCTTGCGTTGCTCGTTGAACTCCTCAAACGTGCGCGGCAAAGGCTGTTCCTCGATATCGGCCATAGTAGTTCCCCTCTCTTGCACCGATATACCGACAATTAAACAACAAACCCACGCCATACCCAAAAGGAAGCATCCTCTAGGGAATGGCGTCGATAAGCTCCTGCGTATACGGATCGCTCGGGTGCGCGATCACGTCCTCGGCCGCGCCTTCCTCGACAAGACGACCGTGGTAGAGCACGCCAATCCGGTCGGACATATGCCGAACCACACGCATATCATGCGTGATAAACAGCAGCGCCACACCCGTCGTGCGCTGCAGGTCGCGAAGCAAGTTGAGCACTTGGGCCTGAACGGACACGTCAAGCGCCGAGACCGGCTCGTCGCATACCACAAGGCGCGGCTCGCAAATAAGCGCCCGTGCCAGATTGAGTCGCTGACGCTGTCCCCCCGAAAGGTCATGCGGATAGCGGTCATAATGCTCTGCCAGAAGACCGACCGAGGTCAGGGCCGAGAGCGCGCGCCCATGGCGCTCATCCGCATCGCGCACGCCGGCGATAATCAGCGGCTCCTCCAAAATGCGGCCGACACGGTTGCGCGGGTCAAAAGCCGTAGAGCTATCCTGGAATACCAGCTGGATCTCGCGGCGAAACGGCTTGCGTTCGCGCTCCGACATCGTGGCGAGGTCGTGCCCGCGATAGACAATCGAGCCGGAATCCGCACGCTCGAGACCACAGATCAAGCGTCCAGTCGTCGACTTGCCCGATCCGGATTCGCCAACCAGGCCATAGACCTCGCCCGGCGCGATCTCAAACGACAGATCGTCCACGGCGGTAAAGGCCTGACGCTTAAAACCTGAGCCCGGCATGGGATAGGCTTTAGTCAGATGTGAGACCCTAAGCAGGGCTTCGCTATCAACAGCCATGGCACTCCCCTTTCTCGACAAGCCAGCATTTAGAGCGGTCACACGCATTCACGGCAAACAGCGGAGGCTCCTGCGCGCGGCAGCGCTCGTCCGCCCGGGCGCAACGAGGCGCAAAGCGGCATCCACAGGGTATTGCCGTAAGCGGCGGCACTGTGCCCGGAATATCCGCCAACGTGTCAACTCGCTCGCCTTCGAGCGGCGGAATGCTCGCGATGAGCCCCTGGGCATATGGGTGGCTCGGGCGCTCCATAAGGCCGCAGGCATCAATCTCTTCTACGATTTGGCCCAGATACATGACGTGCACGCGCGAGCAGATGCTCGTGACGACGCCCAAATCATGGCTGATAAAAAGCACCGCCATGCCCTCGGAACTGTTAAGGTCGCGCAGGAGATCCAAAATCTGTTTTTGAGTCGTCGTGTCGAGTGCCGTGGTGGGCTCATCGGCAATCAGCAGTCGCGGATGACCGGCAAGCGCCATGGCGATCATCACGCGCTGGCGCATACCGCCGCTAAAATCGCCCGGATACATGTCGAAGCGAGCCGCGGCATCTCGAATTCCCACACGCTCCAACAGCGATAGAGCCTCGTTGCGGGCTTCGCGTCGGCTCACCTTATGGTGGGCCCGCACGGCCTCGACGACCTGGGTCCCGACCGTCATGACGGGGTTAAGCGAGCTCAAAGGGTCCTGGAAAATCATGGCAATGTCGCAGCCGCGCACCTCGCGCATGCGCTTGAGCGGGCGCGCCAGCAGATCTTCGCCATCAAACACAATCTGGCCCTCATAGGCCATCTTCTGTTCATGCTCCAATAGGCGCATGACACTCTGGGCAAACACCGACTTACCGCAGCCGGACTCGCCGACAACACCAACGATCTCGCCGGCATCGATATGTAGGTTGAGTTTGTTGACGGCTTCCAGCGCGTTGCCATCGCGGCCCACAAACGAGATGCACAGGTCGCGCACGTCCAAAAGATGTTCGCTCATGGGCTAGTCCTCCTTGGTCTTGGGATCGAGGGCGTCGCGCAGGCCGTCGCCGGCAAGGTTCAGCGAAAGCACGCTCGCGATGATGGCGATAGCCGGGAAGAAGATCATCCACCAGGCTTTGCGCATCACGTTCTTGCCTGCCTGCAGGATGTTTCCCCAGCTGGCGTCGGGTGCCTTGATACCCAGGCCCAGAAACGAAAGGGCGGCCTCCGAGAGCACGGCCTCGGCAAAGACGAAGGTCGCCTGCACCAGGAAGGGTGCCATAACGTTGGGCACGATATGCAGCCACACGATGCGCGCGGTCGAGGCGCCCTGCACGCGCAGGGCCTCCACAAAGGGCTCCTCCTTAACCACCATCGCGCGCGAGCGCACGATGCGCGCCATGCTGGGCGTATAGACGATGGAGAGCGCGATGATGACGTTCCAGACCGAGGCGCCCATCATGGCCATGAGTGCGATAGCCAAAAGCACGCCCGGAATGGACATAAGCCCGTCGCAGATGCGCATGAGAATATGATCGAGCCTCTCGTTGTAGCACGCATAGGCGCCGATCACCAAGCCGAGCGCACTCGTCGCGAGCGTGACGGCAATGCCAACGCCAAGCGACACGCGCGCGCCCGCGATGACGCGGGCAAGCAGGTCGCGGCCAAAGTCATCGCAGCCAAAGGGATGCGCAGGCGAAGGTGCCGAAAGTCGCAACGTCATCTCCTGCGCATTGGGATCAACCGTCCACACCAGCGGACCGACGAGCGCGATCAGCGCAATCGCCAGGAAAATGCAGCCGCCGACCACAAACCCCTTGTTGGCAAGAGCCTTCTTAAAGTTTGCCATCATGCATCGCCCCATTTGCGAGCGCGCGGGTCAAAAGCGCCGTAGGCAAGGTCGACGGCCAGATTGATCACCGAATTCAACAAGGCGATGACCAGCAGCACGCCCTGAATCACCGGATAGTCGCGACGCTCGATAGAGCTCGTGACCAGCTGGCCCAAACCGGGGATGTTAAAAATGGCCTCAGTCACCACGGCGCCCGTAATCAGGGCGCCAAAAGAATAGCCGACCGAGGTGAGAATCGGCAGCGCTGCGTTGCGCAGGGCATGGGCCAGCACCACGCGAACCTCGGAGATGCCCTTGGCACGCGCCGTCTTGACGCAGTCAAGCTGCATGGCCTCGATAACGCTCGAACGGGTCATGCGCATGAGCAGGGCCGCCTGCACGCATCCAAGCGATATGGCCGGCAACGCAAGATAGCGTAAATGGCTGAACCAGCCCTTCGATAGCGACGCATAGCCGGCCACCGGGAACACACGCAACGTGACGGCAAATAGCCACATAAGCATGAGCGCCATCAAAAAGCCGGGTATCGCCACGCCCAAAAGAGCAACGACACGCAAGACCGCGTCGGTGCGCGACCCATGTTTGAGGGCAGCGACGACGCCGCAGGGCAGTGCAATCAACAGCGCGATGAGCTGTGCCAGAAGCGCGAGCGATAGCGTGGGGCCAAAGTGCTCGGCGATCGCCTGCGTGACGGGCTGGCGCATAAAATACGAATCGCCCAGGTCGCCGGTAAGCACGCCGCCCATCCACTCAACGTAGCGCTGCGGCAGCGGCTCGTTGAGTCCCAGGCTATCGTTGACGCGCTCGATCTGGTCGGCCGAAGCCTCCATGCCGAGCATCGAAGAGGCCGGGTCACCCGGTGTGAGATAGATAATCAAAAACACGACGACCGAGATGATGAGCATCACCGGAACCATCGCGCCTATACGTTTGAGCGTGTACTTCAACATGCGAGGCGTCTATTTCCCCTCTGAACGTGGACGGGGCGTGGCGACCACAGGGGACCAGACCCCTCCAGCCGCCACGCCAGCTATTGCATTACTCCGGACGCTTGGCGTTCCAGATGATGGCGCCGTCGAGCACCTCGACGTCCTCGACGTCTGCCTGGGTGCCCGTGATGGAAGCGTAGTGGCAAAGCGGCTCGATGACGGCGATCTCATAGAGGCGCTCCTGAGCCTCGGCCCACTTCTTGGCCGCGGTGTCGGTGTCCTTGGCGGTGCGGGTCTCGGCCACGAGCTTGAGCGCCTTCTCGTCGGACAGGCCATAGAAGGCCTTGGAGACCGAGAGGGACTGGGCCGGGATGGGCTTGTAGTTGGTGGAAGCCACAAAGAGGTCCCACTGCTCGGGCTTGCCGGAGCGGATGTCCATGAAGGTCGCGAACTCGTAGCTGTCGACCTCGGCGGTGAAGCCGGCCTTCTCGAGCTGCTCCTGCAGCGCGACGGTGGCGTTGTACATATCCTTGTAGTCGGGGGTGGTCAGCAGCTTGACCGTCTCACCGGCATAGGAGGTCTTGGCCAGAGCCTTCTTGGCGGCCTTGGCGTCGGCCTGGTTGAAGTACTTCTTGCCCGCGTCGGTCGCCCACTGAGCGTTCTCGGGGTTGCCAAGGTTGGGATCGATGTTGAAAAGTTCCTTCTCGCCATAGGCGGCAAGAGCGGCCGCCTCGCAGTCGATAGCCATGAGGGCGCACTTGCGGATCTCCTCGTCGGCAAAGATGCCCTCGTTCATGTTGAGGAAGGCGGTCAGAACGCCGGCGTTATGGGTGTAGAGCTTGACGTCGTCGTTGCCGTCGAAGTCGTGGTAGTTCTCGGTGGGGATCTCGCCAGCGATATCGTACTCGCCGGTCTCAAACCCGCTCACGCGCGTGGAGGCCTCGGTCACGAACTGATAGTAGATGTCCTTGGTGGGCGCGGAGACCTTGCCGGTGTAGCCCGAAGCCTTGCCGTGGGCGGCGACATAGTCCTCGTAGCGGGTGAGATGGACGTACTGGTCCTGCTTCCACTCCGCAAACTTGTAGGCACCGGTACCCACGTACTCGGTCACGCCGGTATCGCCCGCGGCCTCGATGACCTCGGAGGGGAAGATGCCCGGATACTGGGAGTGGTTGCCCAGGATGATCAGAAAGTCGATGGCGGGCTCGGTCAGCGTGCAGGTGACCTCGTGGTCGCCCGAGGCGGCGAAGGTGGCGCCGGGCAGCAGGCTCGCGGCGCGGTCGTTGACGGTGAGCCAGCGGTTCATCGAAGCCACGACGTCCTCGGAGCCAAACTCCTTGCCGTTGTGGAAGGTAACGCCCTCGCGCAGCTTGATGGTGTAGGTCAGGCCGTCGTCGGAGACCTCATAGCCCTTGGCCAGCACGGGCTGGGGCTCGTAGTCGCTATCGAGGCCAAAGAGCGGCTCGACGACGTTGCAGATGATGTCCATGGTCACAAGCGACGACGTGGTGTGCGGATCGAGACCGTCCGGGCTCGCCGGTAACGCGATCTGCAGCTCGTCGCGATACTCCACATCCTGGCCGGAGGCAGCGGCGCTACCGCTCTCGGCGCCCGAACCGCCGCAGCCGGTGAGGCCGAGGCCCGCCATGACGCACAGGGCAGCGGAGCCGGTCAGAAAACCGCGACGGGAAACGCCCGCCTTGAAAAGGTCGTTGTTCATTGAGTTCCTTTCGTGTCTGAACAAACAGATAGAATCTGCCGGGACGGCGGAAATCCCCGCCCGGCAGCTATGCGAAGCCGGTCGGCGCCCTGCGGTGCATCCGGACACCGACCGGCATGGCAACAGAGAAATCCCTATCGCGCGGATAGGAACACCCGGCGGCACGGCCTAGCGCAGGTGCGGCTAAATCGTCTCGAGGAAGGCCTCGATGCGGGTCTGGAGCTGACCGGCATCCTCGCCGGCGTAGTCGGTCGTGATGTGCATAAATGGAATGCCGGCCTCCTCGGCGGCCTTCTCCACGGCAAACGACTCCATCTCGTAGAGCGTGCAGAACTGCAGGGCCACGTCGACGATGCCGTCGGCATGCAGGTCCTTGGCCATCTGGACAATGTCCTTCATACGCTGGTCGTTGGGCGTAAAGACAGCGCAGTTGATCTTAAAGTAGCGCTCGGCGATGGCATCGAGCATCTCGTCGACCGTCTCGCCGGACTCGTCGACCAGGTCCTTGTAGTAGCGCGAGCCCGTGCAGGACTCCTCGCCCACCACGACGCCGCCGGCCTTCTCGATGAGGTTGAACAGCTTCCAGTTGGGCACGGCCATGGACGTGCCGGTGTACAGGATGCGCTTGGTCCCCTTGGGCGCCACGCCCTCGCCGGCCTCGACACGCTGCTCGCACTCAGCCGCCATCTCGTTGATGGCTCCGGTCAGACGCGGCGTGTCATCCATAAAGGCGGCCTGCACGGTCAGCAGGCTATCGAGACCGCTGATGGGCGCCGGGTCGGCAGCGCGCGTGGCAGCGAGGCGCTGCAGGGCTCGACGCTTCTCGTTGACGGCGTGGATGGCAGCCTTCAGGCGCTCGGGCGTAATCTTGACGCCGCACTCTTCCTCAATCTTGGCGGCAAGCTTTTTAACCTCGGCCTTCCAGGTCACGAGCGTCGACTCGTCATGCACGTTGGGAATATCCATGACGTACATGTTCTTTTGCGTGGCAAAGAACTCGTAGGCCTTCTTCTTGCCATCGCAGGTGTTCTCGCCCACCACCAGATCACTCGACTCAATGTAGGGGCAGACCTCGCCCAGCTTAAAGCCGGCAAAGCTCTTGATGAGCGGACAGGTGTTGCGCGGCAAGTGCTCCTCGACCTTGTCCGTTGCCCAGTCGGCACCCGAGCACAGGCCCACGGGGATGCCATCGCAGGCAAGCACGATCTCCTCGGGCACGTAGACGCAGAACGAACCGACGATCTTGGTGGCCTCGCCGGCCTCCTTCTTGTCGAGCATCTCCTTAATACGGCCGCTGTGGATGTTGGTGGCGACAAAATCCAGGTAGGACGTAGACTTGGGGCGATTGTTCTGCGTCAGGAACATATCGCCGTACATCTGGCCCACGGCGCCCAGCAGCATGTCGTGGTCGGAAAGATTCATGCCGAGGCTCTCCCACATCGGATGGAAATCGAATTCTTCAGCCATGACGGTTCCCCTCTCGAACCAAAAATGAATAGCTACGGTATTTCTGCACGGTGGGTGGCGAAAACCCAGCCGTGCTCAAACCCGGAATTTTGGGGAACCAGCTTTGCGGTCGATTATTTAGTTGTGCGTCGTCTCTCCCGGAGCCGTGAACATACCTGCTCATATGCGGCTCCGAGCCATATACAGGGCGCGCGCGGCAACGCGACGCGAATATGTCTTCTGCAGCATCGGCGCGCCCTCCTTTTCTCGTCGAAGGTAACTATATCAACGGTTGTCGTCAAGACGAACACCGCCGACACGCGTACGACAACGTTGGGATGTGAGCATCTCGCTGTCTGATAATTAATTATCAGACTGATAAGGTTTAGTCATGTAGAAATCGGCGAACGGCGAAGTGAAAACAAAGCGGTCGAGGACTACCTCCTCGACCGCATCGCACCCGCATTATCGGCAAACGAGATGAATCCTGCTTGCATCAAAATGCATGCGCAGAGTCTCACCCACCTGCGGCAGCTCTTCCACGGGTACACTCACCTTATTCACCTTCCACTGCAGACGCGTGGGCGCATCAGCACGCGGCACGTCCAGCAGCACCAGCCGCTCAAAGCGCGAATCGCTCACACGGGCCACGTGCAAATCGTAGCTGTTGCGACCGCGCTCCGCGCGATTGTCAACATGGAAGTAGCTCGCACGAATACCGAGGTACGTCACGTTATCGGGAACCTCATGGCCCACGTTAAAGGTCATGCCCCAGTCCAGGGCTTCAACTTCCTGAGACCCGATCTTGCGCGCCCGGCTTGTGTTCTTGCAGCCCGTCAGGCGCAGTGCCGCCAGCGTCTGCGGACGGCGGACCACGTCCTCGACGGAGCCGATCTCCTCAACATGCCCGTCGTGCATCACGCAGATGCGCTGGCACAGGCGGCACGCTTCGTCGATGTCGTGGCTCACGTAGAGCACGGTGCGGTTGCACACATCAAAGAGGTCGAGCATGTTTTGCTCGAGCGCGCTCTTAAGATACGCATCGAGTGCGCTCATGGGCTCGTCGAACATAAAGATGCCCGGGTGTGCCGCCACCATGCGGGCAAGCGCCACGCGCTGCTGCTGGCCGCCCGAGAGGCGCGCGGGATAGCGGTCGGCAAAATCGGCCAGGCCAAAAATGCCCAGGTAGCGCTCGGCAAGCTGCTTGCGCGCGGCGGCGTCGCCCGCGTCCTTTACGCCGGCGCATACGTTATCGGCCACCGTCATGTTGGGAAACAGCTGATAGTTTTGGAACAGCAGGGCGCATTTTCGCTCCTGGGGCGACAGGTTGATGCCCGCCGCAGAGTCAAAAAAGGTCACGCCGTTGACGACGATCTTGCCCTCGTCGGGCGTCTCCACACCGGCAATGCAGCGCAAGGTGCAGCTCTTGCCGCAACCCGAGGCACCGAGCAGCGCCACACGCTCCTCGCCGGCCTCGAGCTGCATGTCGAGGATAAAGCCGGAATAGCGCTTTTTGATATCCAGAACGAGCGACATGGCCTATCGACCTCCCTGCAAAGCGGCATCATCGCGCATGAGCTCGGTCAGCGCCTCGCGATCGATACGCAGCGCATCGCCGCCCGCCGGGTCGAGCGAATCGCCCTGTCCGGTGAGATCTTTGGCCTGTTTGCGCTCCGCACGGGCAAGGCCCCGCTCGCGATACTTTTGCGAATGAGCGGTGTACATGTTGATGAACAGGATGACTAGGAAACTAAACGTTATTACGACCACGACCCAAAAGAGGGCCACCGACGTATTGCCGCCCATCCATTCAAAGTAAATCGCAATGGGAATGGTCTGCGTAATGCCGGCATAGTTGCCCGCAAAGAACAGGGTGCAGCCAAACTCGCCCATCGCGCGGGCAAAGGCGAGCACCGTGCCGGCGGCAATCGAGGGCCAGCCAAGCGGCATCATAAGCTTGGTGAAGATGCGACGCTCGGACCAGCCCAGGGTTCGCGCCGCATCGAGCATCTGCGTGTCAAGGCTCTCAAAGGCACCGAGCGCCGTGCGGTAGACCAGGGGAAACGACACCACCACGGCAGATATCACCGCCGCGGGCCAGGTAAAGACGATCGAGACGCCGTGCGCGATGAGCCACTGACCCACCCCGGTCGAGCGGCCAAACAGCATGAGGAGCAGAAAGCCGCAGACCGTGGGCGGCAGCACCATAGGAATCGTAAAGACCGAATCGAGCAAACCCTTCACGCGGCTCGAGGTACCCATAGTCTTCCACGCGGCGAACAGGCCCAGTGCAAAGGAGATCAGCAGGGCAAGGCCACTCGTTTTAATGGACACCCAAAACGGTCGGTAGTCGATGCCGCCCAATAAGGAGGCCGAAGAGGCCAAGGGCCCCCGCTCATCCCGCAACACGACAGACGATGCCTCTACCATTTGAGCGCTATCAAGCCAACGCGCGCCGCCCTTGGCATCACCCGAGGCTGATGTAATCACCACATAGCGGTCCCCATCCGCACCGCGCTCGTCAAAGCCATAGGTATACCCGCCGGATTCAAACGTTGTTTCCGGCGTGACATACCAAGGAAGATCCACGTCCCCTAGCTGCGCACCTCCCATACAGTTTGCACTGTCGAGCTTACAGACGAGGGCCTTGAGACCCGATACGCACTCGTTATCCTGCGGATCCAATCCATACTTCTCGACCGCCTTGGGCGATATCCACACCACAACGCGATCGGCAGCAGGCGCCACTACAAGGTCCACGTCCTCGTCAACGGGAAACCGGTAGCCCTTAGGCTGGCCCTCCATGGCACGAGCGGTCCCCTTGGCCAACCGCTCAAAACCCTCGATCCCATAGGAAAGCCCATGAGCGGTCGCAGCAACCTGGGCCCCATCCTCAGCGTCCCCAGCAAACGCAAATCCCGGCACCCAGCAAAGCGCGAAGATCAAAGCACAGGCGACAAGCATGCGGAATCTATTAAGCACGAAAAGCTCCAAGCGAATACAAGGACGGAGTGAAACACAAAACGATGGAATTATCGCGCCAAGCCGCACTACGCGGAAAGCTCAAAGCCGTACTTAGCCCAAATCTTCTGAGCCTTCTTGTTAGACAGGCAGAAGTCGATAAACGCCTTGGCCTCGTCGGCGTGCTCGGAGCCATCGGCAACGGCACCCGGGTACACGATGGGCTTGTGCGAATCCTCGGGGCAAACGAAGGCCTCCTCGATGCCATCGTAGCGGTAGATGTCAGAGCTGTAGACAAAACCGGCCACGCAGTCGCCTGTGGACACATAGGCGGCAGCAGTGCCAACCTTGTCGGCCAGGGCGACCTTGTCGGCGATCTCGGGAGCATACTCGCCGTCGTCGCCCTCGGTGCCGGTATAGAGGCCCACGGAGGCCAGGGCCTGGTTGGCGTACTTGCCGGCGGGGACGGTCTTGGCGTCGCCAATGGCGATCTTGCCGTCCAGGCTCGCGACGTCGGCGATGGCCTCGACCTTGGTGTCGGAGCCCTCGGCGCGAATGATCACGAGGTCGTTGACGAACATATCCTCGCGGGTGTCGGTGTCGACGAGCTCAGCGGTCTCAGCGTCATCCATGGTGCCCTTGGAAGCAGTGATGAGCACGTCGACCGTGGCGCCGGCACGCATCTGCTCGACGAGGTCGCCGGACGCCTTAAACTGCGTGTCGGCAAACGTGGTGCCGGTCTGCTCGGTGTAGAGCTCCTGGACCTCGGGCAAGGCCTTCTCGAGCGAGTTGGCGGCAAAGACCTGCAGCTCGACAGCCTTCTTCTTAGAGGGAGACTTGGCGGAGCCGGCATCGGAACCAGCGGGCTCGGACGTCTTGTTGCCCGAGCAGCCGACAAGGCCAAGGCCGGCGGCAGCAGAAAGCGAGACAAAACCGCGGCGTGAAACCATATCGAACATATTCAACCCTTTCGGATCTTGTGCCCGGGTACCCCACCGCGGGCTTTAATCTGCAATCAGATTATACTTCTGCGCGAATAATGATTATGAGAAATTATTCTCTCCAGAGAATATAGTTTCAAGTTACCGTGCACCTCGGTGTCGCTTCGGCGGAAAACAAAAGCGGAGCGACCGATAAGGTCGCCCCGCCGCAGGTAAACCGCTTAGTTGGTATGTCCGCCGCCCGCTGTCATCTGAGCCGCATGCTCCAGCTGGTCCGCTATGGCCTCCCAGCTTTCGCGGGCGGCCTTCGTAGAACCGGGAAAGTTTACGACAAGTGTATGACCTCGTTGCATGCAAATAGCACGCGAGAGCATGGCGCGGCGCGTCTTGGTCATCGAATACGCGCGGATTGCCTCTGCAATACCCGGCACATCGCGGTCGCAGACGGCACGCGTCGCCTCGGGCGTCACGTCGCGCATCGAAAGCCCCGTGCCGCCGCAGGTGAGCACGACATTGGCGTGGCACTCATCGGCGGCCTCCACGATGGCATCACCGATCTCGCTGGCGTCGTCGCGCACGACCACATGCGAGGCGACCATCCAGCCCTGCGCCTCGATAAGTTCCTCGAGTGCGGCTCCGGCCTCGTCCTGAGCAAGATCACGCGTATCCGAGCACGTCACGATCGATATCTTCAGCTCCATAGCATTCCTCCTACAACACGGCGCCCTCGGGCAGGTCGACGCGAACAACGTCCACGGCATCTCCCGCCTTGAGCTCGCACGGTCCTTCGTCAATACGCAACAGGCAGTTCGCACGCTGCATAGTTCCAAGCAGCGCCGAATTCTGTGTCTTAGCCTCGGTCACCAACAACTCACCGGTCTCGGGGTCGCGCAAAACCGTGGCGCGATCGAAGAAGCGGCGATGCTGTCGCTTTTTCACGCCGTGTGTGAGCGTCGCCTGCTGCACGGGACGCGCAACCTCGGCAAAACCGCGCATCTTGCGAATCGCCGGACGGGCAAGCATCTCAAAGCCCACATACGCCGCGGCCGGATTGCCCGAAAGCCCCAGGTAGGGCTTACCCCCAAGCAAGCCAAACGTGATGGCCTTGCCCGGACGCATCGAGATGCGGTCAAACAGCACCTCGCCCTCGCGCCGGACGAGCGCCGTCACGAAATCGTAATCGCCCGCTGAGGCGCCACCGCTCGTAATGACAAAATCGCACTCCTGCACGGCACGATGCACCAGCTCGGCGATCGCTTGCTCATCATCGGGCGCAATGCCGTAGAATACGGGCTCGGCGCCGGCATCGAGTGCCTCGGCCATCAGCGCCGAGGAGTTGGAATCGCGAATCTGACCGCGCGCCGGTACCTTGCTCGGTGCGACCAGTTCCGTGCCCAGCGAGATGATGCCCACACGTGGGGCAGCGTGCACCTTCACGCTCGCGTATCCGGCACTTGCCAGCAAGCCGGCGCCCGCCGGAGCCACAACCTCGCCAGCACGCATCACGACGTCGCCGGCATGGGCCTCCTCGGCGGCAGAGCGAACGTTCTCCCCCACCTTGGCCGGCGCCGAGAACCCCACACGCGAGCCCTCGTTGCCGTCACCGTCGAGCACATCGACGATCTCGTACTTCACCACGGCATCGGCGCCTTCGGGTACCGGCGCGCCCGTCATGATGCGGACCGTCTCGCCCGCGCCGATTGCGCCCTCAAACACATGGCCCGCGGCCTCGTGTCCGATAACGTCGAGCGTCACCGGCGCCTCGCCAGATGCCTGTGCCAAGTCCGCCGAGCGCACGGCATATCCGTCCATAGCGCTGTTGGCAAACGGCGAGATATCGATATCGGCCACCGCGTCCTCGGCCAAGGGAAAACCAGCCGCCTGCCACACGGGAATCTCGATGAGATCCGTCGGAGCAACGTGCGACAGGACAATCGACAGTGCGTCATCCAGCGGAATGAGTTTCTCTGCCATATGCACCTCTTAATGTCACGGCGCACAACAGGGGCGCCGATTCTTTATGCTTGTCTCAGTATAATCCCCCGACGCACGACCGCGACTCGGCCTGTACCCGCAAATACACCTGTCGGTTGCAGGCTGCGAAACAGAATGGAAACCAACCCACCGGCTCGTCGCGTTTGCCGCGTTTTATAATGCTTGCGTTGCAACCTAAAAGAGGAACGTATGGCTCATAACGACAAACCCGAAAGCGCAAACGAGGCGCAGGATCATTCCCAGCCGCTCGACGACGGCGGCTTTTTCTCCCTGAACGACATCATCACGGCAGGCAGGCATCAGATCACCCGCTCCGAGCAGCTCTTGGCTGCCGACACGCGCCGCAACGCCCGCAACCTACTCGCGAGCGCTAAGTTACTCGTACTCGTCGTCATCGTCTCGCTCGCCATGGGCGTTGCCGCTTGGGCGTTTTTGGCCTCGTTGAATATCGCGACCGACTATCGCGAGCACCATTCGTGGGTGTACGCCCTGCTCCCCATCGTGGGCGTTGCCACCGCGTGGGTCTACAAGAACCACGGTCTTGCCGCCAAACGCGGTAACAACCTGGTCATTGACTCCGCCCTGGGCACACGCCTCATCCATATGCGCATGGCCGTCCTCACCTTCGTCTGCTCCACGCTCACGCACCTAACGGGCGGATCGGCCGGTCGCGAGGGAGCTGCGGTGCAGATTGGCGGCACCATCGCCAGCAACGTCTCGAGCCTCGCACACCTCAAAAAGCATGATCACCACGACCTCATGCTCGCCGGCATCTCGTCGGCCTTTGGCGCCGTATTCGGCTCGCCCCTTGCCGGAGCTTTCTTTGGCATGGAGATGTGCTTTATCGGCAAAATCGACTACAACGCGGGCATCTACTGCCTGGTCGCCTCGTTTACCGGCTACTTTACGTCGCTTGCCTTGGGAACCGAGTACGAAGCGAATGTTATAGCCAGCGTTCCCAACATGACACCACGGACGGTTGTCATCGTTGTTATCAGCGCCATTATCTTCGGTCTGACGGCACGCCTCTTTGCCTGGTCGGTTCGAACCGTCAAGAGCCTGTACGGTCGCTTTATCACCAATTACCTCGTTCGCGCACTCATAGGCGCACTCGTGGTTTTGGCCGCCTATGCCCTCCTCGACGCCTGGGACTACGCCGGCCTTTCCACGTGGCTTTCCGGCGCCGGTTTTGCAGGCAACACCACCCTGGCGGACGCAGCCATCAAGTTGGTCGTCACAGCGCTTACCCTGGGCGCGGGCTTCCAAGGCGGCGAGGTCACGCCCCTGTTTGGCATCGGTGCGGCACTCGGTGGCTGGATCGGTTGCCTTACCGGGCTCGATCCCAGTTTTCTGGCGGCTCTCGGCATGCTCGGCGTGTTCTGCGCCGGCCTCAACGTGCCCATCACCACCTGCATGATGGCCATCGACCTGTTCCACGGCACGGCAGCCGGGTTCTTTGTCATCGTGGCCTTTATCAGCTACCTAACCGCCGGACACCGCGGCGTATACCCCGCCCAGCGCATCATCTCACCCAAGCGCCGTTCGCTTATTGTGGATGAGGGCGGTACGGTAGCGGATGCTATCGAGCGCCACAACGACCTGATAGAGTAGATGTAATAATCGCCGTGCAGCCACAATCGGGGGCAATCCGCCCTGAGCGCGACCGCACTGCCATGTCACACGCCGGGAGTCGCCCCATGCACGCAACTGATTTTGGTCGCACGCTCATCATCGCCAACCCAGCCGCCCAGTCGGGCGCCGCGCATGAGGTTGCCGAGCGCCTGCAGCGCTTTTTGGATATGACCGCGCGCGCATCCCAGTTTGACTTGGTGCTAACCGAGCGCATGGGACACGCCAAGGAGCTGGCCGCCCAAGCAACGGACTATCGCACCGTTATCGCACTCGGCGGCGACGGCGTAATCCACGAGATCGTCAACGGGCTTATGACACAAAAGGAGGACGCCCGCTCCGCTCTTGCCGTCCTGCCCGTGGGCTCCGGCAACGATTTTGCCCAGACGCTCGGCATCGACGATTTCTCCGGCAAGGATTTTGGCGCGCTGCTCACCTGTGAGCTGCAGCGTCAGGACATCGGGCGCATTCGCTCGTGGAACCCCGCAAGCGGTAGCGGCGAGGCTTCCGTTGAGTACTACGACCAAACGCTTTCGGTCGGGATCGATGCCGCCATCGGTCTGGGCACCACTGAGCTGCGCAAAAAGACCGGCTTGACGGGCGCTCCGCTCTACACCCTCTCAGGACTTGAGCAGTTTGGCCTGCGCTATCGCAACTACCCCATGACTATCAGCTTTGATGGCGCGCCCGCCGAGCACGTGCGGGCGATTATCATGGCCATCCAGCTGGGACCCACCTATGGCTCGGGCTATCGCATCTGTCCCGACGCCGACCCGTGCGACGGCATACTCGACGTCTGCTACGCCTGCGGCCCCGTTCCGCGCGCGGTCGCGCTTCCCATGTTCCTTTCGGCCAAAGATGGCCACCATACCAAGCTGCCACCGGTTCGCATGCGCCGCTGTCGCCATGCCGAGCTTACCTTTGAGGAGCCCGACTACCCCATCCAGGCCGACGGCGAGCCCGTTGTCGCCTCGCGCATCGAGGTCGACGTCCTCGCCGGCGCCCTCCACGTCTGGCACCCCACCCGCTAACCCCACCTAAGTTGCGGTGAAATAGGGACTGTTTATGCATCTAAAGCCGCAAAACAGTCCCTATTTCACCGCAACTTATGAGGAGATCATTCGTCGCTGCCCGGTTTGCGACGGTTGGCCTTTTTAATCGCATTGAAGTGTTTGTCGCTGAGCCTGCGCTGGCGAGAGCGCTGAGGCACCTTGGTCTTTACGCGTCGGCGCGGTGGACGCCCGCGACGCTCAAGCTCAGCGCGCAGCTTACGCAGACAGCTCGCGCGATTCTGAAACTGGCTGCGGCTCTCACGCGCCGTCACGACAATCCCCGAAGGGATATGTTTCATGCGCACCGCCGAGTCCGTCGTGTTCACGCCCTGTCCGCCCGGACCCGTCGCGCGAAACACCTGCACCTCGCAATCGCGCGCCAACTCCTCGACCGACATCTCGGCATAGCGCGCATACTCGCGCCATCCCATCTTGTTCTCATCCATATCAATACCTCCCCTCATAAAAAATGTGACAAAGGGAAAGTCCCTTTGTCACATCGCATACCAATCGCTTGTGTTGCGCGCTTAGGCGAAGGTGATCTCGCCGGTATCGCAGTCCATATCGGCGATACGGGCTAGGCTTTCAACGCGGAAGCCGCGTTTACGGAGCTTATCGCCGCCGCCCTGGAAGCCCTTCTCAACGGCGATGCCAATGCCGGCAACTTCGGCACCCGCAGCCTCGCAGATCTTGATAAGGCCCTCGAGCGCGCAGCCGTTGGCCAGGAAGTCGTCGATAATCAGGACCTTATCGCCCTCGGACAGGAAGCGCTTACCCACGATAACCGGGTACTCCTTCTGCTTGGTAAAGGAATAGATGGTCGTGGCATACTGCTCGCCGTCGAGGTTGATGGACTGCGCCTTCTTAGCAAAGACCACTGGCACGCCGCCAAAATGCTGGGCTGCAATGCAAGCCATGCCAATGCCCGAAGCTTCGATCGTCAGGATCTTGTTGATCTCGACACCCTCGAAAAGACGGGCCCACTCGGCACCCATGTGGTCAAACAGCTCAACGTCGCACTGGTGGTTGAGGAAGGCATCAACCTTAAGGACGTTACCGGCCTTTACGATGCCGTCATGGCGAATACGATCCTCAAGCTCCTGCATGGCGCAACCCCTTCTCGCGGCAACGATACCGCGCGATTAATAAACGTTGTTCGATAGTCTACCACGGACCGACCCCCACCCGTCCCACAAGCCGCATCGCACCATAAAGCCGCAAGACCAGTAGATGGGCCGATTCGCGGCAAGCCTGCCTCCACAAGCTAATGGCGGGCGCGCACCCTCACCAAACGCACCATGGCGAGCGCAAAGCCCACAGCGGCCACAGCCATCAACACGTAGAACACCGAACGGAAACCAAACAGGAACACATCCGGACGACCTGCAACAAAACTGGTCACGGCCTCGCCCATCGCCACGCTCATCTGCCCATACAGGATATGCGACGCCACCGTAATGCCGAGTGCCATGCCGGCGTAGCGCGCCAAACTGCCCAAGCTGCCCGCAAAGCCGAGCGCTTCGCGCGGAGCCGAACCCATATACAGCGAGTTGTTGGGGCTCTGGAAAATCGACGTACCGCACGACATAAATGCGACGCAGCACACGATCACAGGGATAGAAGAGCGCTCGTTGAGCGTGCTTACCGCAAAGAGACCGCACACGTACACGCCCAGGCCGACCGCCGTGGGACCCTCGCAGCCAACACGGTCCGAAACCGTACCCGAAAGCGGGCCGATAAAGGCATTCACCATCGGCAGCGCCAAAAAGAGCAATCCGGAAATGTCGGAACCAAACCCATGCGCGTCCTGAAAATAGAACGGCAGAATAAACTCGGATGCGCCAATACCAACGAACACGATGAGCATGCAGCCAAGGTTGATGGTGAAGGCCGAATTTGCAAAGCAGCGACGGGCGGCCTCGGCAAGGGGCATGGGACGTTCGCCGGCCTCTGGCCTAACATGCGGCAGCGTGTAGAGTCCCACGATAAACGAGATCACGCCAATGGGCAGGTTGATGAGGAAGATGCTCTCCCAGGGAAAGCTTGCCACCAGCATGCCGCCGAGCACGGGGCCACACATCATGCCGAGGGCCACGAAGGTCGCGAGAATACCCATGGCACGGCCTCGTTCGCGCGCCGGAAACGACTCGGTGATGATACCCATGTTGTTAGCCATGGCCGCCGCGCAACCGACGCCCTGAACAATGCGCGCTAGGATAAGAACCTCAAGCGAGGCCGAAAGGCCGCACAGCAGCGAACCGACCGAAAAGACGATGACGCCCAGCTGGAACACATTCACCTTGCCGCGCACGTCGCCCAGACGGCCAAACGGCAACATAGCCACGCATGTCGCAAGCAGGTACACCGAGCTCACCAGTTGAATGCGGTCGAGGCCCACGCCCAGCTCCTTTTGCATCACGGGCAGCGCCACGGTCACGACGGTCGAATCCAGACACACCATAAACGTCATGATGAGCACGGTAAACAGAATCGCCCATTTGTTCTTGCCATGGGTGTCGCCCTCTAGAGCAATGTGCTCGCGGCGCAGCTGCTCTGCAGTTTTCTCCATATCCATCCTTTCGAGTGGCCTAACGCAAAAAAACGGGGCCCCGATCGCCTGCAAACAGCCGCGATTGGGGTCCCGCCTACGGAATCGGAACGAAAGGCCACCGAAGCTTTCTGCCAGCATCGGCGCCTTGTGCGAACGCTAGCCTAGCACTGCTCGAGCGCCTGCTCAAGGTCGGCAATCAGATCGGCCGTGTCCTCGAGGCCGCACGACAGGCGCACCATGTCGGCGGAGATACCGCAGGCGATGAGCTCCTCATCGTTCATCTGGCGGTGCGTAGCGTTAGCGGGATGCAGGCAGCAGGTGCGGGCGTCGGCCACATGCGTGGCGATCTGGGCGAGCTTGAGGCTCTTCATAAAGGTCTCGGCCGCCGCGCGACCACCATTAAAGCCAAAGCTCACAACGCCGCAGGTACCGTTTGGCATGTACTTCTGAGCGAGGTCATAGTACTTGTCGCCCTCCAGGCCCGGATAGCTCACGAAGCGCACCTTGGGATGGCTCTGCAGGAACTTGGCAACGGCCAGGCCGTTCTCGCAATGACGCGGCATGCGCACATGCAGGCTCTCGAGCGAGCTGTTCAAGAAGAACGCCGCCTGCGGGTTCTGCATGGGGCCAAGATCGCGCATGAGCTGCGCGGTGGCCTTGGTAATGAAGGCGCCCTCGCGACCGAACTTCTCGGCATAGGTCACGCCATGGTAGCTCTCGTCAGGCGTGGTGAGACCCGGGAACTTGTCCGCATGGGCCATCCAGTCAAACTGGCCGTGGTCGACGATCACGCCGCCCAGGTAAGCAGCATGTCCATCCATGTACTTGGTGGTGGAGTGCGTAACGATGTCGGCGCCCCACTCAAAGGGACGGCACATCACGGGCGTCGGGAAGGTGTTGTCGACCATCAGCGGCACGCCGTGGTCATGTGCGGCCTTGGCAAAGCGCTCAATATCGAGCACGGCAAGGGCGGGATTTGCGATCGTCTCGCCAAAGACGAGCTTTGTGTTGGGCTGAAAGGCAGCCTCCAGCTCCTCATCGGTGCAGTCGGGGGCGACGAACGTGCAGGTCACGCCCATGCGGCCCATGGTGTGGGCGAGCAGGTTATACGTACCGCCGTAAATGGCAGAGCTTGCGACCACGTGATCGCCGGCACCGGCAACGTTAAAGATCGCGAGGAAGTTCGCAGCCATGCCCGAACTCGTGAGCATCGCTGCGGTGCCGCCCTCCATCTCGCAGATCTTGGCGGCAACCAAATCGCACGTGGGGTTCTGCAGACGGCTGTAGAAGTAGCCAGACTCCTCCAGGTCAAACAGCTTGCCCATGTGCTCCGACGTGTCGTACTTCCACGTGGTGGACTGGTAGATGGGCACCTGGCGCGGCTCCGCATCTCCCGGGTGATAGCCGCCCTGAACACATGTGGTACCGATGGTCTGCTCGCTCATATCTAGCTCCCTTGCCTGGGTTACGTTTCGTTCGGTTCACGATACCGCTACCCTGCACCCCTCTCAACCCATCCCCAAGGTAGGTTATGGGACAAATTGATTAGGGGTATTTATCTCAAGCCTTGGGCATTTGCTCGATAGATAAAAATGAGGCATACATGAAGCTCTCGATGATTACATGCCCCGTCACGGGTACCATAGGCGGGTACACCGTGACCAAGGAGACAACGATGAAGCAGATCGATACCACCCAGCTCGACACCGCCGCCTGCCAGGCTCAGGCTGCCGAATACCACGCCCGCGGCTTTAACTGCGCACAGGCCGTTGCCTGCACGCTCGCACCTGCCGTCGGGCTCGACCCCCAGACCACCTTTACCCTCACCGAGGGCTTTGGCGCCGGCATGGGTGGCATGACCGAGACCTGCGGCGCCATCTCGGGCGCTGTTGCCATCATGGGCTTTGTAATGAGCGACGGCATGGAGAACCCCAAGACCAAAGGCCAGACCTACAAGCTGTCGCGCGAGATTGCCAAGCGATTTGGCGAGAAGAACACGACGACCGTCTGCGGCACGCTCAAGGGCATCGGATCGGATAAGGGTCCGCTCCGCAGCTGCCCCGGCTGTATCGACGATGCCGTCGAGATCGCCTGCGATGTGCTAAAGCAGCTCGCCGAGTAAACGGCAGCAACAGAAAAACGACGGCCGGCGCGCTTGGGATCCATCCAAAAGCACGCCGGCCGTCGCCGTTAGAACTCTGCAAATTCGGGAGCGCCGACCTCAATCTCCTCACGACCCGCCATAAGCTCGCGCATCTTGGCGCAAAACGGCTCCTGCTCCCCCGCCTTAAACACCAAGTGAAGTGTCACGGCATCCGCGTAATCGGTATCCGAAACCTTGGCACCCGAATCCTGCGCCAAACGAAGCACTTGCTCGTACTGCGGATAGGCCACATGCACGTCAACAGGCACGACACTCGTCATCTCGACGATCTGCCCGGCCTCCTGAGCCGCGGCCACCGCCGCCTGCGTCGCCGCGGTATAGGCGCGCACCAAGCCACCAGGTCCCAACAGCGTGCCACCAAAATAGCGCGTCACCACGCAGCAAACATTTTTGAGCCCCGCACCGCGCAGCACCTCGAGCGTCGGCATCCCGCTCGTGCGGCTCGGCTCACCATCATCGCTCTGGCGTTCGCGTCCATCGACCAAAATCCACGCGGGAACATTGTGCCGAGCGTCGTAATGACGCTTGCGAACCATCTCGATAAAGGCATTCGCCTCATCCTCGGACTCAATATGGACCAGCTGCGCAATAAACCGGCTCTTGCGGTCCACAAACTCGCCCGAAGCCTCAATATTCGATTGCAGAGTAAAATAGCTGTCCAACAAAGCCCCTCAACAAAACTAAGCGCGGCAACAAACAGCCTCAATAATACGGCAAAGGCCGTACCGGTAACCCCGGTAAATAGAACGGCAACACCGATGATTCCGTAAACGAAAGCGAGAACCCGTCAGCGCGAGCAAGGTGCCTTGAAAGACGAGGGCATTGACCTCATGGTCATGCCCGAAGGCTTGAAAGGCAGATTGCCGCGCTGACGGGTTCGCAGCGTCAACATAGTTGCCAAGTGGGCCTATAAGCCGGGTTCTGTCGTGAACGGTCATTTATCTTGTCTGCACGTTACCGTGCAGCTCCACGCACGCTACCCGAACGCGGACCGGGCCGGCCCATAGCGTTCCTATTCGCGCTTGCTCCGGATGGGGCTTGCCAAGCCGCCGTGTTGCCACGACGCTGGTGGTCTCTTACACCACCGTTTCAGCTTTTCCCTTTACGCCTTGCGGCGCAGGTGGGAGTCTTCTTTTCTGCGGCGCTTTCCGTCGGATCGCTCCGCCCGGCCGTTAGCCGGCATCCCGCCCTCTGGAGCCCGGACTTTCCTCACGCGTACTGCAAGCAGCACATCGCGCGACCGTCTGGCCCACTCAGCAGTGCAAGAGTGTAACACACCGTTGCCGCAGGCAATGGCACAACGCAAACGTTCGACACAATAAACCAAGAACCGCCATGCGTTACAATGGTCCTGTCGATGGGCAACGTCGTCAGTCGAGACGCGACCGCGCTCCGCACCCCTCCGTCTACTCGGTGCGTTCCCGCCTCCTCCCCGAGGCGGGATGTCGGCATTTTTCACGCACCGACAATCCAATAGCAAACAGACAACCCGGGCAGCATTGCGCACGGGTAGCATCGCGCGCCTCAGCAGCAAATGCAAAAAGGGACCCGTCCATTGCGGACGGATCCCTTAAAACAAGTGATCGTCAAACCGATTTATTCGGCGTCGGTCTCCTCGTCCTTCTTCTCGGAAGGAAGCGGGGTAACCTCGATCTCGACGCCCAGAGTCTCAGCAGCGGACTTCATGGACAGGGAGATACGACGACGGTCGAGGTCGATCTCCATGACCTTGACCTGAACCTTGTCGCCCACGTGGGTGACCTGAGAAGGCTGATCGACGTGCTTGTTGGCCATCTCGGAGATGTGCACCAAGCCCTCGATGCCCTCGCCCAGGTCGACGAAAGCGCCGAACGGGACAAGCTTAGTCACAGTGCCCTCGACGATAGCGCCGACGGGGTACTTCTTGACCAGTGCACGCCACGGATCCTCGGTGGTCTGCTTGAGACCCAGGGAGATGCGCTCGCGGTTGAGATCGACGTCGAGAACCTCGACCTCGACCTCCTGGCCGACCTTGACAACCTCGGAAGGATGGTTGACGTGGTTCCAGGAGAGCTCGGAGATGTGAATGAGGCCGTCGATACCGCCGAGGTCGACGAAGGCGCCGAAGTCGACGATGGAGGAAACGGTGCCCTGGAGACGCATACCAGACTTGAGCTTGGACAGGATCTCGGAGCGCTCGGCCTTACGGGACTCCTCGAGCACGACGCGACGGGAGAGGACGACGTTGTTGCGGTTACGGTCCATCTCGATGACGCGAGCCTCGATGCGGGTGCCCATGTAAGAGGTGAGGTCCTTGACGCGACGGAGGTCGACGAGGGAAGCAGGCAGGAAGCCACGCAGGCCGATGTCGAGGATCAGGCCGCCCTTGACAACCTCGATAACCTCGCCCTCGACGTTCTCGCCGGAGTTGAACTTCTCCTCGATGCGGTTCCAAGCACGCTCGTACTCGGCACGCTTCTTGGACAGGACCAGACGACCGTCCTTGTCCTCCTTCTGGAGAACCAGAGCCTCGATGGGATCACCGAGTGCAACGATGTCTGCAGGGTTAGCGTCCTTGCGGATGGACAGCTCGCGGACCGGGATAACGCCCTCGGACTTGAATCCGATGTCAACGAGCACCTCGTCATGCTCGATCTTAACGACAGTGCCGTTAACGAGATCGCCCTCATCAAAGTCGGTAATCGTACCGTCGATGAGGTTGTTCATCTCCTCCTCGTTGACATCGTCAAGAGAGAAAATGGACGAGTTCTGAATCTCACTCAAAGGTGGACCCCTTTCGAACTACGGGGCCCCGATTGCTAGGACCTACAGAAGGGTGCGACAAGCACACAACGTTTAGGAACACTCGGGAGCCGACAGATACTAATGTGACGCTTATGCAATCACGTTCGTATAGGTTACGGGGAAATGAGTTCGATTTCAAGCGTGAACTGCGATTTTTTACTCGTGTGGAGACTTTTTCGTAATCTTATGAACACACGTCTCCGCAACTTGATGATAACCAGCCAGGCATTCGGCTTTGGGGTAAAGTATCCGGAGCCAACGATTCTGGATCGATTTTACGAGAAAGGTGCCCGCGTGCTCAAAGCAGTCGTTTTCGATATGGACGAGACGCTTCTTAGCATCAACCTCAACGCGTTTATCCTTCGCTATTTTAAGGATGTCTCATCGATGCTCGCTGATATCGGGCGCCGCAGCCGCGGTGGCACGATGGCACGCCTCGGCACCATCCTGGTCGATCTCAACGCCAATCGTCGCAGCGGCACGGACAATCGCACCAATCTTGAGTTTTACCGCACCGAGGTCGAGCGCAGGTGCGGTATCTGCCTGTCCGACCCCATCATCTACGAGGCGTTTACCTACTACGAGCGCGAAGTTCTTCCGCACAAGAACGACGATATCATCAACGCCCACGCCATGCCGGGCGCACACGCCGCGCTCCAGGCCGTACAGGACGCAGGGCTGCGTTGCGCGCTCTTTACCAACCCCAGCTTTCCCCAGGGGGCCATCGAGTGCCGCATGGGTTGGGGCGACCTGGCCGACGCTCCCTTTGAGCTCGTCACGCACATGGGAAACGCCACCCGCTGCAAGCCCGATGCCACCTACTATCTAGAGCAGCTTCAGGTGATGGGGCTCGAGCCACACGAGGTCCTTATGGTGGGCAACGATCCCAAACGCGACTTCCCCAGCCCCGCCTGCGGCATTCAGACTGCCTATGTAGGCCAGGGCAAGCCCAGCCGAGCCACCTGGCACGGTACCATGGAAGACTTCGCCCGCGACTTCAACGCCGTAATCGAAGCCTTCTACGAGCACCAAATAGCCGACGAACTGTCATAGAACCCCCTCGCTCGCTCCAAACAAAATAACGCCGCAGACCGAATGTGACAAAGGTTCAGCCCCTTTTCACATTACAAAGATGGCGCCGATGTTTTGGCAACGACAGCGAAAGCCCGCCAGAGCGAGCAAGGTGCCTTGAAACAAGGCGGCATTGACCTTCTGGTCATGCCGCCGAAGTTGAAAGGCAGATTGCCGCTCTGGCGGGCTTGCAGCGTCGACTGGTTACGCGGTTTGGTAAAACCGCGTAACTAACAAACCTGGGTTTTGCCGATCATGATGTTGAGGATCTCGACGTCGGTGTCCTTCATGCCCACGCGGCCCACGTAGCCCATGCTGGCGATTGTCTGCTCAACGGTATCCTGGATCAGGCCCTCGCCGGCGCGGAAGCCGCGACCTTGCATAGCCATATCGTGGCCCAGAATCGCCGCATCGACGGCAGCCGAGATCTTGGCGGCACAGCTCGCCTTGGCGCCGTCGCACACGATGCCGCCCACGTTACCGAGCGTATTCGAGACCGTCGCGCCAATCTGCTCGCGCGTGCCACCGCACAGCCAGGTAATCGCAGCGCCGGCGCCGCACGCGGCGCAAATAGCACCGCAAAACGCCGAGAGCGCACCAATATAGCTCTTGATATGCACGGCGATAAGATCGGACAGCATCACGGCGCGCACCAGGCGCTCGTGGTCGCAACGCAGGTACTCGGCATACTCCATGACGGGCAATGCGCAGGTAATGCCCTGATTGCCCGAGCCGCACACAATGGCGACCGGCAGCGCGCAGCCGTTCATGCGGGCGTCGGACCCGGCGGCCGCACGGGCACGGGCACGGCAGGCGACGTCATCGGCACGAGCACCCAGCAGCGTACGACCCACCTCGGCGCCCCAAGCGTGCGCAAGGCCCTCGGCACTGATTGCGCCATTCAGCTCAATCTGACGCTCAACGGCAGCGCGGGCGTCCTCAATGTCACCGTCCTCGATAAAGTCGATGATGGACTCAATGCTCATAGGGGTATCGGCCTTATCCGCCGCACGCTCGGCCACCACGCGCTCGGCGCAGGCGGCACACTCCCCCGCCGACTTGCCGCATACCGGAATACCATCGAGCGTATGGCACGTGACATTAGTGTGGTGATCGGTAATCTCGACGACCGCGGTATGGCCCCCGGCCGTCGCAGTCACCTTGATGTAGAGGTTGGGCACACCTTCGACAAGCGACACATCGCAGTAGCCGGCGTCGGCGAGGAGCTCGGCCACGCGAGCGCGGTCTTCATCGTTAACGCTCTCGAGCACCTCGAGCGCGCTCTTAGCGTCGCCGCCCACGGCACCCAGCACGGCCGCGGCCTCAATACCGTGCATACCGCCCGAGTTGGGCACGGTCACGCTCTTGACGTTCTTGATGATGTTGCCCGAGCAGGCAACATCCATATGATCGGGCTCGCAACCGAGCGTCTGGCTCGCCAGCGCCGCTGCATAGGCAACGGCAATGGGCTCGGTACAGCCGAGCGCGCAGACAAGCTCGCGGTTCAAAACATCGCGAAACGCGGCATCACGAAGGGAATCGGCAGGCATAGGTATCTCCTACTTGTATAACGGGCTGGGCTCTCAATAATAATTAGCTCTTTTATTTGATAACAATGCATCAAAAACCGCAACCCGGGTTCCGGTAGACGGCTTTCAGGCGCAAACTGACGGCATTCATTCATGAGAAACCGGTCTTGTTGCATGCTAAAGCGTTTGACCAAAAAACGCCCAAGCGTTTACACAAAAGTCGCGCTATCATGCAGTCGAACGCGGTAAAACCTTTAGCAATCTCGCCGCACAGACCAGAGAGGAACTATCCATGAAGATCGGTATCGGTAACGACCACGCCGCCGTCGAGCTCAAGAACATCATCTCCGAGCACCTGAAGGAGCGCGGCTGCGAGGTCGTGAACTTTGGCACCGACACCTCCGAGAGCTTTGACTACCCCATCGCCGGCTACAAGGTGGGTAAGGCCGTTGCCAACGGCGACGTCGATCTAGGCATCCTGATCTGTGGCACCGGTGTCGGTATCAGCCTGGCTGCCAACAAGGTCGAGGGCGTACGCGCCGTCGTGTGCTCCGAGCCCTTCAGCGCCAAGCTCTCCCGCATGCACAACAATACCAACGTGCTCGCTTTTGGCGCCCGCGTCGTGGGCTCCGAGCTCGCCAAGATGATCGTCGACGAGTGGCTCGACGCCGAGTTTGAGGGTGGTCGTCACGAGCGTCGCGTTAACCTCCTCAACGAGATCGATCACACGCGCGCCCTTAAGATCGTCGACGAAGCCTAAACTATTCAGTGCCACAAGCTAACAGCAGGGGCCCGCTCGGAACTCATGTCCGAGCGGGCCCCTTCATAGATTCTGGAATAAAAGGGCGCCGCGGATGGAGTTCCGCGGCGCCCAAGCCACACGCTAACAGCTTTAAGGAGTCAAAGCTGGTTTAGCCAAAGAAGCGCTTGATCTCGATCTCGGCGTTCTCCAGGCAGTCGGAGCCGTGAATCACGTTGGCGTTGACATCGACGGCAAAGTCGCCGCGGATGGTACCAGGAGCAGCATCAAGCGGATTGGTAGCGCCCATGAGGGTGCGCATCTTAGCAACAGCGGAGAGACCGGAAACGACCATCTTGACGACCGGACCGCTCGTCATAAAGTCGCAGAGACCGCCAAAGAAGGGCTTGTCGGCCAGATGGGCGTAGTGCTCCTCGACGGTAGCGCGCTCGAGCGTGGTCATCTCCATGCGCTCGATGACAAGACCGCTGCGCTCAATGCGAGCAACAATCTCGCCGATTTTGCGGTCGCGCACGGCGTCGGGCTTAATCATGATGAAGGTCTTCTCGATAGCCATAAAAGTAGCCTTTCAAGTAGGTTCGCGCGTGCCCAAGTCCCATTCCGGCACCCGCCTGGACTGCATCGTAACAGAGTTTTAGCTGCAGTTAAACAAAAAGCTGTTTATTGAAACGTTGCAATTTATTGAAGCGTTCCATATGTGTCACTTCTGTTTCGAAGCCCGATTAGAGTACCATCCGACTGCCCATCAACCGCATCGAGCAGAGCAGACGGTCGGTTGCCGCCCGCGAACGTACCCCATTCACAACCTGCCCAAAGGTCCTACAGAACTTCTCGACAAGCCCCTCCCCCATAGCAACAAAATACGGGCGCCCACATCAGCAGGCGCCCGTAAAGCGAAAACGATTTATCAATAAATGGCCAAAACGGCTTCAGCCAAACCTCTACTTTGCCCCGTAACCCATCTCGACGACCTTGGTCAGCGATCCGAACACGCCCTCGTCAGCCACGAGCTGTGCCTCGGCGCGCTCAAGCTGCACGGCAACGGCGGCAGGAGCGGTGCCGCCCTCGGTCGTGCGCGCGGCGACAATCGACGGGATGTCGAGCGCCTCGGTGATGTCGCGCTCAAAGAGCGGGCTTGCCTCCTGGAACACCTCAAACGGTAGGTCCTCAAGATTGCAGCCGCGCTTCTCACACATCAGAACCAGATGCCCCACCACGGCATGCGCCTCACGGAACGGCAGACCACGCTTAGCCAGGTAATCGGCAACATCGGTGGCGGCAAGGTGACCCACGCCGCACTCGCGCGCCATGGCATCCTCGTTGACGGTCCAAGTCGAAATCATTCCGGCCATAACCGACAGGCACTGCATGAGCGTGTGAGCGGTATCGAGCGCGCCCTCCTTGTCCTCCTGCAAGTCCTTGTTATAAGCAAGCGGCAGGCCCTTCATGGTCACGAGCAGCTGCACCAGGTTGCCATACACACGGCCGCTCTTGCCGCGAATAAGCTCGGCAAAGTCGGGATTCTTCTTCTGCGGCATGATGGACGAGCCGGTGGAGTACGAGTCGGAAAGCGTGATAAAGCCAAATTCGGAGCTCGACCACAGCACAATCTCCTCGGAAAGACGCGACAGGTGCATGGCCATGACGGAACCAGCGTAATGCAAATCGAGCAGGAAATCACGGTCGGAAACAGCATCGAGCGAATTGAGGATCACGCCCGCAAAGCCAAGTTCGGCAGCCGTCATCTGACGATCGAGCGGATAGCTCGTACCGGCAAGCGCGGCAGCACCTAGCGGGCAGTTGTCGGCGGCATCAAAGGCGGCCTTCAGGCGTGTAAAGTCGCGCGCGAACATCCAGGAATACGCCAGCAGATGATGCGACAGCAGCACGGGCTGAGCGTGCTGCATGTGCGTGTAGCCCGGCAAAATCACCTTGTCGTACTTCTTAGCCGCATCCACCAGCACATGGCGCAGCTCTAGATTGGCCTCCATGAGCTCCTTGGCCAGCGCCTTGACGCCCAGGCGCGTGTCGGTCGCCACCTGGTCGTTGCGCGAACGTCCGGTATGCAAGCGCTTGCCAGCCTCGCCGATGCGACGCGTCAGCTCGCTCTCAATGGACATATGAATGTCCTCGTCGTTGATGTCGAAGGTGAAGTTGCCGGCATCGATATCCTGTTCGATTCCGGTCAGGCCCTCGGCAATCGCCTGCTCGTCCTCGGCACTGATGATGCCCTGGGCCGCCAGCATTTTGGCATGCGCCTTAGAGCCGGCGATATCCTGTTTATAGAGATGTTTGTCGACCGGCAGCGACGCGCCAAACTCCTGCGTGACCTCGGCCACGCCTGCCTCAAAACGACCACCCCAAAGAGCCATGGAACCGTCCCCTTTCTCCAAATACCAAAACAAACGCCCAAAGCAATGCGCCATATCGCTAAAGCGATTTTTCAACCGCTAGTTTTACACATTCCCCACCGTGAGCGGAGCCATGTAGCTAATTTGCAAAGAAGTGACGCGCCATGCACTTGGCGCCCAACGTCTCCCTCCGGATGTTGCCCTGCGAACCATCGATCCAGGCCTTTAGGCTCATAGGAACGTCCTCGACCCTTACAGCATCGAACTCGGGCGCGAGGGCAAGTAAAGCATGCGCGAAAGCATTGAACATAATGGATACTCCTCATATATATATAGGCGCAGAGCCGCCAAATTGATAGAAAGAGCCCCGCCGGACAACCCCGGCGGGGCTCGGACTCAGCCGCAGGCGCGGCGTCATATATGCGGGCGGAACGTAGGGGCCACCGATGTTAAGAAGTGTCAGCAAGCATAACGAAAGGTAGGGACCCCGTGCGCCCGTTATGTATCACGCGGATGGGCCGCGCGGATACCAAGGGAAGGAGGCGCTAGGCCTGGGCGGCAGCAGAGCTGGGGCCCTGGACCTTTGCCCACGTCTTGAGCGACAGCGTATCGATCTCGATAAAGCCGGCGCTGGCCTTCTCGTCAAACGTGGTGTCGCGGTCGTAGGTAGCCAGGCCGTAGTCGTAGAGGCTGAAGGGGCTCTTGCGGCCGACGACATGGCAGTTGCCCTTAAAGAACTTCAGACGGACAGTGCCGGTCACGAACTTCTGGGTGTCGGCCATAAAGGCATCGAGCGCGTTCTTGAGCGGGCTGTACCACTGGCCGTTGTACACGGCGGTAGCCCAATCCTGCTCGAGCTTAATCTTGGTCTTGAGCAGGTCGCCCTCGACGCAGATATCCTCGAGTGCCTTGTGGGCGGTGATGAGCGTCAGGGCGCCGGGAACCTCGTAGCACTCGCGGCTCTTGAGGCCCACCAGACGATCCTCGACCAAATCGAGACGGCCAAAGCCATTGTCGCCGGAGATCTTGTTGAGGGCGATGACGATCTCGGAGAGCTTCATCTTCTTGCCGTCGACGGCGACGGGCTTGCCGGCCTCAAACTCAATCTCGGTGTAGGTCGGGGTGTCCGGCGTGTCCTCGGGATTCTTGGTCATAACCCAGGCGTCGTCGAGAGGCTCGTTCCAGGGGTCCTCCAGGTGGCCACACTCAATGGCACGACCCCACAGGTTGTCGTCGATGGAATAGGGGTTGTCGTTGGCACCCTCGGGAACCGGCACGTTGTGGGCGTGAGCATAGGCGACCTCGTCGGGACGGCACTTCAGATCCCACTCGCGAACCGGGGCGACAACCTTGAGCTCGGGGTCGAGCGCCTTGACGGCAGCCTCAAAACGGACCTGGTCGTTGCCCTTGCCGGTGCAGCCGTGGGCGACATACGTGGCGCCAAACTCGTGAGCGACCTCGACGAGCTTCTTGGCAAGCAGCGGGCGAGACAGGGCGGAGAGCAGCGGATACTTGTTCTCGTACATGGAGTTTGCGGCGATGGCCTTAGTCAGGAACTCATCAGAGAACTCGTCGCGCAGGTCGAGCACCTGGCAATCGAGAACGCCCAGGTCGAGCGCCTTCTGCTTCTTGGCATCCAGTCCGGTCTCTTCCTGGCCCACGTTGCCGCAGACACAAACGACATCGAGATTCTTCTCGTCCTGGAGCCACTTGACACATACAGATGTATCAAGACCACCGGAATATGCGAGAACGACTATTTCCTTGCTCATGGCTGTTTCCTTTCGCCCTTGGTAGCTAGTTAGAACATCGGTCAGTTGCAAGTCATTTCAAGGTCATATACCGTGCAATATCAGGTTAAATAGCAAAAATCAGCACATACATGCCCTAGAAACATGCAGCAATGTCGTGCTAAAACCCAACGACCTCAAAATGACTCTGTTGAGGCATTGCGCCCCATGCGGACAGAGACGATTGTTATCGTCGTCGGGAAATTGCGCGCTGGCGTCGGATGGCATTGTCTGCAGTGGTGATGATCTTTACGAACTGCATCTGCCTCTCCTTTCACCTATCGCCGAGCGCAATTCTAATATCGTAAACGGTACCTTTTCCTCGGTAAGCGGTTGTTTTTCCGTCTCCGTTTTTGATGGTCGCTATATTACGCTAAAGTGCCCGCAGCACAAGCGACAAATTCAAATTTCTGAAAAGTTTTTTCATTAGTTTGTGAATTGCAGTGCAAATACGCGCCATTCCTGCGAGAATACGCTCGACTACTAGTTGATGGTTATAACGTCTGAAACAATCTCGAAACGAAAGGTGCATTTTTATGCAAACTTACGAATCGGACGCCAACATCGGCAACATTAAGATTCTCGCCGTCGATATGGACAAGACGCTGCTGACCGACGAGCGTGTGCTGCCCCAGGGTCTTGACGAGCGCCTGGACAAGCTCGCCGACGCCGGCATCGTATTCTGCCCCGCCAGCGGACGTCCCGCCCCCAAGCTCGAGGAGATGTTCGAGGGCATCAAGAACCGCCTCGCCTTTTGTCCCGACAACGGAGCGTGCGTGATCTATCGCGGCAGCTATATCTATAAGAGCAATATTGACGTGGAGCTGTATCAGCAGGTCTTGAGCCGTGCCTCGGAGGATCCTCGCGCTGTCCCCGTCCTGTGCTGCTTCGACGAGTTCTACGTGCTTGCCCGCGACCATCAATACCACGACGAGATCAGCGTCTACTACAACACAATCAACTACGTCGACAGCTTTGAGGGCATTGATTTCGAGTCCAACAAGATTTCGGTCTTCTTCCCCGGCTACGACGCCGAGCCCGCTTTCCGCGAGACCTATAGCCCCGAGTTCTCGGATAAGCTCTACGTCACCAACGCTGGGCGCGAGTGGATCGACTTTATGAACCTGGGCGTCGACAAGGGCGCCGGCGTCGCTCACCTGTGCGAGCACCTGGGCATCGATATTGCCGATGCTGCCGCCGTGGGTGATACCTACAACGACATCCCCATGCTGGAGCGCGTCGGTCACAGCTTTATCGTGGACAATGCCGAGGAGCACATGAACGCGCATGCCAAATGGCGCATTCCGAGCAACAACGACGGGGGCGTACTGACGCTCATCGACGCCATCCTGGCGGCTCGTTAACGTGGCTCGTTGGGCCTGGCCGGGCGAGACGGGTAAGTTTTTCGTTCGGTCAGGTCCTGGGCTCGCTCGGAAAGCACATTAAGTGCTTTCCGGCTCGTGCGGAATCTACGAAAAACTTACCCGCCTCGCCCGGCCAGGTCCTAGGGTGACTTGCTTGCCGCCTAGATGGCGTCTTGGCGTCTAGATACTTGGCTGAATAATTATGGATGAAGGGAGTTCCTTGCTGAAAGGGACTCCCTTCTGGTTTGGCTGCTTTGGACCTGTGGCTGTTTTTCTATTTCGCGTCGGCCCAGGTTATGCCGGTGCTGGCTTCGGCGATTAGGGGAACGCGGAGGTCTACGACGTGCTCCATGACGTCGCGGACCATGGTGGTTAGGCGCTCGACTTCGTCGATGGGGCACTCAAAGTCCAGTTCGTCGTGTACCTGCAAGATCATGTGGGCGGCAAAGCCCTCCTCTTCCAGACGGCGGCTTACGCGGGCCATCGCGATCTTGATGATGTCGGCGGCGGTGCCCTGCATGGGGTGGTTCATGGCCGTGCGCTCGCCAAAACCGCGGAGTTGCGGGTTTTTGGCCTTGAGCTCCGGAATATGACGACGGCGGCCGTACATGGTCTCGGCGTAGCCCGTCTGCTTGGCGCGCGCCACCACGTTGTCGAGGAATGTACGCACGCCCGGGTAGGCCTCGTAGTAGCGGTCGATCATGTCGCGCGCCTCGGCCATCGAGATATGCAGCGACTGTGACAGACCATAGGCCTGCTGGCCGTACACGATGCCAAAGTTCACGGCCTTGGCGCGACTGCGCAGGTCGGGCGTTACCTCGGACACCGGCACACCAAATACGCGCGCCGCCGTCTCGGCATGGAAGTCCTCGCCCTCGTTAAAGGCGCGCACCAAGTGCTCGTCACCCGAGAGATGTGCCAGCAGGCGCAGCTCTATCTGCGAGTAGTCCACCGCCAAAAAGACGCTTCCCTCGCCTGCCGAAAACGCCGTCTTGACGGTACGACCCAGCTCCGAGCGCGTCGGGATGTTCTGCAGGTTCGGGTCGCTCGAGGACAGACGCCCCGTTGCCGTGATGGTCTGGTTGTACGTGGTGTGCACGCGACCGTCACCACGGCGCAGCGGGCCCAGCGTATCCAGATAGGTGGACTTGATTTTGGACTTTTCACGCCAATCCAAGATCAGACGCACGATTTCGTGGTCGCGGGCAAGGTCGCTCAACACCTTGGCGTTGGTCGAATAGTAGCCGCGCTTAGTCTTCTTGAGGCCCTTGGTCGGAAGCCCCATCACATCAAAGAGCACATGCGACAGCTGCATGGGACTGCCAATATTAAAGGTCTCGTCACCCGCCAGGTCGCGAATGCTGCGCTCGACCTCGGTGATCTGGGTCGCCAGGCCCTCGGACAGATTACGCAGGCGGTCGGGATCCACGAGCATTCCCGCGCGCTCCATCTTGGCAAGCACCGGCACGAGCGGCATCTCGATGCCATCGAACACGTTGGCGGCATTCTCACGGGCCATGCACTCGCGCAACGGCGTCACGAGCGCCAGCGTCAGAGCCGCAGTACGGGCGGCAGGCGCTGGAGCGTCCTCACCAGCACCCTCTGCGCCGCGCGCCGCAGGCAACGCCATCTGCAGATACGTATCGGCAAGATATGCCTCATCGAACTCGGAGCGATCGGAATCCAGCAGATAGGCAGCGACCACGGTATCGAAGATACGCGTGGAATCGGCAGCGAGCGGATCCATGAGCTCGGGCTCAGAAGAATCGATGGGCGAAAGCTCGTGCAACAGCACCTTCATATCCGGGCTCGCCACGCGACCCTCCATAAACAGACGCGCGAGCACGCCAGCAATCACGCCGTGAACGAAGTTGAAGCCCTCAACCTCAGCCGCCGCGCAGCTGTCGCCCTCCTCGAGCGCGAAGAGGCCCTTGGACGTCGCCAACCACAGCGTGCGCGTCAGTCCAAAGAGCGCGCCCTCTTCCTTGTCATCGTCCACCACGGCGGCGACCCACTCGCCCGCCTCGATCGCACGCGAAACCTCGGACGCCACGTCAGCAAGCGCCTCGGCATCGCCGGCAGCGGTGCGCTCAATCGTGGGCATCTCAAACGTTCTAGCAGCGGCAGCAGCGCCACCCTCGCCGCCGATCAGCGCCAAGAAACGGTTCTGCATGGCGGTGATACCAAGCGTGCCCAGCGCCGCGGACACTTCGTCGGCAGAAAACGCCGGGAAGGACGTCGCCTCAAAATCGAGCTCGACGGGCGCATCGGTGCGAATGGTTGCGACCTTGCGGCTCAGCAGCGCATCGTCGATGTGCGCACGCAGGTTCTCGCCCATCTTGCCCTTGACCTCGTCGGCATGCGCGATGACCTCGTCCAAGCTGCCGTACTGTGCGATGAGCGCGCTCGCCTTTTTGGGGCCGATGCCCGGTACGCCGGGAATGTTGTCCGACGTATCGCCCTTTAGACCGTAAAAATCGGGCACGAGCGCCGGCGTAATGCCGTGATACAGGTCATCCACGCTCTCGGGCGTCATGATCGCCACGTCGGACAGGCCCTTACGGGTCGAGACCACGTTGACGTGCTCGGTAACTAGCTGATACATGTCGCGATCACCGGTCACCAGCAGCATGTCACAGCCGGCCTGCTCGCCCAGGCGCGCCATAGTACCCAGGATGTCATCGCCTTCCCAGCCCTCGGACTGCAGAATCGGCACGTTGAGTGCGACGAGCAGCTCCTTGATCATAGGGAACTGCGCATGCAGATCGGGGTCCATGGGCGGGCGCTGCGCCTTATACTGCGGCAGCATCTCCATGCGCACGCGCGGCTTGCCCTTATCAAACGCCACGACCACGCCGTCGGGGTTAAAGGCATCGATCATCTTGAGAAACATGTTCAGGAAGCCGAAGATCGCGTTGGTGGGGCGGCCGTCCGGCGCGTTCATGGTCGGCGGCACGGCGTGGAAGGCGCGATGCATGAGCGAGTTGCCGTCGATAACGGCAAAGGTACGGCGCTTGTCAGACATATTGAATACCTCGCTTTGGGCTGGGCACGGTTTGCTCACTCCAGTTTACACGCTCCCCGCCCCGCGGCCACCTCACATCAAGCTCCCCCGCCACCGTGAGCCCGCGCGTGATACGATGGCTCACGGTACATCAACCAGCACGATCGATCCGAAAGGAGCCTGCGTCATGGAGCGTCCCTGCGCATGGAAAAAGTACACGCCACAGCAAGTCGAGGAGCTCGAGGAGCTTTGCCGCGGCTATAAGCAGTTTTTGAGCGAGAACAAGACCGAGCGCCTGTGCGTCAAGACCGGCATCAAGATGGCCGAGGAGGCGGGATACGTCGACCTGGAGACCGTGATCGCCGAAGGCCGCGAGCTCAAGGCAGGCGACAAGGTGTACGCCGCCAATCACGGCAAGGACCTTATGCTCGTCAACCTGGGCACCGCCCCGCTCGAGCAGGGCTTTAACATCCTGGGCGCCCACGTGGACTCGCCGCGCCTGGACCTTAAGCAGAATCCCGCCTTCGAGGCCGGCGACATGGCCTACCTCGACACGCACTACTACGGCGGCGTCAAGAGCTACCACTGGGTGGCCTCCCCGCTTGCACTCGTGGGCGTCATCTGCAAAAAGGACGGTACCACCGTCGACATCAACATCGGTGACAAGGCCGACGATCCGGTCTTTACCATCTCCGACCTGCTGATCCACCTCTCGAGCGAGCAGATGGCCAAGCCCGCCAAGGACGCCGTCGACGCCGAGATCCTCGACGTGATCGTGGGCGGCCGTCCCGTCAAGTTCGATGAGGACGACAAGGACGCCCCCAAGGAGCCCGTCAAGCAGATGTTCCTGGACATCCTCAAGGAGCAGTACGACGTCGAGGAGGAGGACTTCCTCTCCGCCGAGATCGAGGTCGTGCCCGCCGGCCCCGCCCGCGACATGGGCCTCGACCGTTCCATGATTCTGGGCTATGGTCACGACGACCGCGTCTGCGCTTACCCCTCCATGCTCGCCCAGATCAATGTGGCCAATGTCGAGCGCACGAGCATCACGCTCATCGTCGACAAGGAGGAGATCGGCTCCGTGGGTGCCACCGGTATGACGAGCCGCTTCTTCGAGAACACCGTCGCCGAGATCATGACGCTCGCCGGCGAGGATAGCCCGCTGGCCCTGCGCCGCGCACTCGCCCGCAGCCGCATGCTCTCCTCCGACGTGTCCGCCGGCTTCGACCCGGGCTATGCCGGCAAGTTCGAGACCAAAAACGCCGCCTTTATGGGTCGCGGCCTGTGCTTTAACAAGTACACGGGCAGCCGCGGCAAGGGTGGCTCGAACGACGCCGACGCCGAATACGTGGCCCTCGTCCGCGACATCATGGACGAGGCAGGCGTGGACTTCCAGACCTGCGAGCTCGGCCGCGTCAACGCGGGTGGCGGCGGCACCATCGCCTACATCATGGCCAAGTACGGCATGAACGTCATCGACTCCGGCGTTGCCGTCCTGTCCATGCACGCCCTGTGGGAGGTCGCCAACAAGGCCGACATCTACGAGGCCTACCGCGGCTACAAGGCCTTCATCGAGCGAGCCTAACCAACCCTTCATCAGTTGCGGTGAAATACGGACTAAACTGGCCCATAAACGGCCAAAACAGACCGTATTCCACCGCAATTTCTTTTTTGGCAGAGGAGAGTTCATGCTGCAGGTCATCATTTCGCCCGCCAAGCAGATGCGCGCGGCCCAAGATGCTTTTGAAGTCCTGGGCATCCCACCCTTTGTGCGCGAGACGGCTCGCCTCCACCGCGCACTGCTAGATATCGAGCGGAATGAAGGCAGCGGCGGCCTGCAGGCGCTGTGGAACGTGAGTGACAAACTGCTGGGGCCTTGCCTCAACACCCTGCATGAGTTCGGGCCCATCCTGAAAAGCGGCGATCTCGACAATCCCGCACTCGCTCGCCACCTCTCCCCTGCCGTCATGTCCTATCACGGCATTCAATACCAGAGCATGGCACCCGAGGTGATGGATTCCGCGCAGCTCGCATGGCTGCAAGACCATCTGTGGATCCTCTCCGGCCTCTACGGGTGCGTTCGTCCCTTTCATGCCGTCGAACCGTATCGGCTGGAGATGGGCGCGAAGCTCGCCGTTGACGATGCCCGAGACCTCTACGCGTTTTGGAGCGACAAGCTCGCGCGGGCTATCGCCCCGGCAGGCTCAAACACCACGATCGTCAACCTCGCCAGCGTAGAGTATGCCAAAGCCGTTCTGCCCCACCTCGCGGGCGACGCCACGGCCGTCACATGCCTCTTTGGCGAGGGTATCCGCAACGGGAAGCCCATCCAACGGTCGACCGCCAGCAAAAAGGCGCGCGGCTCCATGGCGCGGTGGATGGCAGAAAACAAGCTCGAGGATGCAAGCGAACTTACCGCATTCAACATCGGCTATCGACACATCCCCGAGCTTTCAGACAAAAACACCCTGGTTTTCATGAACGCGCAGGCACAATAGACCCGCCGTTTCCAAACACCTCGTTACTCCGCCAAGCCATCGGCCTTTGCAATCTCGCTCGTCGAGCCATCTTGGTAGGTAATCTTAACGTGCTCCACCTCGGATACCGCAGCGCCCGCCGGGGGCTCCAAGCGCCATTCCGTCAGCGCAATGTCCATGGTCGTGGGCACGTCCCCTTGATCTTTGAGCTTCACCGTCATCGTTTTGAGCGTCGCATCAAACGTCACGCGTTCGATTTCTTCGCCCGGAATAGACCCGCCGCTCAGCTGCAGCTGCACAAACTCGTCGCGCGGATACCAATAGTCGCCCGGTGCGGCAACCGTGTTGCCACCAGAAACTTTCATGGTCATAATCGGCAGGCCCTCGTCGGCTTCAAACCCCCAGGTGGCGCCGCCAGGACCGCCGAACGTCCAGATACAAAAGGCAATCACCAGCACGGCAAGCACCGCAAAACCAATCGCGACCAACCCATGGTGCGCACGGCTTTCCTCGGCCGATACATCCCATTGCGTCTCTCGATATAGATGCTTGTCTTCCATGTACGCCTCCCCACAGGCACGCTCGTTAGGCCAATCGTACCCATTCGAGCTATACTTGAGCCCATTACATAAACGGGGAGCTTGCAGGACAAGACGGCAGGCTGAGACTGGGCGCGCCCGCCCTGACCCGCAAACCTGATATGGGTAATGCCAACGAAGGGAGCCGTGCCAATGAGCACACAGACCGAGCCCAAGCTCGTCACGCAAATCGACTTCGCCCGTGCCGGGCAGATCACGCCGCAGATGAAGGAAGTCGCCGAGCGCGAGCATCGCGACCCCGAGTACATCCGCGAGCGCGTGGCCGACGGCCGCATCGCCATTCCCGCCAACATCGTGCATATCAAAAAGGGCATGCGCGCCTTTGGCGTCGGTGAGGGCCTGTCCACCAAGGTCAACGTCAACCTGGGCATCTCGGGCGACAAGGCCGATGCCGCCGAGGAATGGAAGAAGGTCAAGATCGCTGAGGACTTTGGCGCCGACGCCATCATGGACCTCTCCAACTCGGGCAAGACGCGTCAGTTCCGCCAGCAGCTCATCGACGAGACCCCGCTCATGGTGGGCACCGTCCCCATGTACGACGCCATCGGCTACATGGAAAAGCCGCTGGTCAAGCTTACCAAGGACGACCTGTTCGAGGTCGTGCGCGCGCACGCCGAGGACGGCGTGGACTTTATGACCATCCACTGCGGCATCAACAAGTCGGTCACCAAGACCTTTAAGGAGACCGGCCGCCTCATGAACATCGTGAGCCGCGGCGGCTCGCTGCTGTTTGGTTGGATGGAGGTCACCGGCAACGAGAACCCCTTCTATGAGTTCTACGATGAGTTGCTCGAGATTTGCCACGAGTACGACGTGACGATTTCGCTCGGCGACTCCTGCCGCCCGGGCTGCCTCTACGACTCCAACGACGCCACCGAGACCGCCGAGATGATCGAGCTGGGCAAGCTGTGCAAGCGCGCTTGGGCCGCCGGCGTCCAGGTCATGGTCGAGGGCCCGGGTCACATGGCGCTCGACGAGATCGCCGCCAACATGAAGCTACAGAAGCGCCTGTGCCACAACGCCCCGTTCTATGTGCTCGGGCCGCTGGTGACCGATATCGGCGTGGGTTACGACCACATCACCGCTGCCATCGGCGGCGCCATCTCCGCCAGCTCCGGTGCCGACTTCCTGTGCTACGTGACACCGGCCGAGCACCTATGCCTGCCTAACGCCCAGGATGTGCTCGACGGCCTCATGGCCACCAAGATCGCCGCACACGCCGCCGACATCGCCAAAAAGGTGCCCCACGCCCGCGACATGGACGACAAGATGGGCCAGGCACGCCGCAAGCTCGACTGGGACGCCATGTGGAAGTGCGCGCTCGACCCGGTTACGGGCAAGAAGCGCTACGAGGAGTCCCCCGCCGCCACCGAGGGCACTTGCACCATGTGTGGCAAGATGTGCGCCGTCCGAACCGTCAACAAGATCTTCGAGGGCACCACGATCGACCTCGGCATGGAGGACTAGCCCTGTCGCCGCGGCCGCCTCTGGCGGCGAGCTGGCGCCTGTCAATTGTTGACGTGTGAACATTTGCTTACGTTTGCGTAAAGATTGCATCGCCCGCCCGGGTTCGACATAGAGTCGTCCCGGGCATCTTTATAATGCTGGCTTAAAGACCCATTTGATTCCGACCGAACAAGGGAGCGAACATGGATCGTAGTAAGGTACCTGCCGTCCTGTCCATCGCGGGATCCGATTCCAGCGGTGGCGCCGGCATTCAGGCCGACATCAAAACCATCACGGCGCACCGCCTGTATGCCGAGACGGCCATCACCGCCATCACAGCGCAAAACACACTGGGCGTTACCGCCGTGCAGAACATCTCCCCGGATATTGTCGCGGCGCAGATCGATGCCGTTTTTGACGATATCCGCCCCAACGCCGTCAAGATTGGCATGGTTTCCTCTGCCGAGATTATCGATGTTATCGCCGACCGCCTGAGCGCTTGGAACGCGACAAACGTTGTCGTCGACCCCGTCATGGTCGCCACCTCGGGCGCGCGGCTGATTGCCGAAGATGCCGCCGAGGCGCTCACCCGCCGCCTGTTCCCGCTAGCGACGGTTATCACGCCCAATATTCCCGAGGCCATGGCCCTGCTTGACTACGAGGTCGACTCCGAGCGCACGCAGCAAAATGCTGCCATGCTCCTCACCCGCCGCTTTGGTTGCGCATCCCTCGTTAAGGGTGGGCATCTTGTCAACGAGGCCAACGATGTACTGGCCGAACCCGCGCCGCTCGATGACGAGGGCAACCATCTGGGAGATCCACTCACCACGTGGTTCCGCCACAAGCGCATCGAGACCGAAAACACACACGGCACCGGCTGCACACTCTCGTCCGCCATCGCCTGCGCGCTGGCCCAGGGCATGGATCTTGCCGACGCCGTCAACGCCGGCAAGGCCTACCTGACAGGCGCTCTGGCCGCCGGCCTGGACATGGGCAAAGGCTCTGGCCCCGTCAACCACATGTGGCAATATTAAGATTCGCAGCCCAAGCCACCGTAAAGGCGCCCGTCCCCTTTGCGGTGGCTTGGGGTCGCGCTACTCTCCGAGCATCTCTTGGAGCTTGGCTGCCACGGCGTGGCCCAGGCTCTCGTGGCTTTCGGGCATCATGTGCAGATAATCGATATCGCCCGGCTCGGCAAAATCAGCGGCATTCAAAAAGTCGCAGCCAAACTGTTTAGCAGCATACGCATAGTATTCGGCAAAATGCTCCGAGGCCTCGACGGAGCGCTCGTCAAAGTCGGTCATGTACACATCGGCGATCTGCGGTTTAATCTCGATAGGCGCCATCAGCAGAATACGCGGGCAGGGCGCGGCTTCGGTCCAGGGAAACGCGCGGACGGTGCGAATCAGCGCCATGGCACCGTCAGCGATATCGGCAGCCCCCACGCTAAAGACCGTCTTGCAGTCGTTGGTGCCCAGCATAATCACGATCGCATCCAGCGGCTTATGAGCCTCGAGCAGCATCGGCAACGCGCGGATGCCGTTGAGATTAGTGTCCAGATGGCACATGTCGTCGCGTACCGTCGTGCGGCCGTTGAGGCCTTCCTCAATCACGTGCCAGCCCTCGCCCAGGTCGTGCTGGGCCACGCCGCACCAGCGTACATCGTGCGCATAGCGTACCGCGGTGCCGTCGCGCATGCCCGCCGGATCATAGCCGTAGGTATTGCTGTCGCCAAAGCACAGAACGTTTTTCATCGTAAGCCCTTCCTCTAGTAAAAAGAAAAAGTCGGCGGGAGCAGTCTCTCCCGCCGAATCGACCTATCTGTCAGCACATACCGATTACAGGTACTTGCGCCAATCGTCATCGTCTTCATCGTCCTCGGCGGCAGCCTGGGCCTGCTCGGCGGCGCGGGCAGCCGCGGCGCGGGCGGCAACCTGGGCATAGGACTCCTCGTTGCGCTCGGGGAACTTTGCCAGCACGTGCTCGAACTTGGCGAAGTCCTCGTCCCAGCGCGTAGAGGGCACAGCAAAGAAGACCTGCTTGACCTTGAAGTCGCCCGATGCGAGCTCCTTGCGGAAGAGCTCGGCCACGGCCTCGGCGTCAAAGCCGTTGTTGTCGCAGCCCCATGCGCCCAGCACGAGCTTCTCGCGACCCAGCTCGTCGCAGATGGCAAGCACAAAGCGGATGCGATCGCGCAGAGCGTCCAGCAAGGCATCGTCGCTCACGCGGTACTCCTGGCGAGCACGCTTGGCGTTGGGTGCAGCGGCGACGATTACGTCGGCATAGGCGTGCACATGGTTGCGGTCGAAACGCACCGCGGGCACCACCAGCGCACGGTTGCGGTACAGCTCACAGTTGATGTTGCGGCGACGGTTCTCACCGTACCACTTACGCTGCTTATCGAGGACGTTGTACAGATACGAATCGGCGCAGAGCGTGGCCTCCTGACCCAGATAGCCCTGGATGTAGCCGCCGCCCGGGTTGGTGAACGAGGCAAAGGCGAGCACGGCCATGTCGCAGAATTGCGCGTAGCCTCGGCCGTTATCCAGAATGGCCTGCGTGGCAGAGGCGTCGAGCACGGTGACCTCGGGCAGGACCGAAGCGGGCTCCTCGGCGGCAGGCGCGGACTCGGTCTCCGTGGCCTCCTCTGCGGGCGTAGGCTCGGCCGTAACCTCGGTCTCGGCGGACGCAACCTCAGCGGTCTCGGCCTCGGCGGCCTCAGACTCCTCGGCAACCTGTTCCTCGACAGCGTCGGCCGCTTGGGCCTTGGCCTTCATCGCCGCGACAAAACCGGCAGGCATACCATCGAACTCGCACACGCCGGCAAGCGAACGCTCGATGTCCTTGGCGCAGGCCTCGGACATAGCCGCCACATGGCACTCGGCGGCCTTGGCACGCGCCTCGCGCTTGGGATTGGGCTGACCCGTTCGGTTGGACCTGCGGTTACGGTTCCTGTTGTCGACGTCTGCCATAAGTGGTCACCTTTCCTGTCGCTGCCGCTATCGGCTTTTCCCATCCATGATACCCCGCCGCGTACAAAAAAGACGGCCCCGAAGGACCGCCTTTCGCATCGATTTACACGCACGGCAAGCACCGCCGCAATTCGCCACTAGTCGCGACGGCCAGGGATGTTCAGGATGCGCAGGAACACGTTGATAATGTCCACGAACAGATTGGACGCCATGAGCACGGCGTTGGGCAGCGTAGGCGGCACCGTCGTGGCAACATGGGTGTCGTAGCCAATAAAGCCGGCGAACACCACGATCACGATCAGATCGGTGATGGTCTGCGAGACGCCCATGAACATCAGCACGATCTCAACCAGAATAGTGGCGAGCAGAATGCCAAAACCGATGCCATATACGCGCTGGAAAAACTTGGGGAACGTCACGCCCAAGGCGCCAAAGACAAAGGTGATGGCGGCCGTGACGATAAAGGCAGTGTTGATGGTGGGCAGGTCGTAGTTGGCAAGGCCAAACGACGCGGTCAGGCCAAAGGTACTCGCAAAGATTACGTAGCCCACAAGGGACAGGCCTACGGACTGCTTGCTAGCGGCAGCCGACATCATGACCATGCCGACGATGGTCAAAATAAACGAGCCAAAGACCAGCGGCAAGGCGGCGCCGCTCATCATCATGCGCGCAAACGACATGGTGCTCGTAAAGTAGGCGCCGGCGCCCATGGCGCAAAAGCCCAAGAAGATGAGGGCAGACATGGCAAGATTGTACGCGCGCGGCGACATCTCCTTGGCGCGGCTTGCGCCGCCCTCGACGGGGCCGTTCTGATAGCCCTGGATATCGTTCATAGGTTCGTCCTTTCAAAAAGTGCCGTGAAAGACGGCGCAGCAGATGACAAGATTCCTGTCATTGTACCCGAATGCCGTACGTCCTTACCTACGGCGCTCGCCCTCGAGCGTGCGATCAAAGGCCCAGACCCACCAACGCATCACGTGTGCCTGCGAGCCGTCCGCCCGCTCGCGCGTCTGGTCCTCCAGATACAACTCGGTCGCGTGCCCGCCAAAACGCACCTTATAGGTTGCCGTACGAATGCCGTGGACCGTCAGGCCAAACCCGGTGGTCGAGATAATTTCGTCAATCGTAAAGCAACGACCGTCGACCCAGCAGACGGTGACCGGCACGACTTGTCCGCCCGCGAGGATGCGAGCCACGACGTCCACATACTGCTTGTGTACGCGCCGAGTTTTGCCGTCTGTCTGTCGATATTCCATGCCTCCTATTATCGAACGCATGTTTGCATATTGTAAAGCGAACAGACTGTGGTTTTGGAGTGTCGTAGTAATCGCACGTGTCCGCATGGCGTGTTAGCAAAAAGAACACCCGCGGTCAACAGGGCTAATATTCAATTTTAGTGCCAAAAAGTTCACTTCTCCCATCAGAACTCGGTAAAGAGACCCGCAGGAGGTGATACGATTTATCATGTTTTTGTAACGTGTCTGCAAACTTCGAGAAAGCCCATATATGGACGTAACGTTCTCAACCTTCCTCGGCCAAATTGTGTCGAACCCAGTCCTTGCCGTCACCGTGATCCTCGCGTTGGGCGCCATCTTCGTCAATGGATGGACCGACGCGCCCAACGCCATCGCGACCTGCGTCACTACGCGTTGCATGCCCGCCCGCGCCGCCATTCTCATGAGCGCCGCATTCAACTTCCTCGGCGTGCTCATCATGACGCACTTTAACGCGAGCGTCGCCAACACCATCTCACATATCGTCGACTTTGGCGGAAACAGCACCATGGCGCTCGCCTGCCTATGCGCGGCGCTGTTCTCCATCGTCGTCTACGGCGCCACAGCGTCGCGTTTTGGCATCCCCACCTCGCAAAGCCACAGCCTTATCGCCGGCCTGACCGGTGCCGCCATCGCCCTCGGCGGTGCGAGCAGCGTCAACGTCCACGAGTGGATGAAGGTCATCTACGGCCTGGCACTCTCCATCGGCCTGGGCTTTGTCATGGGCTGGGTCCTGTGCAAGCTCGTCTCGATTCTTTTCGCCGCCGCCAACAGGCGACGTGCCAATGTCTTCTTTAAATACGCTCAGATCGCGAGCGCTGCGGCCATGAGCTTTATGCACGGCGCGCAGGATGGACAGAAGTTCATCGGCGTGCTCTTTTTAGGCGTGGCCTTTGCCAGCGGCCAGACGAGCGTCGGCGATGCAGGCATCCCCATCTGGATTATGCTGCTGTGCTCGGCCACCATGGGTATCGGCACCAGCGTGGGCGGCGAGCGCATCATCAAGTCCGTCGGCCAGAGCATGGTTAAGCTCGAGAAGTATCAGGGCTTCTCCGCCGACCTCGCGGGCGCCGCGAACCTGCTACTTGCCACCCTTACCGGCATCCCCGTGTCCTCCACGCACATCAAAACCTGCGCCATTATGGGTGTCGGTGCCGTCAAGCGCCTTTCGGCCATCAACTTTGGCGTCGTCAAGGACATGATGTTCACCTGGTTCTTCACCTTCCCTGCCTGCGGACTCATCAGCTTTGTCATGGCCAAGCTGTTCATGATGTTCCTCTAATCAAACCGAGCGTCCATCCGGACCGCAACACTTCGCCCACCCGTCTTCGCCTCGAAAGGACCCACCCATGGCAAAGAAACCCGATTCGTTCTACTTTGACAACTACGTCGCTTGCGCCGACCTCGCCGTCCAGGCCGCAGAGCTGCTCACCAAGATTTTTGAGAACTTTGACCCCGCGCAGATCCACGACATGCTCGATAAGATGCATGCGATTGAGCATGCGGCAGACAAGAAGCACCATGAGCTCGAAGACGCCCTGCTCACCGCCTTTATCACCCCGCTTGAGCGCGAGGATCTGGACCTGATGAGCTGCTCGCTCGACACCGTGCTCGACCGCATCGAAGGCGTCGTGCAGCGCGTCTACTTCACCAACATCCAGAGCATCCACCCCGATGCCATCGTCATCGCCCACAAGGTGACCGACGCTTGCCGCGCCATGAAGGACCTGATGGTCGAGCTGCCTAACTACCGCAAGTCCAAAACGCTGCGCGAGCTGGTCATCCAGATCAACACCATCGAGTCCGAGGCCGACGAGCTCTACATCAACGCCATGCGCAACCTGCACGTCAACGGCAAGGATCCGCTCGAGGTCATCGCTTGGCGTGACGTGTACGCCTTCCTGGAGTACTGCGCCGACTGCTGCGAGAATGTGGCCGATGTCGTGGATTCGATTGTCATGAAGAACAGTTAATTGGGGGTACGTATCCCACCGGTCGCGGGCCCGACCACTAATACCTTTTTCACTCCGGCTGCAAGCAGAGTCGTTCAAAAGGTATTAGTGGTCGGGCCCGCTCCCTTACGTACCACCATTGGGAACTTTGGCTGATACTTTGAAAGCGATGGGGCTTTTGTTGGCGGGGCCTTTGGACCCGATTGGGAACTTTGGGACCGCCTTAAACGTTTGGGTGGATGGGGCTTTGGGTACCCTTTGTTTTACTTTGGATTGATTCGTTGAATTTGGAGGTCTTTGTTGTGAGTTATTTGGATCTGGCTCGTGGTCGGTATTCTTGTCGTTCGTTTGAGGACCGTTCTGTTGAGCAAGCTGTTGTGGATGCCATTGTTGAGGCTGGGCGTATTGCTCCTTCTGCTTGTAATAACCATCCAACCCGTGTGATGGTGTTGGATACGCCTGAGCTTCTGGAGAAGGCTGCTGCTTGTCAGCCTCGGTTTGCTCGTGATGGGTCTATCTTTGGGGCCCCGCTTGTCTTCCTTATTTGCAGCGTTACCGATGATGCTTGGGTGCGCCCGTATGATCAGATGAATTCCAGCGAAATCGATACGTCCATCGTGTGTGATCAGATGATGATGGAGGCCACCGAGCAGGGCCTGGGAACGTGCTGGGTGTGCCATTTCAAGCCTGAGGTGGCACAGGAGCAGTTCAATCTGTCCAAGGGCGTCTATCCCTATCACATGCTCGTCTGTGGCTATCCTGCCGACCACATCGCCGATCCCGAGCATCGCGAGGCACGCACCATTCCCCTCCCCGACTTCCTCCTCAAGTAGATTTTTGGGACATGCCTTAAAACCTACCCTTGACCGCTCACCCGTTCGCCGAGTTCTGCGCCACTATGTGCAGGGCTCGGTTTTTATGTTACGCACCCCGGCACAGTCATAAAAAAGGACCCGCAAGCTGCGGGTCCTTTCTAGGCACTAAATTGTAGGCCGACTGTTAGTCCAGGTCGTCGGCAGCAAAGTTGTCGATCGGGGCAAAGGGATCGGCCACGGGGACAACCGGGTCAGCGACGGGCAGCGGCTCGGCGGGAACAGTCACCGCAGGAGAAGCGGCAGAACCGACCGGCGTGGAGGCCATCAGATCGGCCGGGAAGGAGTTCTGGGCATCGTCCATGAAGTGCTGGATGAGCTTGAGATACTCTGCCTTGAACTCCTCACGGGAAGCCTTGAGACGATCGATCTCCTCGAGCTCGGCCTGCTTCTCGGTCAGAGCCTGGCGGATAACCTCGCGGGCCTTGGCGTCAGCCTCATTGCGGATACGCTCAGCGTTCTCGTTGGCATCGTTAACGATGGTCTCAGCGGTCTGCTGGGCAGCGATCAGGGCAGCGGAAATCTGGCGCTCCTGAGCGGAGAAGTCAGGGGCGGGAGCAGCCACGGGGGCGGCAGGAGCGGCCTGGGCGGTGGCATCCTGAGCCTGGGCAAGCTGAGCCTGCGCATCGGCAAGCTGCTGCTCGGTAGCAGTCAGACGACCCTTAAGGTCGACGATCTTAGCGAGCATAGCGTCAACCTCGGAGGACAGCGTCTCCAAGAAGACGTCGACCTCAGCAGGATCGTAGCCACGCTTGGCCTCAGAGAAAGTCTGAGCCTGGATGTCTGCAGGGGTAATAGCCATAACAAGTCTCCTTTTTCATCGCCTCGGCGCTACACGCCCGACGTAAGTTACTAAGTCAGTTCTACACGAGTATACCTATAAGAAGCTGCAGAACCAGCCTCTGCACCAACTGCAACGCAATAATCGCAACGACCGGCGAAAAATCGATACCGCCCATCGGCGGGATGAAACGACGGAACAGGTTAAGCCACGGACCGCACACGCTATCAAGTACCGCGGCAATATCCTGAAGCAAACCACCCTGCTTCATGGGAATCCACGTCATAAAGCAGTAGACGACAATGAGCGTGGAATAGAAGTTGAACAGCGTGTTGACCAGCTGGACGATAGTGTAGATGTTGATGGGAATCTCCTCGTCTTGTCTTTACTTGAGGTAGCCGTCGGCACGAAGCTTCTTGAGATCGGAATCTTTGACCTCGCAACCGGCGGGCAGCACCATGAACACGCGGTCGCCCACCTCCTTGACCGTGGCACCCAGACCGCAGGCAAAGCCGTAAGAGAAGTCCAAGACGCGCTTGGCAACTTCGGTGCGTACGCCCACAAAAATCAGTGCGACAGGCTGCTTGGTGCGAACGCGGCGCACCACGGTCTCCACGTCATCATAGCTCTCGGGGCGCAGGACATAGGCCGGCAGCTGCGGCGTGGCGTTGATGATATTGCTCGCATAAGCCGAGGCATCGCTCGGTGCAGGCGCGGGCGCAGCGGCGGCACGGGCGCGGGTGTTCTCGGCGTAGCTCGACGGCGTGTCATAAGCACCAGGACGATAACCGCTCGCAACACTGTCCTGCGAGCGCGAAGGCGGGTTATACGTCGTGGCATGGCGAGAGTCATCGCCGACCAGCTGTCCGGAGCGTGTATACACGGCAACCGACTCAGCTTCACCACGGCGCGTCTGACCAAGCAGGCCGTTGCTCGGCTCGTCTTGGGTGTAGAAGCCCTCGCCCGAAGCACCGCTGTAGCCGTTGCCCTGATAGCCATCGTCATAGCCATCGTCATAGCCATCATCGTAGCCGTAGTCGTCGTCCTGGCCATAACCCTGGTCGTAACCCTGCTGGCCGCCCAGGTGCATCTTATTTTTAATCTCGTCAAGGAAGCCCATGGTTGTGTCCTCTCGCGGTTTAGTGCAGGCGCCCCGATAATCAGTGCGCACTTCAGAGCCTTATTTTACTGCAAACTCCGGGCTAAATACTACCCTGCCCAGGCGAACGAGCGTAGAGCCCTCCTCAAGGGCAGGCTCAAAGTCCTCGCTCATACCGCAGGAAAGCTCAGGCAGGTTCAAATCGGGATGCGCCGCCTCCAGCTCATCCCTCAGCTCACGAAGCCCCGCAAAGGTGCGGCGTGCCACATCCTTATTCCCCCGGGGCGCCATAGTCATAAGCCCCTGTACGCAAATTCCCTCAAGTTCCGCAAGCTCACCCGCGGCGGCGCGAATCTCATCGGGCGAAAAGCCTCCCTTCGACTCCTCACCACTCACATTGACCTCAATGAGCACACGCTGGGGGCCGGCGAGCTCGCCTGCCTCAATCTTGCGGACAGCACGGCTCGAGATCGCCTGCGCCAGATGCAGCGAACCCACCGAGTGAATCAGCTCGGCTGAGCCCAGCACCGCATTGATCTTATTGGTCTGCAGGTTGCCGATCATATCGAAGCGCACCTCGGGCAGCTCCGGATGCTCCGCCAGACCCGTGAGCTTGCGAACCAGCTCCTGCGGGCGATTCTCGGCAAAATGGCGATACCCCGCCTGGATGGCGGCAACGGTCTCATCGACACCAACGGTCTTGGACACGGCAATGAGGCGCGCGGCGTCGTGGGGACGGCCTGCGCGATCGAGCGCCGCATAAAAACGTTCCAGAATCTGCTCGCGGCGAGCGCGCATCAAGTCCAAATAGTTATCCATTGCTAATCGCCTCCGCTGACAGCCAAACAAGTAGTCCCATGCTAACGCAAGAGCGCGGCCCCGCATGTGCAAGGCCGCGCTCACTTAGGTATTTACAATCTTTCGACGAACGAGGTTACTTACTCCTCGTCGTCCTCGCCATCGTCCTCGTCCTCAAGATGATCGAGCAGGTAGCGAAGACCCTCGCTGACCTCGTTAACGGGCACCTTGGCAACGTAGCGCGCGTCGACGGCGGGCCTCATGATAACACCCTCGCCCGAAGGCACACGCATGCTCTCGAGCTCATCCTCATCAGTGCGGGCGATATCGCCGGCATTCATGCGCTGACCAGTCAACAGGAAGGTCAGACGGCAAGCGGCATCGATGGAAATCGAAGCGATGCGATCGAGGTAGCGCGAAACCATGATGGCGCGGCGCAGGTCGTCATAGTTGCTGTCATCGTCCATAAAGTCGCCCGTATCCATACGGTTAAAGGTGCGAAAGAACTTCTCGTACGCCGCATGCACCGGCTCGTCCTCGACGGCCAGGTTGCAGATGATGGACATGTCATTGGTGACGAGCGCAGAAAGCGAAGAGCCCAGCACCTGGTAGACGGCCTCAGCCTCGGCCTCGACCGTGCCGACAAGCTCCTTGGGCAGCGAGATGTCAGCCTTGATCATATGACGCGTGGCGCGGCAGATCTGACGGACCTTATCGGTCATGCGCTGCAGGTTAAAGTCGACGTAGATGATCGTCTGAAGCAGGCGGAAGTCGGAGGCGACCGGTGACTGCGTGGCGATCAGGTTGTAGCAGACGGCCTCCAGGTTGGCGCAGCGCGCGTCAATCGAAAGCGTGCGCTTCTTGGTCTTGGTGGCGAGCTTGCGGTCGTCGGTCACATAGGCCTTCACGGCATCGTGGAGGGCCAGATCGACGGCCTCGTAGATGCTCAGCATCTCGTGGCGGGCCTCGATGAGCTGACGGGAAAACAGTTTGCGCATGGTTCACTCCAATCAGTTGGGTGCGGTCATGCCGCCCGCACAGTGAATACGCACCGGTCCAGGTCCGATCGGCTTGGGACTAGTCGCACCGATCAGCCAAAGCGGCCGGTGATATAGTCTTCCGTCCGCGAGTCCACCGGGCTGGTGAAGATCGCGTCGGTTTGACCATACTCGATGAGTGTGGCGGGCTCGCCGGCAACTTCCTGCAAGAAGAATGCGGTGTAGTCGCTGATGCGAGCTGCTTGCTGCATTGAATGCGTGACGATGATGATCGTCATCTCGGGCGCCAGCTCGGCCATCAAATCCTCGACCTTAGAGACGGACGTGGGGTCGATGGCGGAGCAGGGCTCGTCCATCAGAAGGACATCGGGTTGCACCGCAAGCACGCGCGCGATGCACAGACGCTGCTGCTGACCGCCCGAGAGCGCCAAACCATCCTTGTTGAGCTGATTGGATACCTCTTTCCAGAGGTTGGCGCGCTTGAGCGATTCTTCCACGATGTCATCGAGGTCGCTTTTGCTAGTCACGCCCTGCAGACGAGGGCCAAAGGCGACATTCTCGTAGATGGATTTGGGAAACGGGTTGGGCTGCTGAAAGATCATGCCCACGCGACGACGGAGATCGACCGGGTCGACACCCTCGGCATAGATATCGTTGCCGTCGAGCGTCATGGTGCCCTCGATGCGCGTGCCCTCGATCAGGTCGTTCATGCGGTTGATGCAGCGCAAAAACGTCGATTTGCCGCAGCCCGAAGGGCCAATGAAGGAGGTGATGGCGTTTTTGGCGATGTTGAGGTCAAGCCCCGTCAGCGCATGAAAGTCACCGTACCAAAAGTTGAAATCCTTGGCCGTAATGGCCGCTTGCTCCAACGTGGGAGCGGACTGATAAACGGACATGGGACTCCTTAACTAGCGACGCTTGCGCGACAGGAAGCGCGCAAACAGGTTGAAGGCCAAAATGATCACCATCAGCAAGAGCGCGGTGCCGTAGGCTGCGTTCATGTTGATGCCGTCGTTGGCAAGCAGGTACAGATGAACCGTCATGGGGCGGCCGGAATCGAGCGGCGAGATAGGTAGATTGATGGCCTGGCCCATGGTGTAGAGCACCACCGCGGTCTCGCCAATGGCACGGCCGATGGCGAGGACGATGCCCGTGGCAATACGGCCAAAGGCGGAAGGAAGCACGATCTTGGAAACGACCTGCCACTTAGTGGCGCCCAAGCCATATGCGCCCCAACGGATATAGCGCGGCACGGCGCGAATAGCCTCCTCGGTGGTGCGCATGACGATAGGCAGCATCAGAAGCGCCAGCGCCAGGGCAGCCGAGACCATCGAAAGGCCCAGGCCCATGGCCTCGACAAACAAGGCGTAGCCAAAGAGACCCATAACGATGGAGGGCACCGAGGCCAAAGCATCGGCAGCATAACGGATGAGCTCGACGACCTTGCCCTGTTTGGCGTACTCGGCCAGATAGACGGCCGCTAGCACGGCGACCGGCGTACAGATGAGCATGGCGAGCGCCGTCACGTAGATGGTCGAGACAATCGTAGGCCAAATGCCGCCCTCGGCGTTGACACCCTGGGGCCAACCGAAGATAAAGTCGAGCGAAATATGCGGTAAGCCATTAACAACCACGTAGGCGATGATAGCGACCAGCACAAGCGTGGTGATGTAGGCCGCGGCGCGGAACACGCCGAGCATGATCTTGTTTGACAGGTCCTTGTTGATACGGCCCTTCTTACCGTGGGAAAGGGCACGCTTGATGCGCTCGCGCGACGAGGTCGTATCGACCGTCGTGTCAACGGAATCGGACATAGCCTACCCCCTCTTCTTCTTGGAAATCAGACGGACGATGCCCACCAGCATGGCGGAGATGATAAACAGGACCACGCCCATGCCGAACAGAGCCGAGCGGTGCAGGCCCGAGGAATAGCTCATGTCGAGCGCGATCTGGCTCGTGAGCGTCGAGATGGGGCTCGCAATGCTGTCGGGAATAACCGGAGCGTTACCCACGACCATGAGCACGGCCATGGTCTCACCGATGGCACGGCCCATACCCAGCACGATGGCATCAACGATACCCAGCTTCGCGGCAGGTAGCACGACCTTATAGATGGTCTGCCACTTAGTAGCACCCATGGCATACGATGCCTCGCGAATGCCCATGGGAATGGAATTGAGGGCATCGATGGTAAGCGTCGTGATGGTAGGGACGATCATGATGGCGAGCACGAACCACGCTGTCAGCGCACCAAAACCAAGACCACCGGTCAGTTGTGCGATAAACGGGCGGATGATGATCATGCCAAAGAAACCATAGATGATAGAAGGGATGCCGGCCAACAGGTCAACGGCAGGGCTGATGAGCTTGCGCACGCGCTTGCTGGCGATCTCGACCAGGTACACGGCCGTACCTACGCCCAGCGGCACGCCCATGGCGAGCGCACCGACGGTCACCAGACCTGAGCCGGCAAGCAGCGACATGATGCCGTAGTGGCCCTCAGAGGGCGCCCACGTAAAGCTAAAGAATTCCGCCAGACCGATGTCGGTAAAGACGGGCAGCGCCGAGTACGTGGTAAAGACAAAAATCAGGATGACGGTAACGACCGCCAAGAACGCGCAGGCAAAGAAGATCCACTGCAGCGCCTTCTCCTTGATATAGGTACTGCGCGATACGAGCGCCAGCTCGCGCTTCTTGGGCGTCTGAACATTCTGCTCAGTCTGGGAGTTTTCCTGTGCTTCCATGCTACTCACTCCCCTTCTCGTCGTTGGTGACGGGGATAAAGCCCGCCTCACGAATCTGCTTGTCCATCTTTTCGGACGTCACGTAGTCGATGTAATCCTGCGCCTGCAGCGAAGGCGCACCCTTCACAAAGAAGTAAAGGTCGCGTGAGATGGGATAGCCGCCGCTCGCGACCGTCTTCTCGGACGCCTCAACATGATTGACCGAGACGGCCTTGACCGAGGTCTTGGCGTTGAGGCTATCGACGAAGCCCAGCGAAATGTAGCCAATGGCACCGCGCGAACGAGATACCACGTCGCGCACCTGGCCCGTGCCCGAAAGAACGGCCGAGCGGCGATCGAACGGGGTGCCGTCCATCACGATGGTGCGAAAGGCCTCACGCGTGCCGGACGCCTCATCTCGGTTGATGACCTGAATCCTCAGGTCCTCGCCACCGACTTCTTTCCAGTTGGTGATCTTGCCGGCGTAAATATCGCGGAGCTGCTCGGTCGAGAGGTTATCGACCGGGTTATCGTCGTTCACGATGACCGCGATACCGTCGTGGGCAATGACGATGGGAGTCAGGCCCAGATCCTGTTCGTCGGCATTGAGTCCACGGGAGGAGCTGGCGATATCGGCCGTGCCGGCGCTGACGGCCTCGATGCCAGCGGAAGAACCCAAACCGGAAACGAGCACGTCGATGCCGGTCTCCTCCTTAAAACCCTCGGCCGCAATCTCGGCGATAGGAAGGCAGGTCGTGGAGCCGGCGACGGTAATGGAAGAGGTAGAAGATCCCGAAGAACAGGCGCACAGCGTAAGCGTAAGCACAGCGGCGCTCAGGACCGATACGATCTTTCTCATAGCATCACGCCGATCGCAGCATGGCGCCCACAGGTGCCGTTCTCGTTACGGTAGGAATAAAAGCGGTCGTTCTGACGCACGGTCGAAAGCTGGGTATCCACGATATTATCCGCGTCGACACCGACATCTACCAGCGCCTCGCAAATGGCAGCGGAAAGATTGAGCATGCGAGAGGTGCTCGCATCGATGCACGAGAACTCGGCGGCAAAGCGATCCATGAGTTCCTGGGATACCTCATATTCGTCACCCAAGATATGGGGGCCGATATAGGCCGAGATGTCATTTGCATCGCAGCCGGCAGCATCGCAAAGCGCCTGGCACGCCTTGGCGGAAATACGTGCAATCGTGCCCTTCCAGCCGGAGTGCACCACGGCAAATCCGCCAGGGGCCACCAGCACCACGGGAACGCAGTCGGCAAAGCAGAGTAGCACGGGTACGTTATGCGCCGTGCAGACGATGGCATCGCAGCCCTCGGCAATCTGCTCGCGAACGTCCTCAAGGTCATCGGCGCCGTTCGAGGTCACCGCAACGATATGGTCACCATGGACCTGATTGGGAACGAGCAGGTTGTGCTCGCACTCGGCGGCACCCATAGCCTCGAGCGCGCGACGACGATTTTCTTGAACAGCAAAGGGGTCATCGCCAACATGCGAGCCCAAGTTGAGTGAGGAGTACGCATCTTCGGAAACACCACCGGCGCGTTCGGTGAAGGCAAAGCGAACATCGGATGTCGCGCCCTCCACCAACGTAACTCCATCATGGTCGACACGCGAAACGTTGTCCGCACGTGCTGCCATACTAAAGCCTCCTAATAACACCAGTATTGCGGCGACGCCGCAGCAGTCCGTGCCATACGGCTGCACACTTCATCAAAAAGGATACCCGCAGCGGTAAGGAGTAAACGTAAAGGGAACGTAAGGAGATTGGAGGCTTTCGTTTACAAAGGCGAAACACAACAAAAAAAGGGGCGCGCCCAATCGGACGCACCCCCTTGCAAGTCGTTGAGAAAAACGAACTAGAAGCTGCCGCGCTTCAGGAAGTCGGGAAGCTCGAACTGATCGTTGCCGAAGTTAGGAAGCTCGGTGCCACCGACGTTGCGGGTCGGAGCGGCCTGAGCCGGACTGGTGGCCGGAGCGGTGCGCTGCGGCTCAGCGGAGGCAGCTGCCTTGCTCTGAGACTGCTGAGCAGCAAAGAGCTCGTCCTGACGGTTGACGTTGGAGTCGGAGAAGCCCGTAGCGATGACGGTGATACGCACCTGATCGCCCAGGGACTCGTCGACAACGGTACCGAAGATGATGTTGGCCTCGGGGTCGACGGCGTTGGCGACAACGTCGGCGGCGTCGCTGATCTCCTGGATGCCCAGGTCCTTGGAACCGGCGATGGAAAGCAGCACGCGCGTGGCACCATCGATGGAGCTCTCGAGCAGCGGGCTGGAGATGGCCTGCTGGGCAGCGTCGACGGCACGGGTATCCCCAGAAGAGGTACCGATACCCATCATGGCGGTACCGGCCTGCTTCATGATGGTCTTAACATCGGCGAAGTCCAGGTTGATGATACCGGGGACGGTGATGAGGTCGGTGATGCCCTGGGTGCCCTGGGAAAGGACGCCATCGGCAATCGCGAAGGCCTCGAGCATGGTGGTCTTTTTCTCGGCGATGTCGAGCAGCTTATCGTTAGGGATGACGATCATGGTGTCGACGCAATCGGAGAGGGTCTTAATGCCCTCCTCGGCGCTCTTCTTGCGCTTGCGGCCCTCGAAGGTGAAGGGCTTGGTCACGACGGCGACGGTCAGCGCACCGACCTCGTTCATCGCGATATCGGCAACGATGGGAGCAGCGCCGGTACCGGTGCCACCGCCCTCGCCGCAGGTGATGAACACCATGTCAGCGCCAGCGAGCGCCTCGGCAATGTCGTCGCGGGACTCATCGGCAGCCTTGCGGCCAACCTCGGGGTTGGCGCCGGCGCCCAGGCCGCGGGTAAGGTCGGTGCCGATGTGCACCTTGATATCGGCATCAGAGATCGCGAGTGCCTGAGCATCGGTGTTGATGGCAACAAACTCGACGCCGCGGATGCCCTCTTCGATCATTCGATTGACCGCGTTGGTACCGCCGCCGCCGACGCCGACCACCTTAATGACGGCAAGGTAGTTGTTGATCTCTGTCTCGTGCATGTCGGTCCTCCGAACAAAGGTTATAGCCATAGCATGGGTCGACCCCGCGCACATTAACCTTCAGGTTGAAAGTAAATGCAAAGGTAAACCGTATTATGGTTGCACATTATGAACGTATCAGTCAAATAATTGACCGTGAAAACCAAACAAACCAGATAAACGGCGTGGTATGACCCCTCAACAAAGCATCAACCAGCGCTACGAGGTCGGAGCGTTCCTAAATGTATAGTTACCCGGAGAGCGTACATTGATATACGTTACGCCCTCTACCTGCGAAAGCAGCTTGGTGACTACGCGCTCCTTCTTGACGATATCGTTCGAATCGCCCAGCGACACCTCAATGCCGTTATTGAGGTTTGCCGAGATGGCTTCGACCGAAGGCGTGGAAATATCCTTGACTTGTCCCAAGAACTCGCTCGAAAAACCACGCACATAATCCAAGCCAGCCTTAACGGCCTTGGAGCTCACCGCCTGGCCGGAAACCGGAGCGACATCCGCCGAGACATCAGTCAACAACACCGCGCCATAGTGCTTAGCGAGCGCCAGCGCGGCATCAATGCCGGTCAGGGTATTTGAGCCCTGCCCCGTCGTGATGACGTTGCCCTGGTCATCCACTTCGACCGACGTCGACAGCGGGGCGATCCAGGTGTCATCATCCCCGATGGCCCAGGCAAGGTCATCGGAGCTGATATAGGCAATTCCGATGACCTTGCGCTCCATCGGCGTAATGATGAGCGTATGCGGGAACTGACGCTGGACATCCACGCCCGAGACCCACGGATTCTGCTTGAGGTCCTCGGTAATCTGGTCGGGATCGACGTTAAAAAGCGACGTTCCCTCGGGCAAATCGATCAGCTGGATAGCATCGTGCTTCGTCACGTGCTCGCTGCCTTGAATCTGAATATCAGTGGCGGTAAACAATCCAGAGTTGATCACCACGATGGCAACGACGACGAGCACGGCCAAGACGGCCAGAACGCCGCCCACGATTTTGCCTTTGCCTGTAACGAGAGAAGCGGCGTCTGACGTTTTATTTGCCATCGCCCCAAGTGAAGACAACGGGTTGACGCCTTTTTTACCCGAAGGCTTCTTGGCGGTAGCCGGCACCGATGTCAGCGAGCGCGGTTTCGATACGCCCAGCGTGCGACCCGGACGCGCCGCCTTAGTTCCCGTCGAGGGCTTAGGAGTTGCCATGGGACGGGCAGGCTTGGCGCCCATAACAGGCTTTGACGTCACCGAGGGACGCGAGGACTTTTTTGCGGCCGGACGATTACCGAGCTGAGAGCCGACGACCGGACGCCCGGCCTGTCGAGCATGCCCGACAGGCTTAGAGTGCGCGACGGTATTGCGTTGAGGTTTGGCAGGCGCGCCGGAACGCCCTCCGGCGCGGCGGAAGGTGGGTTTCGATGCTCTAGAAGCCGAGGAATTTAACTTCCGGTCTGAGCTCGATGCCATACGCCTCCCTCACCTTTCCGTGCACATGTCTGATAACCGCGGCAACGTCATCGGCCGAGGCAGTTCCGTTATTAACGATAAAATTAGCGTGAACGGGCGAAACTTCCGCACCGCCAATCGAAAAACCCTTTAATCCACAATCCTCGATAAGCTTGCCCACACTCGCATCGGGCGGGTTGCGAAAGACCGACCCGCAGGATGCGCGACCCATGGGCTGCGTACGCTTGCGCCTCGTCAGGTACCGCTCCATGCGCTCGCGAATGTCGACCTTGGGCGCCGGTTTAAGCTTGAGCACGCACTCGAGGATAATCTCATTGCGGGGAAGGCTACATTCGCGGTAGCCCCAAGTGATCTCGGACCCCGCATAATGCTTGATACCGGATGCCGGGTCAAACGTTACGACATCCTCAACCAGCGAGCCAATCCACTCGGTCCGTGTGCCTGCATTCATAGATATCGCACCGCCAACCGAGCCAGGGATGCCAACGGCAAACTCAAGGCCCGAGAGGCTACGCGACAGGGCATCGTTGACCAGGCGCGCAAACATCACGCCCGCACCGACCGTCAGCGTACAACCGTCATCGGCAACAACCGTGCGCTGAAACTCACGTCCGAGCGAAATGACGGCACCGCGATAACCGCCATCGGCAACCAGCAGATTGGAGCCCTTGCCGATGATGACCCACGGCACCTGCTCGCGATCGAGCACCGCCACGGCGCGGCGGAGGGCATGATAGCTATGGCACGTCACAAAGAGGTCGGCCTTGCCGCCGATACGATAGCTCGTATGACGCGCAAGGCGCTCGTCCTCGATCACATCCGTGTCGATCATGCCCGAGAGCGCCATGACGGCGTTAAACAGACCCATTAGACTTAAGCGTCTTTCTTGGCAGTCAGATACTCAATGAACTCGGGACCGACGGTCGTAACGTCACCGGCACCCATAGTGAGCAGCAGGTCGCCCGCGCCCACCATCTGCTCGAGCTCCTGATTGAGCTCAAGACGGCTGGAGCAGTACACGACCTCCTTGCCAGGATGCTTGGCGCGCACGGTATCGGCGAGCATCTTAGAGGCGACACCCGGAATGGGCATCTCGCCAGCCGAGAACACATCAATCAGCAGCAGTTTATCGGCATTGGCAAATGCATCGGCAAAGTCGTCGCACAGGGCCTGCAGGCGCGAATAGCGGTGCGGCTGGAACACGACGTCGACGTGCTTGTAGCCCAGCGACGAAGCGGCAGCAAGCGTCGCCTTGATCTCGGTGGGGTGATGGCCGTAATCATCGACCACGGTGATGCCATCGATATCGCCCACGTGGGTAAAGCGACGGCGGACGCCCTCAAAGCTCGAGAGCGCCTTGGCGGCGGCGTCGATGTCAAGGCCCAGGACATGGGCGACGGTGAGCACCGCCGTGGCGTTGAGCATGTTGTGGCGACCGGGATTGCTCTTGATCTCCACAGCGTGTTCAGTGCCGTCCTCAAAGCGAACGATAAAGTCGCTCTGGATGCCCTTGACATCCGGGTGCATGCAGACGATGTCGTTGCTCTCGGCAAAGCCGTAGGAAAGCACGTGACGACCCGTCGACTTGGCGAGCTCGACCAGATGCGGGTCCTCACCGCAGACGATGACGGTGCCGTCCTCGCCCACCAGGCTCATGAATTTGGCGAAAGTCGCCTCGATCTCCTCGATACCCGAGTAGTGATCGAGGTGGTCGGCTTCGACGTTGGTCACAATGACTACGTTGGGGTTCAGGAACAGGAAGGAGCTATCGGACTCGTCGGCTTCGGCGACAAAGTAGTCGCCCGAGCCGTTCTTGCCGTTCGTGTCATAGCCCTCGACGATGCCACCGATCAGGAAGCTCGGATCCAGACCCATGCGGTCGAGCATGGTGGCGCACATCGAAGACGTGGTGGTCTTGCCATGCGTGCCGGCAACAGCGACGGTGGTGTAGCCGTGGCCCAAAGCAGAGAGCATCTTGGCACGGGGCCACACGGGAATACCAAGCTCGCGAGCGCGCACGAGTTCAGGGTTGGACTCCGGAATAGCGGTGGAGACAACAACCACGTCGGGCTTGACCTCGTCGATCGTGGCGGCCTCATGGCCCACATGCACCTTCACACCAGCGCGGGTAAGCTGGCGGATATAACGTGACGTCTTAAGGTCGGAGCCGGTAACGGCATAACCGCGCTCGTGAAGAACGAGGGCGATGCCGCTCATGCCGGCGCCGCCGATACCGATAAAGTGGGCGCTCTTAAACTCGGGCGCGGAGGTTGCAGTCTGGGAATCAGCCATGTGCTCGTGTACTCCTTGCGTAAACACTGCCTGTAACCCGTTAACTGTACCGCACCTACCGCATCAGCGCGAGGGCGACCGACGATATCCCGTCTAACTAACGCAAACCCTCTACCGCATCCGCCAGAAGAGCGGCGGCCCTATCCTGAGCCAGACCACGCGCCGCCTGACGCATGGCGTCGCGCGCCGCCGCGTCATCGACCAGGTGCAGCAGCTCATCGGCAAAGGCAGAACCGTCGATATCGGCATCGGCGCAGAGCACGCCGGCCCCGGCGTCGACCAGATAACGGGCATTGGTGGTTTGGTGGTCGGCAGTCGCATGCGGATACGGCACGAGCACCGAAGGCACGGCGAGCGCAGCGATCTCGGCCACGCTCGATGCGCCCGAACGCGAGAGCACCAAATCGGCAGCAGCCAGCATATCGCCCATGTTGTCGATGTAAGGCTGGACGCGGTAACGCTTCGCCTCCTCGGGCGTCAGCGCCAAAGCGCGCTCGGTCTCCTCAAAGCCGTCGGCACCCGTCGAATGCAACACATAGAGATTCTTGCGCGAAAGCAGCTCGTTTTTGAGCGAAGCCACGCGCTCGTTGAGGTGCTGGGCGCCAAGTGAACCGCCAAAGACGAGCAGCAGCGTAGCGTCCTCGGGAACGCCAAGTGCCTTGCGGCCGCGAGCGCGATCTCCCTCGATCACCGAGCGACGTACGGGATTGCCGGTCATGAGCACGTGGTCAGGGTCACCTTCGCGCTCAAAGACCGAGCGCGCTGCCGGCACCGAGATGCACACGCGGGCGGCGTGGGAGTTCATCATCTTGTTGGCCAGGCCCGGAACAGAGTTCTGCTCATGCAGCAGATACGGAACGCCCGCGCCCTTACACCACCCCAGCAGCGGAACCTCGACATAGGCACCAAAACCAATGGCGGCATCGGGCTTGCCGACCTTTGAGAAATGACTGGCGAGCGCACGCTTGGCCTTGTTGACACGCCACAGCGAGGTGAGCGCCGTCCAAGGGCGGGAGCGGTCGAAGCCCGTGACCGTAATGGGCACAAAATCAAACCCAGCGTCGGGGACCAGACGACCCTCGAGCTTGCGCGACTGACCCACGAACACAACGTGGTGACCACGGTCACGCAGCTCTTCGGCCAAGGCGAGCGCGGGGTTGATGTGTCCTGCCGTGCCGCCGGCTGCAATAGCAACGGTCATTTTATCGGTCATGGTAGTCCCTTCGTACACGCGGTCCCTGGTCGTCGGTGCGCAGACGCGCCGACGGGTCCGAGTTCAAATCGATTCGATTATATCCGCCGCCCGCGTTGCGAGGGCTGGGGCGCTGCGAACGGCCTTGCGGAGCCGTTCGCGAGCGTGGACGAGCTGCCGGCTCGGATGCAGAACCATCCAGAACGGTAAAGCCGCTACGCGAAGGTCGTTCACCGCGCACATGGGCTACGCCGGCGGTGCTCTCGTCCATAACGGCAAAGCTCTCACGGCGACGGTCATACTCATCGCGGCGGGCGCTCTCGTACGAAACGCGCAGGATCAACCCGGCAAGCATAAGCGACACAATGATCGACGAACCGCCGTAGCTAATAAACGGCAACGGTTTGCCCGTCATGGGAAACACGTTGAGGATGCCCAGCGCGTTAATCAAAAACTGCACCGCGAGAATGACCGCGGAGCCAGACGCCATGAGCGCGCCCCGGCGATCGGTCGCCTGCTCGGCAATGCGAAACGCCGAGTAGATCAGCATCGCAAACACCAAGAAGAACAGCACGGTTCCGACAAAACCGACTTCCTCGCCAATGATGGCCAGGATGTAGTCGTTGTGCGCTTCGGGCAGATACGAGTACTTCATGGTTGAGTTGCCGATGCCGCGGCCGAACAGACCGCCCGAGGCAAAGGCCATGATGGCAAGCGTGGCTTGATAGCCGTCACCATACTCGTCGGCCCAAGGGTTCAAGGCAACCTGAATACGCACCATACGGTACGGCTCTGCGACAAGCGCAATCACGATCACGAGAATGCCGAAGATTAGCACGCCGATGATAAATCTGGGGTCGAGACCCGCAAACAACGCCATGCACATGAGGGTCAACAGGATGATCAGGACAGTACCGAAATCGGGCTGGATAAAGATCAGAAAGAGCGAAATGCCCAGGTAGATGCCCATCTTGCGAAGGAATTCGTTGATGTTGCCACCGGGCGAAAAGAAGCGATCAAGCATGATGGCCGAATACGCAATGGCAAATGGCTTTAAAAACTCGGAAGGCTGGAACTGAATGCCGGCGATGTTGAGCCAGCGCGTGGCGCCACGGCTGCCGCTGCCCACCAAGAACACCAAAAACAGTAGCCCTATCATGCCTATGAGGAAGATCCTGAGCACATCCTCCCCAAACCAGCTGTCCGGCAAAACGCGCACGATGGCAATCAGCGCCAGAACACCGACCACGGCAAACGCGGCCTGTCGACCCAGAAAAAACGTCGCCGAGCCATTCTCGTGCAGCGCCTCGACCGAAGACGCCGAGTACACCATCAGCAGGCCAAAGCATACCAAGGTAAACAAGCAGGCCATGAATATCAAACGGGGGCGCATGATACGGGCGGGAACGCCGGCAATATAGCGTTCGCTAAACGACTGCCCGCCGCGGCTGGAACGCGGTGTGGTGCGACGTGAGGAAGCACGGTCCGAGTCGGGCCTCCTCATACCTTGTCGGGGGCTCTCCTCTCTCACCGCAACCCCTATTCCATTTGTGATTTCGCTGTAGCGGCAAGCTGAGCCACGTAGTCCTTAAACACGCGGCCGCGCTCCTCATAGCCCGAGAACTCATCGAACGAAGAGCAGGCAGGAGAAAGTAAGATCACGTCACCACGGCTCGAAAGCGAACGGGCAACGTCCACGGCGTCGCGCAGGTCATCCGCCTGGGCGATATCCACATCGCCATCGACATCAGCCTCGTCCATAGCGGCGGTGAAGCGCTCGCGCGCATCGCCAAAGCAGACGACCGAGCGCACGTTGTCCATAACGACGCGCGCGAAGTCCGTGAGCGGCGTGCCCTTATCGTGGCCGCCGAGCAGCAAGATCACGTCGTCATCGGGAAATGCCGTCAGCGCCTTCTCGACCGCATCGGTGTTGGTCGCCTTGGAATCGTTGACGTAGCGCACGCCGTCAATCTCGCCACACGGCTCCACGCGGTGCTCGAGCGGCTGGAACGAGGCAAGACCGCGGCAGACACCATCGACATCGGCACCGACCGCCAAGGCAGCCGTGGCAGCGCACAGGGCATTGATAACATTGTGATGGCCCGAGATCTTGAGCTCGGATGTAGCGATGAGCGGGGTCTCGACACCCTTCAGACGCACGATCATCTTGCCATCGCGCACAAAGGCGGCATCCTCGCCCTCAGGCTCGTCAAAGGCAACCTTGCAGATGCGACGACTCGGCGTGTAGATGTACTCATCGAACTCGTGAATGCCGGCGTCTTCGACGTCGACAACCACCAGATCGTCATCGACCATATTGTCAAACAGTTTGATCTTGGCAAGCGCATAGTTCTTATGGCTCTTATGCCAGCCCAAGTGGTCGGGAGTGATGTTGAGCAGCACCGCCACGCGGGGGTGGAGCTCGGTTGTCGTAGCAATCTGATAGCTCGAGAGCTCAGCCACAAACCACTCGTTGTGGGCTCGGCCGTCAATCTCGTTGACCGGCGGCTCGCCGATGTTGCCGACAGCAACGCTGGCCTCGCCGGCAGCCTTAAGCAGATAATCAGTCAGCGACGTGGTGGTCGTCTTGCCGTTGGTGCCCGTGATGGCAATCCAGTTATCGGGCGACAGGCGATAGGCAAACTCGGGCTCACCCATAATCTGGGCGGCATGCTCGCGCCCAGCCTTAAAGAAGCCCGAGAACTCCGAGATGCCCGGGCACGTCACGCATACGTCATAGGCGCCCTCGACCTGTTCGGTCCCATAGACAAACGACGCACCAGCAGCCTCGAGCGCACGCGTGGCGTCATTGGACTCAGAGGTGCCACCGCCATACACGGTAACGGCACTTACGCGCTCGGGATGTGCCAGCGCCCAGCGGGCGACATCGAGACCGGATTTGCCCTGACCCAAAACGAGCAGGCTAAAGACATCAGCAAGAGACATGAAAGACCACTATCCCAACTGGAAGAACAGGGCAAGGCCAACGGCACCAAAGGCCGCAGCGATAATCCAAAAACGGATGACGACCTTGGTCTCGGCCCAGCCCTTCTTTTCGAAATGATGATGGATGGGCGCCATAAGGAAGACGCGCTTGTGCGTAAAGTGGAAGTAGACAACCTGAATCATGACCGACAGGGTCTCAACGATAAACAGGCCGCCGATGATAAGGGAGACGACCTCGGTGTTGGTCATGATGGACGTGCAGGCAAACGCGGCGCCCAGGGCAAGCGAGCCGGTATCGCCCATAAAGATGCTCGCCGGATAGCAGTTGAACCACAGAAAGCCCAAGCAGGCACCGGCACACGCGGTGCAGAAGATGGACAGGTTCACGTCTCCGTGCAAAAACGCCATGGCAGCCATGGCGAGCATGGCAATCATGGAGGTGCCGCCAGCAAGACCGTCAAGGCCATCGGTCAGGTTCACGGCATTAGAAAGACCGGCGATCATCAGCCAGCAAAAGACAATGTAGAGCCACGGGAACGAAAGGCCGCAGATGGTGGTCGAAAGCACGCCAAGGTCAATCGTCAGGCCGCCGGGAAAACGAATCTCGGGGGCGACGCCGCACCAGTTAACGGCAAGTACCGTAAAGGTGACACAGATAATGGTTAGGCCGATCATCTTGGCATGAGGCGTCAGACCGAGCGAGCGCCCATGCGTAACGGAGGTCAGGTCGTCGATCAGGCCCAGCACGCCGGTCGCCAGCGTGGCGAGCAGCACGAGCACGAGCTCGGTGGTGAGCTTGCCCATCAGCAGGCAGGTCAGCGAAATCGCAACAAGGATGATGACGCCGCCCATGGTCGGCGTACCCTGTTTAATCAAATGACGCTTGGGGCCGTCGGCTCGGACCTGTTGGCCGATACCCTCGACCTTCAGCAGCTTGATCCACCACGGCATGAGCAGCAGCGCAATGGCAGCGGCGATGCCAAGCCCCAAAAAAGCCTGATACGTTGGATACGAGGGATTGCCGAACATGGGCTAGCACACACCTTCCACAAAGCGGTCGAGCTCAACAAAGCGGGAACCCTTGACCAGTACAACATCATGTTTTTCAAGCGCGCCGCCCATGCGGTCGAGCACCTGCTGATAATCGGAGAACACCTGGATGCGGTCCTCGTCCATGCCCATCATGCGCGCGGCATCGGCCATAAGCTGGGCCAGCTCACCACCCACGCACGCCAGCATGTCGAGCTTCTTGGCGGCCGCGTAGGCGCCCACGAGCTCATGCATGCGAGGAGCCTCATCGCCCATCTCGCCCATCTCGCCCAGGATCGCCATGCGAGACCCCGTGCACGAAAGCGAGCACAGTAGATCGAGGCCAGCAGCCATGGATTCGGCACTGGCGTTATAGGAATCGTCGATGACGCGGGCACCGCTCTTGGCGCGCTTGATCTCCTGGCGGTGACCGGTGATCGTGAGGCCCCTAAAGGCAGCATCGATCTGCTCGGGCGTCACGCCCAGGCGATAGGAAACCGCGGCGGCCTTAACGGCATTAGGAACGGACTGCACGCCGGGGATGGCAAGCATGGTATCGATCGTCTCACCCTGGCCAAAATCGAGCGTAAAGACCGGACGTCCCTCGTCATCAACACGAATGTCGCGGGCACGGACCTCATCATCGTCCGAGACGCCGGCCAGCATCACATCGATACCAGCAGGCTGGGCGAACGTATCGCGAATGAACGGCGTAAAGTCGTCCTCACCGCCCAAAACCAGCAGCGGCAAGAAGTCGCCGGCGGCGCACATACCCTGGACAATCTCGGCCTTAGCGCGGGCGATGTTCTCGCGGCTGCCCAAAATGCCGATGTGAGAGGTACCAATCTTGCTTACGATGGCAAGGTTGGGATTGGCGGACTGGGACAGGCGCTCAATCTCGTGGAAATGGTTCATGCCCATCTCGAGCACCAGGACCTCGGTATCGGCCGGAGCGGAAAGCACCGTGAGCGGCATGCCGATCAGGTTATTGAAATTGCCCTTGGTGGCCCAGACACGATAGCGCTTGGCGAGCACGGCGGCGAGCACGTCCTTGGTCGTCGTCTTGCCGATGGAACCGGTAATGCCAACGACCAGGCAGCCAAGCTCCAGGCGATACGTGTGCGCCAAACGCAGCAGAAACTCCTCGGAATCATCGGTCAGCAGGATGGCGCACCCCTTGTCCTGCGCCAGCGAGACCAGCTCAGCCTCGGGCTCACGCGTCATCACGACGGCGCCGGCACCCGACTGGACGGCACGGGAAGCAAAATCATTGCCGTCGACGTTTTCACCGGGAAAGGCGACGAAAATCGTCCCTTCCTCGACCTGGCGCGAGTCGATAACGCACCCGCGGCATACCCGATCGGCTTCTCCCGTCACGGTTCGGGCCCCTGTTGCGGCCGCGAGGTTGTTGACGGCGATCTCTATCATTGCAGCTCCCCTGTAAACCTAATAATGCTATCGGCGTATTGTATCCCAGCGCCGCACATGCGTGGTGCAGGGCATGTGAACACCCTCATATGGGACAACAAACAACGCCCCAAAGATTGTAACCCCCTACTTCGTGTGCGGGATACCCAGCACGTCGAGCGCGTTGGCCATAATGGACTGGAACGGCACCGCAGCGGCATCTGAGCCGCTCGGCGTTCCGTCGAGCGTGATATAGCACAGTACCTTGGGCGATTGTGCCGGTGCAAAGCCCATAAAGGACGACATGTAGTTCTCCTTGAGGTAGCCGCCGTTCTCGTCGGCACGTTCGGCCGTACCGGTCTTACCCGCCACGTCATAGCCGTCAACCGCGCCGCCAACGCCCGTTCCTTCGGACACGACCGTCTGCATGCACGATGTCACCTGGGATGCGGCGTCCTCCGAAATCGCGCGCTCGCCTTCACCCCAGTCCTTCTCGTCGCCTTTGCTGGACTTATAGAAGTGCGGTGTCATCATCACGCCGCCGTTGGCGATGCCGCCCACGGCACGTGCGATCTCAATCGGCGAGACGGACAGTGCCTGTCCAAAGCTCATCGAGCCCAGCGTGGCGCCGTCATACTGGTCACGCTCCTTGACGATACCCAGGCTCTCTCCCGGAAAATCGACACCCGAGCTGTGACCGATGCCCCACTTGTCCACATAGGCGGCAAAGTCGTCGGCACCGATCTTGCGCCCCACCAGGACAAAGCCCACGTTGGACGAACGGCGCATCATCTCGCGCACATCCATGGTCATGGCATAGTCGCGCTTGTCGGCATCGGTGACGGTATCGTCGCCCACCTTGATGCTCGCCGGCACCTCAAACGACGTACTCGATCGCACGACGCCCAAGTCGAAGCCGGCGCCCGCCACGAGCGTCTTAAAGACCGAGCCGGGCTCGTAGGCGTCGGTGACCAGGCGCAGATTCATATCCTCGGTCTTGGCGTTTTCCAGATCGGTCTGGTCGTAGGTCGGGTACGAGCAGGCTGCCAAGATCTCGCCTGTCGTAGGATCGGTGACCAGCGCCGAGCCGTTCTTGGCCTTAGTCTTCTCAACTGCCTCTGCCAGGGCATCCTCGGCCGCACGCTGGATATTGACGTCGAGCGTCGTCACGATATCAACGCCGTCGACCGCAGCCACCTTTTTATAGGCACCGCCCGCGATATAGCTGCCGTCCCTCGCGCGCTCGCGTACGAGAGAACCGTTCGTGCCTGTCAGAAGCTTGTTGTATTGCTTTTCGAGACCCGTCAAGCCGTCGTTGTCCACATTCACTACACCCAGCACCTGCGATGCCAGATTGCCGTATGGATATACGCGCTTCATGGCCTGCTCAAAAAGCACGCCGGGCAGGTTCTTCTTCTCCAGCGCCGTAGCATCGTCTTCGTCCACCTGGCGCTTGATATACACCCAGGTGCCATCGGACTCAACGAGTTTGCGGCAGGTCTTTTTATCGATTCCAGTTGCCTTGACCAGCGCCGACACCGTCTTGTCGACATCCTCGACAAGCTGCGGGTTCACGGCGATGTTGCGACATTCGACCGACGACGCCAGCACGTTACCATTGCGGTCGTAGACGGTGCCACGTTTGGCATAGAGGGTCTGCGCAAGCAGGCGGCGCGCATCGGCACGCTCGCGCAGTTTATCGGCTTCGACAATTTGATAGTCGGCAAGGCGAAAGACGCCCAAGCCCAAACCAAGCCCGATGAAGCCCATGACAGCTTTGCGGCGAGGCAGAGGCGCGCCTGTGAGCCATTCGGTCGACGAACTCTTGCGCGACCTGGTGTTATGCACTTGAGGGCCGCCCGAGCCGCGAAGTCGCGACGCCGGGTCGTTGCCACGGGACTGCCCGGCGTTGTAAGATTGCCGACCCGTTCCTTGATAACCAGAACGTCCCCGCGACGAGGGACGTCCAGAACCGCGGCCCCCATCGGAACCGCGGCGATAGTCATTTGTCATACTCAGCTACCGTCTTGCTACTGAGCGGTCGCGGTCGCGTTGGCGCCCGCGGCTGCATCCTGCGAAAAGTCAAGTGTAACGCTCTCGCTGGGCTCCACCATGCCATAAGCGCCCGCAAGGTCGCGAATGCGCGTGTCGGCGCCATAGACCGAATGCATGACCTCCAGGTCGGAGCTCTCATCGGTCGCTTTTTCGAGCGTGTTGGTAAGCTCGGCGTTGCTGTTGAGCACCTGGGCCGTAACGCCGGCGAGCGCCACGCGGGCGACGCCGATCGTCATGAAGATAGCCGCAATGATGCAAAACGTTTTAAGAACGCTCATGAAAACCGGGCTTACCGCCTGGTTTGCCTGACGGCCCGCGCCCGTGTAGACATCAAAGCGCGGCGTGCGCTGCTCACGGGGAGCAACGGGGGCCTGCGGCGTCTCACGATAGGCGGGCATGGCGTTCATATCATAGGCGAGTGCTGCGCTTGAAGTGTTGTAGCCCATGATATGCCGCCTCCCATCCCGAGTACGTTGGTAGTGTGTTTAAGCTTCGTTTATGGTGCGAGCGGGAGGTCCAATATCGCGCGGTCGCGCCTACAGACGCTGCGCCACGCGGATTTTGGCTGATCTCGCCCGAGGGTTGCGCTCAACCTCATCAGGCTGGGCAACCAAGGGTTTGCGGGTGATGACCTTGAGTATCGGCACGTTGCCGCACACGCACACCGGAATCTCCGGCGGACACGTGCACCCCTGGCTCATCTCCTTAAAGTGGTTCTTTACGATACGGTCCTCGAGCGAGTGATACGAGATGACGCAGATACGTCCGCCCGGGTTGAGCCACCTGGTGGCGGCATCAAGCCCTCGTTCGAGCACATCGAGCTCGTGATTGACCTCGATGCGAATGGCCTGGAAACTTTTCTTGGCCGGGTGTCCGCCATGCCGACGAGCGGCAGCCGGGATACCCGCCTTGATGATCTCGACAAATTGGCCGGTGGTTTCGATCGGTTCTTGCTCGCGGCGGCGCACGATCTCGCGCGCGATCTGCGAGGCGAACTTCTCTTCGCCGTAGACGCGTAGAATCCGGGCGAGGTCGTGTTCGTTATAGGTGTTGATGACCTCAGCTGCGTTTAAGGTGTTATTACCCGGATCCATCCGCATGTCCAATGGGGCGTCCTCGTTATACGAAAAGCCCCTGCCAGGGATATCGAGTTGCGGTGACGAAACGCCCAAATCGAACAGGAAGCCATCGACCCCGGGCACCTCGGCCGAGCAAAGAAGCTCGTCCAAGTCGCCGAAGTTGCCCTTCAGCAGCTGGTGCGGAACGCCGGGAACCTCGCGGTCCAGACGGGCGCCAGCGGCCTCGAGGGCCATGTCGTCCTGATCGACGCCGAGCAAAAGGCCCGTCTCCCCCACCTGCGCGGCCATCTTTACCGAATGGCCGGCACCGCCAAGGGTGCAATCGCAGACAACGGAGCCGCTCTTTAGCCGCAGCGACTCAAGCACTTCGCCGAGCATGACAGGTTCATGCCGATATTCTTGTGTCAAGATCCCACGCTCCATCCGTTACCCGTGCCTTGCCCTTACGAGAAGAAGAGGTCCAGCAGGGCCTCATCGTCATCGTCCTCATCGGCCGCGGCGCGATCCCAAACCTCAAGGTGGTCGTAGTTGCCCACAACCGTGACCTCGCGGTCGAGGTTCGCCTGCTTGCGGAGAGACTCGGAAAGACCGATACGACCGGCGCTGTCCACGTCCATCGACGTGGTGCGCTTGTTGATCGCCCTCATGAGCTTCTGGTCATTAATGTCACGCGGGTTAAAACCCTCGTGGCCCTCACGACCCGCGAAGAGTCCTTCGACCCACTTATCGAAGGCCTCGGCAGAGAACACGTACAGAGCATCGACATCCAGGGCTTTGAACACGCGAACGTGCTCTCCAAGCTCCTCGCGAAGGGGTGCAGGCAGGGACAGACGACCTTTTGCATCGAGATTGCGCTCGTATGCACCAGTCATTCCCATGTGCGCCCTCCCCTCGGTTACTCAGATGGCACGTACGCGGGGAACCACCCCGCCTGTCGACGTCATCAATAATATGGGGAACCGCCCCATTTTTCAACACCTTTCCCCACCCCTTCCCCCACCCCGCCCCACCACTCCACTCGCCATATATTGCAAAACACCCCCGAGCATATGTTCGAAAACACAATATGTTGTGTTTGCAGCAAAGGCGTGATGCCACCTGTAGAACCACGCCCGCGAACCTCAACCTTCAAGTTGACCTTGAGGCGATTTTTACGTCCCTTTACACGCCGTTCACATCGCCCCCAAACTCCCCCACCCACGACACACACGGCCCACCACCGCGTCGGTGTCTGGCGAAAAATGGGACGGGCCCCAGATTGCCCATGCGCGCAAAAGTGCGTCTCGGCAATCTGGGGCCCGTCCCCAAATACCTATAAATTTGCAGGTCAGCGATGAGTTAACGATGCGCCAGCGGGTGCGCCGCCAGATAGACCTCGGTCAGTTGCGTACGATCGACATGCGTGTAGACCTGCGTGGTCGATATATCGGCATGTCCCAAGATCTCCTGTAGCACACGGAGGTCTGCGCCGCCCGCAAGCATATGGGTGGCAAAGGAGTGACGCAGCGTATGGGGATGGAGTCCCACCAGCCCCACCTGGCGCCCGTAGCGCTCACAGATGGCATGGATGCCCTGGCGCGACAGACGGCGGCCGTTCTTATTTAAAAAGACCGCCGAGGTCTCGGTTCCGCGGGCATGGGCCGCCAAGCGAGAACGCCCCTCAGTTACATAGAGCGCCAGAGCTCGCGCCGCGCTTCCCACCAGCGGGGACAGGCGTTCCTTTGAGCCCTTACCGCGAACGAGCACAAAACCATCGTCGATATGGATATCGCCCACATCGAGCCCCACCAACTCGCTCACACGCAAACCGCATCCGTAGAGCACTTCCAAGATGGCATGGTCGCGCAAGCCCATCTCGCCCTCGGGGAAGTCTTGATCGAGCAGCGCCGAGACATCCTCCACCGATAGATACTCCGGCAAACGCTCAGCCTTTTTAGGCAGGCGCAACGCCGCCGTTGGATTTTGGGCCACAGCCCCATCGCGCACCAAAAAGGCATGCAGGCCCTTCACGGCCGCAAGCGCACGCTCCACCGAGGCATCGGAATAGCCCCCATCGCGACGGTCGGCGACAAAGCCCTCCACGACCCGACGGGTCACCTCTTCAAAAGACACAATACCCGCCCGCTCCAGATAGGCGCAGTACGTCGTCAGGTCACGACGATAGGCCGCAATCGTGTTGCGCGCCAAACCCCGCTCGACCGCGAGGTAATCGAGATACTCCCCCGCCGCCACGGCGAGCAACGAGGGAGTAGCTTTGGTATGTTCCTTATTCGCCGGCACCCTTAGTCCGTAGCGAGGTTCATGGGCGTCACCTGCAGACGGTCGACACCCTCGTGCTGGCCGATCGAAGCGCGCACGAACTCGCGGAACAGCGGCTGCGGGTTGGTCGGGCGGCTCTTGAACTCGGGATGAGCCTGGGTTGCCACATACCACGGATGCACGTCGCGCGGCAGCTCGACCATCTCGACCAGGCGCTCGTCGGGCGACAGACCCGAGATAACCAAGCCGGCGTCCTCGAGCTGGTCACGGAAGGCGTTGTTGAACTCAAAGCGATGACGGTGACGCTCGTAGACGAGCTCCTCGCCATATGCCTCGCGAGCAAGGGTATCGGCGGCGAGCTTGCACGGATAGGCGCCCAGGCGCATGGTGCCGCCCTTCTCGGTCACGTCCTCCTGCGAGCTCATCAGATCGATGACGCTAAACGGGCCGTCCGGATCGAACTCGGAGGAGCTGGCGCCGGCAAGGCCGACGACGTTGCGGGCGAACTCGCACACGGCCACCTGCATACCCAGGCAAATGCCCAGATACGGAATCTTGTGCTCACGGGCAAACTCGGCCGCGAGGATCTTGCCCTCCAGGGCGCGCTTGCCAAAGCCGCCGGGGACCAGGATGCCCGAGGCGTCGCCCAGAACCTCGGAGACATTCTGCTCGTCGAGGCTCTCGCCGTCGACCAGCTGGACGTCCACATGGCGATCGTAGAAGACGCCCGCATGGTGCAGGGCCTCGATAACCGACAGGTACGCATCGGGCAGCTGCGTGTACTTGCCCACGACGGCGATCTTCACCTTGTCGGCGTGATGGTTGGCGTGATTCTGTTTGCGCAGGAACTCATTCCACTCGCTCATGTCGCGCTCACGCGGGTCCAGACCCAGGCGCTCGCAAATGCGCAGGTCAAAGTCCTGCTCGGCAAGCAGCTGCGGAACATCGTAAATGCTCGCGCAGTCCTCGTTGGTAAAGACACAATCGGTGTCGACGTCGCAGAAGCTTGCGATCTTTCCGCGGATAGCGTCATCGATATGGTGGTCGGAGCGCAGCACGATGATATCGGGCTGGATGCCAAAGCTGCGGAGCTCCTTGACGGAATGCTGCGTGGGCTTGGTCTTGACCTCGTGGGCGGCGGCGATATAGGGAACGAGCGACACGTGGATGTAGCAGACGTTCTCGGGGCCGGCCTCCTTGCGGTACTGACGGATGGCCTCGACAAACGGTTGGGACTCGATGTCGCCGATCGTGCCGCCCAGCTCGGTGATGACTACATCGGAGCCGGTCTGCTCCTCGATGCGGCGGAACTTGTCCTTAATGGCATTGGTGACGTGAGGAATCACCTGCACGGTACCGCCCAAAAAGTCGCCGCGACGCTCGCGGGCGATCAAGCTCTTATAGATGGCGCCGGTCGTAAAGTTGGAATCGCGGGTCAGGTTCTCATCAATAAAGCGCTCGTAATGACCCAGGTCCAGGTCGGACTCGTAACCATCCTCGGTAACGAAGACCTCACCATGCTGGAAGGGGCTCATGGTACCGGGGTCGACGTTCAGATACGGATCGGCCTTCTGCATCGTTACTTTGTAGCCACGCGACTTGAGCAGACGGCCCAGCGAGGCCGCGGTGATACCCTTGCCCAGGGACGAAACCACGCCACCGGTTACGAACACATGCTTGGTCATATTGAGTTACCTGCGCTTCCCGTAGAAGTTGTTTATCCACATCTTACGGGTCTTCATTGTAATACTCGCGCCGCGGACCGTTCGCAATTTTTCTCGCGTGCGATTGCATTTCTCAATCTTGAAACAAAACGCCGCCCGGTTTCCCAGGCGGCGTCGCTATGGCAAGGGTTACATGCTGCTATCGATCAGCAACCTCATCCTCAAGCATTTCTTGAACGAGCATGCCGGTACGGACGCCCTCAAGATACCACTCGCCACGTTCGGTGAGGCAAATGCCATTTGCAAGCTGACCGCCGTCGTCGCTATAACGCGAGACGACATCAATCATGCCTTCGGAATCCAAGCGATCGATTGCGGCGCGGGCACGATACGGCGAAACCCCCACGCGCTCGGCAAGCGTTTTGCGCGAGAAACCATACGGCCCGCCATTGTCTTCGGTTTGCTGGTCGATCTCCATCAACACCAGCACCTCGACACGCTTCATATCGTTGACACTCGCACGACCCTTGCCCGCCATAGCAGCCTCCTCAAACCGAGCACGAGCATCTAACGCGCCGTGCGCGACCGACACACCTCACGATGGCAGGTAATATCCATCATGCGGCATCCCGCTAAGGATGAAACAGTTACGGTTATTGTATACCGCTCAAATTGTTTCTAGGCAGGTAAACAGCTATTTTTCGCCGAAATAGGCGCTTTATTGATCAAAAAGCCGTACCGGGCGCTAACCCGATACGGCCAAAATGCAATGCAATTACCGCGGTGCTTCAAACTTAGCGATGGAAGAAACCGCGGCGCTCAAACTTGGGCTCGCAGCACACGTTGATACCCAGTTTGCGCAGTACCGTCTCGTCCGTCGGCGAGATAATCACGCTAAAGAAGGCATCGCAACCGCGCAGCTGCTCCAGGCCCGAAAGGACGCGAGCGGCCGTCTCACTCGTGGCCGAGGTGATCGACAGCGCCATAAGCGTCTCGTCGGTGTGGAGGCGCGGGTTTTTACTGCCCAGGAAATGCGTCTTGAGCTTGCTGATGGGCTCGATCGCTTCATCGCTAATGACCTCGAGCTCAAGGTCGACGCCCGAGACATGCTTAAGTGCATTCATGATGAGCGAGCTCGCAGCGCCCAGGCGCGTGGAAGTCTTGCCGGTCACCACGGAGCCATCGGGCATAACCATGGCACCCACGGGACCACCCGTCAGCTGCTCCCTGGTGAGGGCCGCCGAGCGCGCCGGTGAGTAGTTCTTATCGATGCCGGCTTTCTTCATAATGATCTTGAGACGGTCGACTTGCTCATCGCCCACGCCGGTACGGCGCACATTTTCGACCGCGGTAAAGTAGCGGCGGACGATCTCCATCTTGGAAGCGTCGCGGCAGGCATCGTCATCGGTGATGGCAAAGCCGACCATATTGACGCCCATGTCCGTAGGACTCTGGTAGGGGCTCTTGCCCAGGATCTTTTCCATCAGAGCACGGACCACCGGGAAGGCCTCGACGTCGCGGTTGTAGTTGACCGTGGTCTTGTTATAGGCCTCAAGGTGGAAGGAGTCGATGATATTGGCATCGTCGAGGTCCGCCGTGGCCGCCTCGTAGGCGATGTTGACCGGATGCGTGAGGGGAAGGTTCCAGACCGGGAAGGTCTCGAACTTGGCATAGCCGGCGGCCGTGCCATGCTTGTGCTCGTGATAGAGCTGAGACAGGCAGGTGGCAAGCTTGCCCGAGCCAGGACCGGGGGCAGTGACCACGACGAGCGGTCGGGTGGTCTCGACAAACTCATTCTTGCCGTAGCCATCGTCGGACACGATCAGATCGACATCGTGCGGATACCCCTCGATGGGATAGTGCAGCTTGGCGGGAATACCGAGCGCGTTCAGGCGGTTGCGGAACACATCGGCAGCAGGCTGGCCGGCGTACTGGGTGATGACCACAGCCGCGACAGCAAAGCCGTTGCCGCGGAACAGGTCAACCAGGCGCAGCACATCCTCGTCATAGGTAATGCCGAGGTCACCACGAGCCTTGTTTTTCTCGATGTGGTTCGCGTTGATCGCGATGATAACCTCGACATCGTCGGCGATGCTCTTGAGCATGCGGAACTTGCTGTCCGGTTCAAAACCCGGCAGCACGCGGCTCGCATGATAGTCATCGAACAGCTTACCGCCAAACTCCAAATAGAGCTTGCCACCAAACTGCGAGATGCGCTCCTTAATGTGAGCAGCCTGCAGCTCGATATACTTCGCGTTGTCGAAACCCTGGCGCATATATGGCTCCCGTCCCGTTTCCATTTAATGTTCTAGGCGATTATAACGGAGCCCGCCCTCCCCGATACCCAGACCATCAACAGGCACCAACCAAACACGCCATCGATAAGTTGCGGTGAAATAGTTCCCGTTTAACCCCTCCAGACGGCCAAACAGGAACTATTCCACCGCAACTTCCCTTTTTGGCGCAAACAAACCTGGCCTTTGTATCAATAATGGAAACGTCGCAGGTTGAGCATAAGCCAGCGAAAGCCCGCCAGAGTAGGCAAAGCGCCCTCTGCACCAACAATGGAAAGCGCCGCAGGCAGAGGACGGACAGCGAGCGCCGTCCAGAACGTACAAGTTGGCATGAAAAAGGCGAGGCATAGACCTTTTGGTCATGCCTTGCCTTTTGAATGACAAATTGTCGTTCTGGACGGCGCGTAGCGTCGACCGGTTCCGCGGTTTGGTAAAACCGCGGAACAAAAAGTCGCCCCCTCCCGCGCACGGAACGGAAGGGGGCTAAAGGTAGGAGTCTACCGGTGGGTTTACCCCACCGGACAGACGATGACCAGGTGATCCTCTACAGGATCGTCAAGGTTTCCGTGGGGTACCCGTTGGGTACTTAGATCAACACGCAGGCGACGGTCAGGATGATGGCGCAGACGACAGAGAGCGCGACGATGAGCTTAAGGGCAAACTTGAGCCAGGTCGTCCACTCGATCTTGGCCAGGGCGAGACCGCCCATGATGGCGCCGGAGGTCGGGGTGAAAAGGTTCACGACACCGATGGCGGCGGAGAAGATCATGACCATGACCTCAGGCGAGAAGCCGAGCTTAACAGCCAACGGTCCCATGATGGGCATGGAGACGGTGGCCATACCGGAGGTCGAGGGGATCAGGAAGGACAGGCCGAAGTAGACCAGGAAGCTCATGGGAGCGAAGATCACGCCGGACAGGCCAGCCAGGGCATTGGCGGCAGCGTCGAGGACGAAGACATCGAGGCCGGTGTTAGCCATGAGGACGGAGATACCACGGGCGAGGGCGATGACGAGAACAACGGACATCATGTCGGCAGCGCCGGTGATGAAGGTGTTAACGATCTGCTTCTCGGACAGGCCACCGATGATACCGATCAGGACGGCCATGAGGAAGAACCAGGTGGAAGCCTCGTCGAAGTACCACTGGCCAATGGGCAGGCCGGTGATCAGGGCAGACCAGCCCTGGACGACGGCGTTACCGTCGGCGTCGTAGACAGCGCCAGCGTCGAAGAAGTTGGCGACGCCCTCGTTGAGGTCGGCCAGCGGAATGAAGCCGACGATCATGACGACGAAGGTGAAGGCGAAGGCGATCAGAACACCCTTCTGACGACCGGTGAGCTTGACCTCCTTGTGGACCTCGGAAGCAGCCTTGCCGTGAGCCTCTTCGGCGTCCTTGAGCTCCTGCATCGACAGGATGGTGGAACCCTTGTCAGCCTTGACCTTCTTGGCGTAGCTCATCACGAAGAAGATGGACATAGCGGTAGTGACAATCCACAGGACGGCACCGAGGCCGATGATGATGGACTGGTTGACCTCAATGCCAACGCCGGTCAGAGCGTCGACGGCAGCGCCGACGGCGAACGGGTTAACCGTGGAGCCCAGGCAGCCGCAGCCAGCGCCGAGCAGGACGGTAGCGGCACCGACCATGGGGTCGAAACCAGCAGCCATCATGGTAGCGGCGAGCAGGGCGTAGAAGGGAACGGTCTCCTCGCACATACCATAGGTGGTACCACCGAGGGAGAAGATGAGCATCAGCACGGGAATGAGCATAATCTCGTTGCCCTTAAGCTTCTGCACCAGAACGGCGATGCCGTTGTCCAGAGCGCCGGTCTCGGTCATCATGCCGAGGAAGCCGCCCAGGATCATAACGAAGAGGCAGACGGGCAGAGCGTCAGCGAAGCCCTTAATCGGGGCGGTGCAGAAATCGCTCAGACGGGCGGCAGTAACCGCGCCGCCGGACGTGCCGGAGACGATAACGGTAATCACTGCGACAATTGCCAGCAGAGCAAGAAGAATGGTGAACGATGAAGGCATACCGCGCTTTTTCTTAGCGGTCTCAGTCATAGTTCTCATCCCCCCTTCATAAATAATTTACTGATCTCGCCAGAAGCGGCTCTTCCGTGCCGTGCCTGCCGCTTGATGCGAGATTATTACCAGATAAAACCGCTCGGGGTGTGCAGCAATACACCCCGAGCGAGATGCTAGATGCTCTTACTTGAGCGTGGCGTACATGACAGCCTTAATGGTGTGCATGCGGTTCTCGGCCTCGTCGAAGACCTTGGAAGCGGGGCTCTCGAAGACCTCGTCGGTGACCTCCTGCTCGGTGATGCCGAACTGCTCGCACTTCTCGGCGCCAATGGTGGTGTTGGTGTCGTGGAAGCTGGGCAGGCAGTGCAGGAAGATAGCACCCGGGTTGGCCATAGCCATGACCTCGGAGGTAACACGATACGGGGTGAGCTGAGCGATGCGCTCGGCCCAGACCTCGTCGGGCTCGCCCATGGAGACCCACACGTCGGTGTAGATAACGTCGGCACCGGTGACGCCGTCCTTGACGTCGGTGGTCAGCTTGATGGTGCAGCCGTTAGCCTCGGCGATGGGCTTGCAGGCCTCGATGACGTCGTCAGCGGGCATGCACTCCTCGGGGCCGCAGGCCACGAAGTTCATGCCGAGCTTGGAGCAGACGACCATGAGGGAGCGAGCGACATTGTTCTTGCAGTCGCCCATGAAGACGAGGGTCTTGCCCTTGATGTCGTAGTTGAAGTTCTCCTGGACGGTCAGGATGTCGGCGAGCATCTGGGTGGGGTGCCACTCGGTGGTCAGGCCGTTCCACACGGGCACGCCGGACTTAGCAGCGAGCTCCTCGACGTCGTCCTGGGCAAAGCCACGGAACTCGATGCCGTCATACATGCGGCCGAGAACGCGGGCGGTGTCCTCGATGGACTCCTTCTTGCCCATCTGCGACGAACCCGGATCGAGGTAGGTCACGCCCATACCCAGATCCATGCCGCCGACCTCGAAGGCGCAGCGGGTACGAGTGGAGGTCTTCTGGAAGAGCAGAACGATGTTCTTACCCTCGAGATAGCGATGCGGAACGCCAGCGCGCTTCATATCCTTGAAGTTCTTGGAGAGCTTGAGCAGGTACTCGATCTCCTCGGTGGTGAGGTCGAGAAGCTTGAGGAAGCTACGGCCGGAGAGGTTAACACCCATGGTTCGATTCCTTTCGAAGAAATGAATTACGTAAGTATCAGTGTTGCCCGTTTAACGGGCGAAGCCGGTGCGGCTGTAGGGGGACCGCACCGGAAACGGAAAGACTTAGAGGTCCTCGCGCCAGAAGGGCATGCTCATGCAGCGCGGGCCGCCGCGGCCGCGGGAGAGCTCGGCGGAGGGCACGACGAGAAGGTCCAGGCCCTCCTTGTACAGCACGTCGTTGGTGACGGTGTTGCGGGCGTAGACGCAGATCTTGCCGGGCTCGACGCACAGGGTGTTGGAGCCGTCGTTCCACTGCTCGCGGGAGGCCGCGATCGGGTCGCCGCCGCCGCAGGGGATCAGCTTGACCTGGTCGACGCCGGTGGCGTCCTCCAGGACGTGCTCGAGGGTGTCCTCGATCAGGCGGATGTTCACGTCGCCCGGGTTCTTGCCGGCGGTCAGCTCGTAGACGCGCAGGGTGCCCATGATGGCGGGGTGGATCGTGAACTTATCGACGTCGATCTGGGTGAAGACCGTGTCGAGGTGCATGAAGGCGCGCGAGACCGGGATATCGAAGGCCAGGATGCGCTCGACCTTGGAGTCGGAGTTCCAGAAGATGTTCTGGGCCATGACGTCGATCGCGGCGGCCTGGGTGCGCTGGGAGATGCCGACGGCGAGGGTCTTCTCGTTGATGTTCAGCACGTCGCCGCCCTCGGTGTGGAACTGGCAGTCGCGGCGGAAGTACAGCGAGACGTCCTTGTAGTCGGGGTGGTACTTGAAGACGTACTTGCCGTACAGGGTCTCGCGGTTGCGGGTGACCGAGTACATGCGGTTGAGGTTGACGCCCTCGCCGATGACCGCGAACGGGTCGCGGGTGAAGTAGAGGTTGGGCATCGGGTCGATGATCAGGTCGGACTCGGACTCGGAGTTGACCAGGGAGTCGAGGGTCGTGGACGCCGTGAGGGGCATGTCGATCTCGGACTTGGTCATGCCGGCCATGGTCTTCTTGACGAACTCGAGGTTGTCCTCGATGGAGTCCAGCTTCTCGCGGACGATCTGCGGCATGTGCTGGCCGCGGATGCCTGCCTCGGCGATGTACTGGTCGGTGAACTCGGCGCGGGCGCCGGGGACCTGGTCGAACACCTCGGCGACGAGGTTCTCGAGATAGAGGACCTCCACGCCCTGGTCCCTCAGGATCTGGGCGAAGGTGTCGTGCTCCTGCTGCGCGACCTCCAGGAACGGGACGTCGTCGAACAGGAGTCGCTCGAGCTCGTCGGGCGGCAGGTTGAGGAGCTCGTCGCCGGGACGGTGCAGGCAGACCTTCCTGAGCTTGCCGATCTCGGAAGGCACGTGCAGACCTTTCGTCATGGCCTCCTACCTTTCTTTCGGGCCCTTGTCAGGGCCGATTCGTTAGCGCCCCTCCGTGTGAGGCGTTATTGCTGACGACATATTTATATCCAAAATCAGCTCATACTTCCACCTTGCCCCCGAACGGTTTTTTATAGGGGGTGAACGGCATACACATATACTTCACGCATGGCACACTTCATCTTAATAAAGCGTATTTACGTGCTTAAACGCGTTTTCAATCCTGAAATCAAATGGAACTAAACTTTGCTAAACTATCCTTAAATTGCATATTTACAATAAAGCTATGAATAGAAGTAGCGGTTCATACCGTGTCTCAACCATTTTCAATTTTATTCAGAAAAAAGTTTGTCCTATTCATTTCTGGTAAATAAATTACCGTTTACCAAACGCTTGATACCGTTCACCGGAAACTCAGTATAAGGCCCAGCGGATACCGACTCGCTTTACGGCTCCATTTGTAACAACTTGACTTCTCGGTATAGAAAAATGGACCCGCTTCCCCTAGGGAAACGGGTCCATTTTCGATTATCTTCGGCCAATTTAGATAAGGCCTTCGAAGATCACCGGAATCCTAGCGATCAAACTCCGCCAGCGCCTCGCCCAAAAGCCTCAGGCCCTCACGCAGAACGTCCTCGCTCGCGCAGTAGCCCAGGCGTGCGCCACAGGGAAGCTCAAAGCGGCTGCCGGGTACCAGCAGCACTCCCCTCTCGGACAGCAGGCGCTTGCAGAACTCCTCGTCGTCCTCGGGAATATCCAGCTGGATAAACGAGGTAGACACGCCCTGCGGGGCCGTCCAGGAAACGCGATGCTGCGTATCGATCCAAGCCTGCGCGATATCGCGGTTGCCAAACACGATCTTGCGATTGCGCTCAAGGATCTTGTCCTTGTGCTCAAGCACATAGGTCGCCAGGGCATCGTTGAACACGCCGCCGCAGATCATGGTGTAATCGCGATAGGTACGGATGCGGTTGGACACCTCTTCGTCTGCCACGACCCAGCCCACGCGGGCCGCAGGCGTCGAATAGGTCTTCGACAACGAGTTGGTGACAACGGCACTCTCGTACACGTCGACCATCGACATAAAGGACTCAGTGTTTTCGAGCGGCAGATACACCTCGTCGCACAGCACGTAGGCGCCCACCGAACGGGCGATCTCGGCAATCTGGCCGAGCATATCGGCATCGAGTACCGTACCGATGGGGTTCGATGCGTTGTTGATGCAGATGAGCTTGGTGTTGGGGCGCACCAAGCGCTTGAGTCCCTCGATATCGGGCTTCCAGCCGAGCTCCTCGCGAAGCTCCCAATACTCGACCTCGGCGCCCAGCGTGCGCGGAATCTCGTAGAGCGGCGCGTAGGTGGGCCACTCGGCGATAACATCGTCGCCGGGCTCGACCACAGCCATGATGGCGTTGGGGTTAGCGCCCGTGCAGCCATTGGTCTGCAGAATGTGATCGGGATTGACCTCCCGACGATACAGCTTGGCAACCTCGGCCTTAAACTCCGGCGAGCCCTCGATCCAGCCGTAGTTCATCTTCTCGCGGTCCAGGCGCTCGTAGAACGTGGCGCCGTCCTGTTCATCGAGCGCGCGCAGCTCGCCCATGGTGAGCGACGAGATCGTCGACTGGGCGATGTCCCACGTGGCACTTTTCTCCCAAACGTTGAGCCATTCCTCAACGCCAATCGTCTTGATGTCCATGGCCAAGCTCCTTACAAAAGCAGTCATCCAATCGTGTTGACGTTCCTCATACAAGATTGGGGCGGTGCGAAAACCCGCACCGCCCCAATGGGAGACATCTAATGGCAGCTAGATGTATGTATTATGACCTGTACGGGTCCTTGAAGACCCTAGAGGTCCTCGCGCCAGAAGGGCATGCTCATGCAGCGCGGGCCGCCGCGGCCGCGGGAGAGCTCGGCGGAGGGCACGACGAGAAGGTCCAGGCCCTCCTTGTACAGCACGTCGTTGGTGACGGTGTTGCGGGCGTAGACGCAGATCTTGCCGGGCTCGACGCACAGGGTGTTGGAGCCGTCGTTCCACTGCTCGCGGGAGGCCGCGATCGGGTCGCCGCCGCCGCAGGGGATCAGCTTGACCTGGTCGACGCCGGTGGCGTCCTCCAGGACGTGCTCGAGGGTGTCCTCGATCAGGCGGATGTTCACGTCGCCCGGGTTCTTGCCGGCGGTCAGCTCGTAGACGCGCAGGGTGCCCATGATGGCGGGGTGGATCGTGAACTTATCGACGTCGATCTGGGTGAAGACCGTGTCGAGGTGCATGAAGGCGCGCGAGACCGGGATATCGAAGGCCAGGATGCGCTCGACCTTGGAGTCGGAGTTCCAGAAGATGTTCTGGGCCATGACGTCGATCGCGGCGGCCTGGGTGCGCTGGGAGATGCCGACGGCGAGGGTCTTCTCGTTGATGTTCAGCACGTCGCCGCCCTCGGTGTGGAACTGGCAGTCGCGGCGGAAGTACAGCGAGACGTCCTTGTAGTCGGGGTGGTACTTGAAGACGTACTTGCCGTACAGGGTCTCGCGGTTGCGGGTGACCGAGTACATGCGGTTGAGGTTGACGCCCTCGCCGATGACCGCGAACGGGTCGCGGGTGAAGTAGAGGTTGGGCATCGGGTCGATGATCAGGTCGGACTCGGACTCGGAGTTGACCAGGGAGTCGAGGGTCGTGGACGCCGTGAGGGGCATGTCGATCTCGGACTTGGTCATGCCGGCCATGGTCTTCTTGACGAACTCGAGGTTGTCCTCGATGGAGTCCAGCTTCTCGCGGACGATCTGCGGCATGTGCTGGCCGCGGATGCCTGCCTCGGCGATGTACTGGTCGGTGAACTCGGCGCGGGCGCCGGGGACCTGGTCGAACACCTCGGCGACGAGGTTCTCGAGATAGAGGACCTCCACGCCCTGGTCCCTCAGGATCTGGGCGAAGGTGTCGTGCTCCTGCTGCGCGACCTCCAGGAACGGGACGTCGTCGAACAGGAGTCGCTCGAGCTCGTCGGGCGGCAGGTTGAGGAGCTCGTCGCCGGGACGGTGCAGGCAGACCTTCCTGAGCTTGCCGATCTCGGAAGGCACGTGCAGACCTTTCGTCATGGCCTCCTACCTTTCTTTCGGGCCTTTCGGCCGAATCTCTCAGCGCCCTTCCATAGCGGACGCTGCTTGCTGACAGCTCTAGTTATATCCAAATTCCACCCGCAATTCCACCTCGCCACCGAACGGTCAACAAAGTGCGATGAACGGTATATCGCATGAGATTCCCCCATAATGTACTTCGGCGTTCTAAAGTAACTTTTCTAAGGTAAACGCTCTTTTTTCCTAAAAACTATTTGCAATTGCATCTCTAAACTTTTGATTCAGAATTGCATAGCTAAATCGGTTTTATGTATATAAATGATGTTTGTTTACGTTTCCGCCTGCATTCAATGATATTCAGCTATCCATCATTCTTATTCACACTTACGTACCAGTTGAGTGAGGATATAGACCGCTTGCAGACGAGCAGGGCGTCAGTCCTATGACTTGTCAGCGTAAGAAGTAGGTAAAGATACCGTTCGCACAATACGTCCGTGCCACAAGTCGACTAAATTGAGACAATAGTGAATAGGGTTAGGCTACCGTCCCCTGCGGGGACTGAACGGACAGATGCATATGCCGAGCAAAATCGAAAAAAAGCAAGCCGCCGCAAAGCTGCGCAAACCGCCTCGCGACTTCTCGTACACGCAGAACCGAGAGCTCAGCTGGCTACGCTTTGACAACCGTGTGCTTGACGAAGCCTTCGATGAGACCGTTCCGCTGTTCGAGCGTCTAAAGTTCGTGTCGATTTTCGAGTCTAACCTCGACGAGTTTCTCATGGTGCGCGTGGGCGGCCTGTCCGATCTGGCAGAGCTCAAAAAGCAACCTGTCGACAACAAGAGCAATATGACCGCCTCCGAACAGGTCGATGCTGTCATGGCCGAAATGCCCGGGCTCCTTACCCGTTGGGAGTCCATCTTTAAGAGCATCGAGGGCAAGCTCGACACCTTGGGCGTTCACCGCGCCCGCATCGATTCGCTTACGCCCGAGGAGCGCACCTTTGTAACCCGCTACTTCCAGGCCTACGTGTCGCCGGTCATCTCGCCGCTGGTCATCGATCCTCGCCACCCCTTCCCCAACCTACGCAATGGCGCGCTCTATCTGGCCTGTGGTCTGGACGGCGCCACCGACGAGGAGAGCCTGCTGGGCCTTATCGAGATTCCCGCCTCGATGAACCGCGTGGTCGAGATCCCCTCGCCCACCGGCACCTACTCCTACATCTTGCTCGAGGACGTCATCCTCGCCTGCCTGGACAGCTGCTTTGGCTCCTATAAGCCGCTGGATCGTGCGCTGATCCGCGTCACCCGCAACGCCGACATCGATCCGGACGGCGAGGGCGTCGAAGAGGAAGAGGACTACCGCCAGCACATGAAGCGCATCCTCAAGAAGCGCCTGCGTCTGCAGCCGGTAGTGCTCGCGGTCTCGGGGTCGCTCGAGAAGGCAACGCTCAAGACCATCCGCAAGGCGCTCGAGCTTTCGCGCCGCTCTGTCTTTACCTGCGATATCCCGCTCGACCTGGGCTACGTCTTTGGCATTGAGGGCAAGATTCCCGAGCACCTGCGCAACGAGCTGCTCTTTACGCCGTTTAGGCCGCAGCCCAATCCCACCATCGACATGACCCGCTCCATCCGCGAGCAGGTGCTGCAGCACGACAAGCTGCTCTTTTATCCCTACGAGGCCATGAACCCCTTCCTGGATCTGGTGCACGAGGCCGCCTACGACCCCGAGTGCATCTCGCTGCGCATCACGCTCTACCGCGTGGCCAAGCAGAGCCGCCTGTGCGAGTCGCTGATCGATGCTGCCGAGAACGGCAAAGAGGTCACGGTGCTCATGGAACTTCGTGCCCGCTTTGACGAGCAGAACAACATCGAGTGGGCCGAGCGCCTGGAAGAGGCCGGCTGCACCGTCATCTATGGTTCCGAGGGCTTTAAATGCCACTCAAAGATCTGCCAGCTCACTTATCGCGAGGGCATGGCGCTAACGCGCCTCACGCTTTTGGGCACCGGCAACTTTAACGAGAAGACGGCCAAACTCTACAGCGACTTTATGCTCATGACAGCCCATCCCGGCATCGGCGAGGACGCCAACCTGTTCTTCCGCAATCTGTCGCTGGGCAACCTGCGCGGCGACTACCGCTTCCTGGGTGTGGCGCCCGTCGGACTGAAACCGCTCATCATGCGCGGGCTTGACCGCGAGATCCAGCGCGCCCTTGCCGGCGAGCCCGCCCGCGTGTTCTTTAAGCTCAACTCGCTGACCGACCGCGAGGTTATCGACAAGATCGCCGAGGCATCGTGTGCCGGCGTGCGCGTAGACATGATCATCCGCGGCATCTCGTGCCTCAAGCCCGGTGTTCCGGGCAAGACCGAGAACGTGCATGTCCGCTCCATCGTCGGACGCTTTTTGGAGCACGCGCGCGTCTATGCTTTCGGCGTGGACTCGGACATGATTTACCTGAGCTCGGCAGACATGATGACGCGCAACACCGAGCACCGCGTGGAGATTGCCTTCCCCGTGCTCGACCCCACCTGCCGCGCCCTAGTGCACGAGTACATGGGCATGCAGCTGCGCGACAACGTGAAGGCCCGCAGCCTCACGAGCGACGGCACCTGGGTCCCCGTGGAGCGTGCAGGGGGTGAGAAACCCTTCAACTCGCAGGAAGCCCTGCTGGAGCGTGCCTATCGCAACGCCGAGGCCGCGCCCGAGCCCGTCATTGAGGCGGAACCTGCCCCCGAGGCCGAGCCGCAGCCAGTAGCACCCAAGGTCCAAGAGGTCCAGGCGACCGTCATTGAGCCCGAGCCTGCACCTGCACCTCAGCCAGATCCGCAGGTCACCAAGCCCGCGCCCGAGACGAGCGCCCGTCGCGATAAGCCCGCCGGCAAGACCAAGGCCATCGAGCGCCATCGCCCCGGCCGCGTGCGCATGGGCCTGGGTCTGATCGGCCTGGGTCTTAAGACGCTCATTACCGGCAAGACGAAATAGTCGTTTGTAGAAGCAGTTTGTAGAAGCGCCCCGCATTTGAGGAAAGCCTCGGATGCGGGGCGCTTTTCCCTGCTACCATGGTGCGAACAACAACGCGAATGACAGGCAGGAATATGAAGCTCACTATAGAATCGATGACCTACGGCGCCGACGGGCTGGCGCACGCCGACAACGGCAAGGCCGTCTTTGTGCAGGGCGCCGTGGCAGGCGACACCGTCGAGGCCGAGGTCGTACAGGACGGCAAGTCGTTCATGCGTGCCCGCACCACCGAGATTCTGGAGCCAAGCCCCGATCGCATTCAGCCTCCCTGCCCCTTCGTGGGCATCTGCGGCGGCTGCTCGTGGGGCAATCTCTCACGCACGGCACAGCTCGCCGCCAAGGAGCAAAATCTGCGCTCCACGCTCGAGCGTATCGGCAAGTTCAGCCCCGATCAAGTCGATGAACTGGTGCAACCCATCCGCCACACCAAGGATGATTGGGGCTACCGCAATAAAATCGAACTCGAGCCGACCGTTGTAAACGGCCGCGTGCGTCTTGGCATGCACGGTGTCGATCCTCGCAAGATCGTGACCGTCGATTCGTGCCCGTTGTTCGACAAACGCTTCCCCAAGGCACTCAAATCGGTCGTCGGCGCGCTCAATTATCTGAGCGGCAGCCACGACCTGGGCCTTGAGCGCGTGGGCATTCGCGCCTCGCGTCGCACCAAGGCACTCGAGGTGGCGCTCTGGACGCCTACGGGCTCTTTCCCGCGCTCGCAAGTCTCGCGCGTGTTGGCAGACGCCGCGCACCCCACAAGTGTCGTACGCGTGATGAGCAAGGGCGAAAAGAAGGCCCGCCGTGTTTCCAAGGTCGAAATGCTCGCCGGAGAGGGCTCATGGACCGAGAATATCGCCGAGGGTCAGATGCGCTTGTCTGCCCCGTCTTTTTTCCAGGTCAACACCAAGGGTGCCGAGATTTTGATCGAGCTTGTCATGGAAGCGCTCGATCCGCAGGAAGACGAGCTTGCCGTGGACCTGTACTGCGGTGCCGGCACCTTTACCCTGCCGCTCGCCCGCCGCTGCGACTTTGTCGCCGCCGTCGAGGCCTACGGCCCCGCCGTGCGCGACCTGCGCCGTAACCTGGAGATCAACAAGCTTGATAACGTCGACGTCATTGGCGGAGACGCGGTGCGCGAGTTCCCCGACCAGGATGCCGACGTCTTGGTGGTCGACCCGCCGCGCGCAGGCCTCGCCCCCGAAGCGATCGACCTTATCGCCAGCACGAGTGCCCGCGATGTCGCCTACGTGAGCTGCGACCCGGCCACCCTGGCGCGCGATCTCAAACGCTTTGTCGAAGAAGGCACCTTCTCCCCCGTAAAGATCGCGCCAGTCGACCTGTTCCCACAAACCTTCCACTGCGAGACCGTCGTCCACCTTAGACGCAACTAGCCACTTAATCATTGCTCAGAAAAATCATTGGGAAATCGAGCGTGGCAAGCGGAGGTCTTCGGGGTATAAGACGGCTAATTGTATGCCGCCTATGAAAGGAACCCTCATGCCCAGCGTTGCCGTTCTCGCCGCCGATGGCTTTGAAACTATTGAATGCTTGACCATGGTCGATGTCATGCGTCGCGGCGGCGTGCGTGCCACGCTCGTCTCGATTATGCCCACGCGTGAGGTCGTAAGCTCGCTGCAGATCCCCGTGACCTGCGATGCGCTCTTTGATGAGATCAACTTTGACGAGTACGACTGCGTCGTGCTGCCCGGCGGCCTGCCCGGTGCCACCAACCTGCGCGCCGATCAGCGTGTCTGTGACGTGGTCTGCGAGTTCGCCGCGACCAAGCACGTCGCCGCCATCTGCGCCGCCCCGTTTATCCTGGGCGAGCTCGACCTGCTCGAGGGGCGCCACGCCACGTGCTTCCCTGGCTTTGAGAAAAGCTTCCCCGAAGGCGCCTATACCGGCGAGAAGGTCACGCAAGACGGCAACATCATCACTGCCAGCGGCATGGCACAGTCACTCCCCTTTGCATTGGAGCTGCTGCGCACGCTCGCCGGCGACAAGGCCGTCGAGAAGGTCGCCGAGGGCATCCAACTATGATTTTGGCTTCCCAATCGCCGCGCCGCATCGAGTTGATGCGCGAGGCAGGCTACAACATTCGCGTGATTCCCGCGGATATCGACGAAACGCCCTTTGATGGCGAGGCCCCGCTCACGCTTGTCGAGCGCTTGGCACGCGCCAAGGCGGCTGCCGTTGCTGCCGAGTATGCCGAGCCCAATGAGCTGACGGTCGCGGCCGACACCATCGTCACCTTTGACGGCAAGATTCTGGGCAAGCCGGCAACCGAGGACGAGGCGCGCACCATGCTCCGTGAGCTTTCGGGCCGCACGCACCAGGTCGCAACCGGCGTCTGCATCGTTAAAGCCGGCGACGCTACAGCCCCGCATGCCGCCGAGAGCCTATCCTTTGTCGATGTGACCGACGTGACGTTCTACGAGCTCACCGACGAGCAGATCGAGCGCTACGTCGCCTCGGGTGAGCCCATGGACAAGGCCGGCGCCTACGGCATTCAGGGCACAGGCGGACGCATGCTCGTGCACGATATTTCGGGCGACTTCTATAACGTGGTGGGCCTACCCATCGCCCGCGTCGCGCGCGCGATTCAAAAACTCTCGTAATTGCATCTGGCGCTGGGTATTCCCCAGCGCCTACAATTTTGGCGTACCGTACGGATCCCGACCGGGCACAAGGCGCGGCGGAAAACCGATAGGAGTTAAACATGGATACACTGCTCGAGGCCATTGACGTCTGCGATGTCGATGGCTTTTGCTATGGCAACTATACGGACGAGGAGGCCGGCACCGGTTGCACCGTAATCGTGGCACCCGAGGGCGCCACCGGCGGTGTTGACGTTCGCGGCGGTGCTCCCGCTTCGCGCGAAACCGACCTGCTGCGACCTGAGAACACCGTCGACAAGGTCCACGCCGTCTGCCTTTCGGGCGGATCGGCCTTTGGCCTCGAGGCTGCAAGCGGCGTCGCTCGCGAGCTTGAGAGCCGCGGCATCGGCCTTCCCGTCGGCCCCACGCAGGTGCCTATCGTGTGCTCCAGCTGCATCTTCGACCTTGCCTTTGGCGACCCCACCGTGCGCCCCGACATTGAGGCCGGCATCGCCGCCGTGTGCGAAGCACTCGACCACACCCCCACCAAGCTCGAACAGGGCAACGTAGGCGCCGGCACGGGCGCCACCGTGGGTAAGCTCATGGGGCCCGCCACCTGCATGAAGGCCGGCCTTGGAGCTGCCGCCGTGGCACTCGGCCCCATCAAGGTGGGCGCCGTGGTCTCGGTCAACGCCTGCGGCAACGTTGTCGACCCCTTCACCGGCGAGTGGGTCGCCGGCATGCGCGCCGCAGCCGATAGCGACCAGATCGTCGACATGGAACTCGCAGCCTTTGCCGCCGCCGGATCCATGCAGATGCCGCTCGACCGCACCAACACCACCATCAGCTGCATCGTCACCAACGTGGAACTCACTAAGGTACAAGCCACCAAGGTCTCCCAGATGGCCGCAGACGCCTACGCACATGCCATCCGTCCCACGCACACCACCAACGACGGCGACACCATCTACACCCTCGCCAGCGGCAAACTGGGCGCCCAGGCAAGCGCCGCCATTCCCCTAGACCTACTGGGCATGCTCGCAGTAAGGGCCCTACAGACCGCCATCGTAAACGGAGCCAAAACCGCCAAAACCTCCCACGGCATCCCCGGCGCCGCAAAGTAAACTAGCTCGTCCGGTTGCCCGGTGGGGCTTGGTTATGTTTGCTGCTCTACAGTCCTGGCTCGCACGAAGAGCACATTAAGTGCTCTTCGGCTCGTGCGGAACTCGCGACAAACATAACCAAGCCCCACCGGGCAACCTACCAACCAAGTCTTTTCAGCCCAGGCCCCTGTGTACCGCGCGTCTAAGATCTTCAAATTCAGGCACCCTGACAATCGATTCTTATAGCAGAGGCCCCTTGACCTTTAGTTTGATACAAGTTCCGCACGAGCCGGAAAGCACTTAATGTGCTTTCCGTGCGAGCAGGACTGTTCGCAGTAGCAAACTAAAGGCCAAGGGGCCCAGTCAACCTATCAGCAGCGATTACTCGGCAGCTAGTTGAATTTGAAGATCTTTGAGGCAAGACGGTATAGGCCGAGTGTGGTTTTGTCTCCGGCCCGTCCGCGCAGATTGGTGAAGAACCCGACCACGCCGTAGCGGGCACGACGATACATGCGCTCGTCGTAGGCCTTCAAATCATTCCACAGCGTCTTTAGGCGCTCGTCGGCGCAATCTTCCTCGGAAAGCTTGGTGAGCACCGAGCAGATCGCCATCATCATGATGAAATAGCCCATCATGTACGAGCGCAGACGCGACGACTCAACATCGCTGTACAGGTGGTACGACTCCATCATGATGCGCGTCACACGGAACTGCTGGTCCAGACGCTTGACCATCGTGGCCTCGTTGACACTCTGGCCCTCGCGACCGATAAAGTAGCGATAGAGGTCGATGTCGGCGTAGTACATGGTCTTGCAACGCGGCAGCGGCACGTAGGCGTAGATGTTGTCCACATAGAACGTGTGCGGCGGCATGGGAAGGTTGGACTCGCGCAGCACATCCGTGCGATAGCACAGGCTGTGCATGAGTAGGTTCTGGTCCAGGCGGAAATGACCGATCTGATCCCAGGAAAAGATCTTTTTGCGCGGCAGGGCAAATTTGTAGCCAATAGCGGTATGCGTGCCCTCGTAAACCTTCTCGTACACGTAGTTCGAGATAAACAGGTCAACGCGCTGGTCACGCTCTTCAAAGCCACGCAGAATCGACAGCATAGTCGAAAGAGCCGCAGCATCGAGCCAGTCATCCGAGTCGACGACCTTGTAGTAGGTGCCCTGTGCCTCGCGCAGACCCGAAAGGACGGCAATACCGTGGCCGCCGTTCTCCTGGTGCACCGCGCGAATGATACCGGGATAACGTGCCTCCCACTCGTCGGCCTTATCGGCCGTCTCGTCCTTGGAGCCGTCGTCCACTACGATAATCTCGATATCGGTGGCGTAATTGCTCCCCTCCAAGATGGAGGTGATGCAATGGTCCATGTCCTTGGCGGCGTTATACGAGGGAATACCGAATGTTATGACTTTATGCATGGCAGGCGATAATCTCATCCGAAAGATCAAGGGCGGAATTGGTCACAGCGTCCATATCGTAGTAACGATACTCGGCCAGACGACCCACCGGGTGGAAGTTCGTCAGGTTCTGGACGCGCTCAAGATAGCGCTCATAGAGCTCACGGTTCTCGGGCTCAAGAATGGCGTAGTACGGTGTCTCGCCCGAGCCGGGCGTATAGGCCTTGGAGTACTCCTTCATGATGGTGGTCTTGCCGGGCAGGACCTGACCGGTCATGTTCTTGAACTCGGTGATGCGCGTGTAGTCCTCGCTCGTGGTGTAGTTGACGGTGCCCACGGGCTGGAACTGGTCCATATCGAGCGTCTCGAACTTCATATCGAGCGTGCGGTACGGCAACGCACCCAAGTCGAGGTTGAACAGCTCGTCGAGTGGACCGGTATAGACAATCTCGCCACCATAGACCTTGCCGTCGATCTTGACGGTGGTCTCGTCGATCTCAAAGAGATCGCGGGCGTCCACGTCGCAGAACACGTCGATCAGGTCGTGGTCGAGCATGTGCTCAAAGAGCGCCGTGTAGCCCTCCTGCGGCATGCCCTGGAAGGGGGCTTGCGGGAAGTAGCGGTCATCATCGCCCACAAAGACGGGAACGCGGCCGGTGATCGAGGGATCGATCTGATCGGGCGTCTGGCCCCACTGCTTCATGGTGTAATGCAAAAAGACGTTCTCGTAGACGTAATCGGCGACCTCGGCCAAGTCGGGGTCGTTCTTCTTACGCAGCTCCATAATGGGCACCTTGACATCCTTGCCAAAGGTCTCCACGAGCTTCTGATACAGCTCCTCGCCGCGCTCGTCACCAAAGGCGAGCTTGAGACTCGCATGGTTGAAGGGCACGGGCATAAGGGTACCGTTGATGTTGGCGAGCACCTTGTGCTGATAATCCGTCCACTTGGTAAAGCGCGACAGGAAATTGTGCACGCGCTCGTTAAAGGTGTGATAGATATGCGGACCGTACTCGTGGATCAGGATTCCGGCCTCGTCAGTGCAGTCATAGGCATTGCCCGCAATGTGGCTACGGCGCTCCAAAACGGCAACACGATAGCCGATGGTCTCGGCGAGACGGCGGGCGCAAACGGCACCGGCATATCCAGCACCGACGACAATCATGTCGTACGCGCCGGCGTTAAAGCCTTCAGGCAGGCCTGAGGTAATCTGCATCGATACTCCTTGTCAAAAGCCACGGGCTCGTTAGCTGGGCTTTTCTCGAACATTCTTCGAGACATATTTATCAGAGCGATTATAGCGCTAATGCGTCCTATAATGAGCTTGCCACACAAGGAAAGCTCAAGCACCGCGGCGAACATAATTGAAAGGTAAACCCGCTAGCAGCGGGTTTATTCGTGAACAGCCGGGCGCCTGGAGCTTAGCGAAACGCTTGTAAGGAGTAACATGAGCGATTTCCTAAACCGTATGAAGTCCGCCGCCAAGGCCGACCTTAAGACGATCGTCCTGCCCGAGGGCGAGGATCCGCGCACTATCGTCGCGGCCACCAAAATCATCGAGGAGGGCCTGGCAAAAATCGTCATCCTGGGCAACCCCGACGAGATCAACGTTCCCGGCGCTACCGTCATCGACCCGCGCAATGCCGAGAAGCACGAGGAGTACGCGCAGAAGTTTGCCGAGCTCCGCGCCAAGAAGGGCGTTACCATCGAGCAGGCTCGCGCCCAGGTGATGGACGCCACCTACTTTGGCACCATGATGGTCAAGATGGGCGATGCCGACGGCCTGGTCTCCGGCGCCTGCCACTCCACCGCCGACACCCTGCGCCCCGCGCTTCAGATCCTCAAGACCGCCCCGGGCACCAAGCTGGTCTCGGCCTTCTTCGTGATGTGCACCGACACCCCGCAGTTCGGCACTGACGGCACGCTGATCTTCGCCGACTGCGGCCTCAACATCAACCCGTCCTCCGACGAGCTCTCCGAGATCGCCATCGCCTCCGCTCACTCCTGGTCCACCTTCATGGGCAACGTTGAGCCGCACGTGGCCATGCTCTCCTACTCCACCATGGGCTCCGCTGGCGGCGAGGTCGCCAAGAAGGTCCAAGAGGCCGTGAAGTTCTGCAAGGAGAAGGCTCCCGAGCTCGCCATCGACGGCGACCTGCAGCTCGATGCCGCTATTGTCCCCACCGTCGCCCAGCTCAAGGCTCCCGGCTCCTCCGTTGCCGGCAAGGCCAACGTGCTCGTGTTCCCCGACCTCGAGGCCGGCAACATCGGCTACAAGCTGGTCCAGCGCTTCGCCGGCGCCGACGCCTACGGCCCCATCCTGCAGGGCATCGCCAAGCCGGTCAACGATCTGTCGCGCGGCTGCTCTGCTGACGACATCGTGGGTGTCGTGGCCATCACCGCCGTCCAGGCTCAGATGGCTGAGTAGCGGACATATCCCCTCGGGACAGGAATTTCCACCTGCTAGCAAAAAGGCCTCCGGAGCTGTTGCTCTGGAGGCCTTTCGTTTACTTGCAAATGCGCGCGTTAGTTGTTCTTGGTCAGGCGCTCGACGTCGTGGGCGATCATGTATTCCTCGTCGGTGGGGATGACCATGACCGTGACGGCGGAACCGGCGGCACTGATGACCTGCGGGCCGTTGCCCACGGCCTCGCGGTTCTTGTTATTGTCGATGCGCACGCCCAGCCACTCAAAGCAGTCACAGAAGGCCTTGCGGATCGACCAGTCGTTCTCGCCGATGCCGGCGGTAAAGGTGATGGTGTCCACGCCCGCCATGGAAGCAATCATAGAGCCGGCCTGCTGCATGGCCTTGTAGGCGAACATATCGAAGGCGAGCAGGCAGCGCTCGTCGCCCTCGGAGGCGCGCGTGCGGATGTCGCGGGCGTCGTTGGAGATACCCGAAATGGCAAGCAGACCAGACTGCTTGTTCATCATGTCGTCGACTTCCTGGTAGCTGTAGCCGCCCTCACGCTGCAGGTAGCACACGGTAGCCGGGTCGATGGAGCCGCAGCGGGTACCCATCATCAGGCCGTCGAGCGGCGTGAGGCCCATCGTGGTATCGCGGCACACGCCGTCCTCGATGGCGGCGAGCGAAGCGCCGTTGCCCAGATGGCACGAAAGCAGACGGTGGCAGCGCGAGCCCAGGATCTCCTTGGCCATCATCCACTCATAGCGGTGGCTCGTGCCGTGGGCACCGTACTTGCGCACGTGGTACTTGTCGCACACGTCCTTGGGCAGCGCGTAGGTATAGGCGACCTCGGGCATGGTCATGTGGAACGAGGTATCGAAGACGGCGACGTTGGGCAGCTCCGGATACTTCTCGCGGCAATACTCGATTGCTGCGGCCTCGCCGTAGTTGTGCAGCGGAGCAAGCGGTGCCACCTCAAGAATCTTGGCCATAACCTCGTCGTCGACAACCGCGGAATCATCGAAGTGCCAGCCGCCCTGAACGATACGATGCCCAATGCCATCAATCGTAAAGTCGGTCTTCTCGAGCTCCTCGAGCACGCGAGCGATAGCAGAGCGATGATCGGGGAAAGGGACCTCCTCGGTCTGCTTAGCGCCACCGTTCTCGGAGTGGCCAAAGATGCCCATGTCCGATCCGATACGCTCGCAGTTGCCCTTGGCGAAAACCTTGCGGGTATCGGTATCCAAAAGCTGATATTTAAGGCTTGAGCTGCCGGCGTTGACAACAAGTACGTTCATGAGACTCCTTCGCAGTGCAATACGGTCGACGCAGGCCCCTTAAGGCGGCCGCATTTTAATAAGAAGTTATCATATCTTGATAAATAGATATCAGCATATCGCCCAACGAGCGCAAAAGAGGGGCCGAACGGCGCTCGGTCGTCCAGCCCCTCCCCTCTTGCAATTACTTGCCGTTGACGATGCGCTCGACGTCGGAAGCGATCATGAACTCCTCGTCCGTAGGGATGACGAAAATCTTGACCTTGGAATCCTTGGCGGACAGGCACCAAGCGCCGTCGCCACGCAGGGCATTACGGGCGTGATCCATCTTGACGCCCATAAAGGCCAGACGATCGGCCACGCCAGCGCGAACGGCCGGAGCGTGCTCGCCGATGCCGGCGGTAAAGACCAGGGTGTCCATGCCGCACATGGAGGTGGCCATCTCGGCGGCCTTAGCGGCAATCTTGTAGACGAACATATCGAAGGCGAGCTGAGCCTCGGGGTCACCAGCAGCGGCGAGTTCCTCAACGTTGCGGCAGTCGTTGGTCTTGCCACCGGTCACAGCCAAAAGGCCAGACTTCTTGTTCATCATCTCGTCGACCTCGTCGAAGGTGTAGCCACCCTCGCGCTGCAGGTAGCACACGGTAGCCGGGTCGATGGAGCCGCAGCGGGTGCCCATCATGACGCCGTCGAGCGGCGTCAAGCCCATGGTGGTGTCCATGCACTTGCCGTCCTCGATGGCGCACAGGGAAGCGCCGGAGCCGATATGGCACACGACGACCTTGCGGGCCTCGCCGTTGGTCATCTCGGCGACCTTCTTGGAGATGTAGCGATAGCTGGTGCCGTGGGCGCCGTACTTACGGATGTGCAGCTCGTCGCAAACATCCTTGGGAAGGGCGTAGGTCTTGGCGACCTCGGGCATGTTGAAGTGGAAAGCGGTGTCGTAGACCGTGACGTTGGGCAGATCGGGATACTGCTCCAGGCAGTACTCGATAACGTTGGCCTCGGGGTTGTTGTGCAGCGGCGCCAGCGGGGCGACCTCGCGAATCTTGGCGAGGACGTCCTCGTCGACGAGGGAGGAATCACCAAAGTACCAACCGCCCTGAACGATACGGTGGCCGATGCCCTCGATCTTGACGCCGTTGGCCTCAAGGTCCTTCAGGACGACCTCGATGGCGACCTTGTGGTCGGGGAACTCGATGTTCTCGGTCACCTTCTTGGAGCCATTGGCAGCATGGGTGAAGGTACCACCGGTAAAGCAGACGCGCTCGCAGGAGCCCTTTGCGGACACCTTATGGGACTTGGTGTCGATGACCTGATACTTAAGGGTCGAAGATCCCGCGTTGACGACCAGAACGTTCATGTGTCTCCCTACTAACAGGCGGTGTGGCGCCGCCAGGTTACATACGCTTCAATAATAAACCCAAACGCCCTCGCGCTCGGGTTTATTGCGTTGATATATAAGTTATCGGTGCCTAAATACTCATGGCCTTTGACTTGTAAGACGAAATAGCGCGGGGATATACACCAGGGAAGAAATCCCGAGCGCAACAAGCAATACGACTCGAATGCCCGCGATGCTGCTCAACGCAGCATTGAACAGATAGAAAAGGATGGCACCCACCGCCACCATCTGGCTTTGGACCGAAATCAGGGAACAGCGCATCGAAGAATCGACAGCATTTTGAAAAATTGAGTATTTAATTGGAGCAAATAACGAGTACGCGACCGTCTGCAGTACATAGAACACGGGCAGCAAATAGACCGGAGTAAAGGGAATCAAAAACAGAGCAGCCAGGGAAAGGCGCACGATGCCGCAAATACGCGCAAAACGGCCCTTGTCGACATGAGCAATCACACTGGGCACAATAAGCCCCATGGAGGCCGAGGCAAGAAGCTGGACCGCAATGATCACACCCGAAGCGACGGCATTCATTCCGCGACCCGCAAGCAACAGTGAGAAAAAGTCTTCCAGGGCGACAAAAGCAAATGCCTGAGAGCAGTCCATGATGAACGCTGAACGAAGAATGCCGTTACGCGCAATAGCGGCACCGATCATCTTCGGGCTAATTCCACGCTTAGGTGTCGCTGTAGTGTCCCCTCTTCGCATCTCAGGGATGCAGACAACGACAACCAACGTCAACACCATTGCGATGATATCTGCCAAAAGACCAATGAGATACGCGCCAGCGGACGAAATGAAACCGCCCACACAAGCGGAGAGGGCATAAGAGGCATAGAAAACAAATCGCTCAACGACATTAAGCCTTACGAGCTGGTCCAGAGAGACGCTGTCAATGTAAATCGCTTCCATGGACCCGCTCATACATGCAGCGGCAAAACCTTTGAGAGCAAACGCGCCGATTAAAAGCAGAGGAGAACGGACGAGAAGCAGGGCGGCGTAGTATCCAAGCATCCCCACGACGCCAACGAGACCACTTGTCTTTCGTCCAAACCTATCGGCAATATAGCCAGTGGGAACTTCAAGGATGAACTTGCTCACTTGATATGCAATCATCATGCTAGAAATCGCCACCATCGAGAATCCGACGAATTCAAGGTAAACCGTCAGAAAATACAAAATGGTGCTGAAGTTCGACAGAAAAACAAACGTCATATAAAGCAAAACCGTACGGTTTTTCATGCTCCGCCCTCCAAGAGTCAACAATCTAAATCGGAATCTTGGAAAAGCATGAGGGCAAAGCCGTCAGTCATGTGTTACAAGGCGTCAACATTCACTTGACGACACGAGGCCAAATGGCCTCACGAAGCAAGATGACGCAATAGGTGAAGAAATACCGTCTGGTGTCGATCGGTCCAGGCATTTTGTCGATAGCAAAAGTAGATGGGCAAGGCTACGTCATGCGAACCTTCAATAGAGTACTCGCTCACTTCCGACCCATCTGATGCGAGAGAAGAGCCAGAAAAACCCAATATCAATCCCCCGGCTTGAAGAAACTCAGCCTGCGCTCTGTTTCCGTATTCGACGTCGCGGAAGCGGAAATTAACCAGCTGAGCTTCGGGGCATTGATTGATCGCATTGAGACAGGGCGACAAATTAATGGGAACAGCTAACCTGCCGCCCAGTAACTCACGAACGGTCATAGCACCCACAGATTGATGACCCGCTGGGCACGAAAGAACCTTGAGCTCCTTTTCACCCAAGTATTTCGAAGAAAGGACACTGTCCCTTGGTTCCTCAAATGAGATGGCCGCATCCGAAATGCCAAGCACAAGTGATTCAAAGCATGTAGCCGTTGGCTGATGCCACACATCAAGGTGAATCTGAGGGTGCGAGCTTTCAAACGAGTCGTACCAGTTTTCGGAAAAAAGACGCCCCCGCCCGTGAAGACAGGGGACGTAAAGACGAAAGTGGCCGTCGGGCGAAACGCCACCGTTCCCCGATTGGGTGTACTTTTTGAGATCGTCGACTTGTGCCAGGATCACGCGTGCACGACGCGCAAATTCTCTGCCCGCCGGAGACAAAACAGCCTCCCCCGCCGATCGATTGAGCAAAACGATCTGATACTCAGACTCCAGTTTCTTAATTGCCGACGAGACAGCCTGTGGGCTCACGTGAACGGCGCGAGCCGCTTTGCGCACGCCGCCGTAGTTCGCTACCGCTTAAAGGTATTCGAGTTGAGAAAACTGCATAGGTTACTCCAAAGGCAGCCAAGGCGACGGGCCGTGCGTCCTCAGATGAGGTTCTCGCCCAGGTTCTTGCCGCCGAGGACGTGCATGTGGAAGTGCATGACGGTCTGACCGGCGTTGACGCCCTTGTTGGAGATGACGCGGAAACCGTCCTCCAGACCCTTGGCCTTGGCGACCTCCTGGATGGCGTGGGCCATGGCGCCCATGGTCTCGGCGGGCACGTTATCGGCGATGTCACTGTAGTGCTTCTTGGGGATCACGAGCGTGTGGACCGGCGCCTGGGGATTGAGGTCGTCGAACGCGATGACCTGGTCATCCTCGTAGACGACGGTCGAGGGGATCTCGTGGTTGGCAATTTTGCAGAAGATGCAATCACACATGGTTGGTTCCTTTCTCACAGACCAAGGTAATTATATTTGGTCGGGATGGTTAGAACGAAAGGTTGTCGTCGGTGTTGGCGGCTTCGCCGTCGGCGAGCACGTCGTTGCCGTCGACGTCCTTCAGGAGCACCGAGACCTTCTGCTCGGCATCGGACAAGCGGGTACGCAGGCTCTTGAGGAGCTCGACGCCGCGGGTATAGCTCTCAAGCGACTCCTCGAGCTCCATATCACCCGACTCCAAGCTGCGGATGATGAGCTCCAACTCCTGTGAAGCCTGCTTGTACGTAAGCTGCTCGACCGGGGTCTTCTCTGCCATATCTGTTTCCTTTCCTAAAGGTTTATCGCTATGAAACGCGGCCTACTCGACCGTATCGACCGTTGCCGCCACGTTGCCGTCTGCCATGCGCACGCGAATGGCGTCACCGGGCTTAAAGGTCTTGGCGCTCGTGGCCACCCCATCATCGCTGTACGCGATGGAATAACCACGGGCAAGCACCTTGAGCGGCGACAGGGCATCGAGCGAGGCTGCCGCACGGCCCAGGTCGGATGCTGGCTTGTTGAGCATCGTGCGCCCCTGATGCTCCAGGCGGGAGCTTGCGAGCGTGAGCGCATGGCGCTTGCCATCGAGTCCTGAGGTGCTTGCGATCAAGCGCTCGGGCAGACGCTCAAAGTTGGAGCGGAATGCCCCAACCGAACGCGTTATGGCGCCGGACAAACGATCGGCCGTCAGGGCAAGCTCAGACTCGCGACGCTCAACCATAAACGTTGGGTCGTTGAGGCACGGGCGGCACGCAGCCGCATCGAGCGCATCGCCCAAGCGAGCCGTATAGGTATCCCAGGCACGGCGACCGCGCTGATCGAGCATCTCCAGGTCGACCTGGGCCGACCCAATCATCGATGCCATCGCAGCACCCAGACGTTGATAGCGCGCCTCGAGCACATCGGCCAACTCCGTCATAGCCGGCGCCACCGATTCGGCCGCCGCCGTAGGCGTGGAGGCGCGACGGTCGCTCACCATGTCGCAAATCGAGGTATCGGGCTCATGGCCAATGCCGGTCACCACGGGCACGGGACAAGCCGCCACCGCGCGGGCAAGCTCCTCGTCATTAAAGGTCATGAGGTCCTCAAAGGAGCCGCCGCCGCGCACCAACAAAATACAGTCGGGCGCCGGCGTAATGGAAGCGGCGCGGCGCAGGCCCTCAATGAGCTCTGTCGGCGCACCCTCGCCTTGTACCTTGGCACCCACGCAGACGAGCTCGACGAGCGGGTTGCGACGACGCAATGTGCGCTTGACGTCGTCGATTACGGCACCCGAAAGCGAGGTGACGACCGCCACGCGGGAGCAGAACACCGGGATGCGGCGCTTGCGCGCTTCGTCCATCAGACCCTCACGGCGTAGCTTTTCGGCCAGTTGCGCCACTTGTTGACGCAGCAGACCCTCCCCCGCCAGCGAAAACGAGCGAGCGACAAAGCTCATGCGGCCCGTAGCCTTATAGAGATTGAAGCTGCCCTTAAAGCTCACCTGCATACCGTCGCGCAGATCGAACGTGCGCTTGAGATAGGCACCCTTCCAAATGATGCAGTCAACGGCGGCCGAATCGTCCTTGATCTGGAAATAGCAGTGGCCGCTTCGGGCGTTAGGACCACGAAAACCCGTGACCTCGCCCAAGACGCTCAGCTGCGGAATGGCATCGAGCGCACCGGCGGCGATCTCCACCGCCTGGCTCACGCTGAGCTCCTTGCGCTCTTGCTCGTCCGAACCGTCGAACTCGGCGGAAACGGCATTACCGGTTAGGTTCCAGCCTGCCACGCAGCCTCCTTTCGTTATCGAGCACAGAGGCTCCGGCCCCGTGCGAAATTAAGTCCAACACATAGTACAGCGCCGCGAGGACACGAATCCCCGCGGCGCCTGCCTGTCCCATTTGTTATCGGTTGGAGTTTCTGTTGTAGCGAGCCATAAGGTAGAGCAACTGAATGATCGAAGTGAGCGCTGCAGCCACATAGGTAAGCGCGGCTGCCGTCAGTACCTTCTTGACGCCGTTGACCTGCTTGGAGCTCATGCCCGACTGCTCGATGTACGCCACAGCACGTCGGCTGGCGTCAATCTCGACAGGCAACGTAACGAGTTGGAACAGCACACTAAACGAGAAGAAGATCAACGCGAGGGTCGTGAGCCCGGCAATGTTCATAAACAGGCCCAAGAGTAACACGATGGTCCAGGTGTTCTGGGTAAAGTTGACGACCGGCACGAGGGCGGTACGCACTTTCATCATGGCATAGCCGCTTTGACGCTGGGCGGCATGGCCCGCCTCGTGGCAGGCGACGGCAACGCTTGCGACCGAACCGCCCGAACGGTTGGCATCCGACAGATACAGGTTGTTGTCCTGCGGGTTGTAATGGTCGGTGAGCTCGCCAGCGACACCCTTGATACCCACGGCGCTACAACCGTTGGCATCGAGCATGCGGCGAGCGACTGTGGCACCCGTATCGCCGTCCGAGCGAACCTTGGACCAGGTTTTGTACGTCGAGTTGATATAGTTCTGTGCGGCAAGGCCAAGCACCGTGCAGACAAGAACAACCAGCAGGTACAGCGGGTCGATGCCAAAGCCGTATCCATAGTAATAAGGCATGCGAATTCCTCCGAGTCGAGTTACACGTTGGAGGCATTTTACCCACTCAACCGGCTAGGCTTCCCTACAGGAGCTCGATTTTGCCGTCCTTCACCGTCAACCCCATATTGCCGGAAAGCAGATCGTCCAGGCGCGAGCCCACAAGCTCAAAGCGCCAACCTTCGCGCAGGCGGCTCTGCTCGGGATGCTCAATGTAGTCGGCCAGGTCATCGCGCGAGGCAATGACCGAGGTCGCAACGCCTGAGCGCTCGGCAACCAGGCGGATAAGCGCATACATAAGGTCAGTCACGCTCTCCAGCTCCGGCGAAATCTGACGATGTCCGCGCACCAAGAACGGCAGGCGATCGTGCGGACAGCTCGCACCGCGCTTGATGGCCATGAGCGCACCGTCCACGTCGCGCTCCCCCAATTGATCGGTACCGCGAATGCTACGGAACTCCTCAACGCGCACGGGATTGCGCTTAACGAGCGCTAGCAGCGTGTCGTCGGACATGACCCACTTGCGTGGGATGTTGCGCCGCTCGGCGCGGTCCTCGCGCCAGGCGGCGAGCTCGCGCGCGATACCCAGCTGATGACGGCTGCACGAATTGATGCGCTTGACCTTGCGGAACGCCTCGTGGCGATCGGCGCGATAGTGCGACTCGTCAGCCAGCGGGCGCAGCTCGTCGAGCACCCAGTCCACACGGCCCAGCTCGCGCAGGCGGCTCATCATCTCGGTATAGGCGACGATCAGGTACTTGACGTCATCGATCGCATACTCAATCTGCTTATCGGTCAGCGGGCGGCGCGACCAGTCGGTCAGTGACTCGGTCTTGGGCAGCGATACGCCGCAGAACGTCTGAACAAGCGCGCCATACGAAATCTGCTGGCGCTCGCCCAAAAAGGCGGCGGCGACCTGCGTATCGAAAATCGGTCGTGGCAGCACGCCCACGGTATGGAGCATTACCTCCATATCCTGCGAGCACGCGTGGAAGACCTTGGTCACGCTCTCGTCGGCCATAAGCTCGGCCAGCGGCGATAGGTCGTCGATTACCAGGGGATCGACCGCGACGCTCTCAGCAGGGGTGGCAATCTGAACCAAACATAGACGCGGATGGAACGTGCGCTCGCGCAAAAACTCGGTATCGACGGCAATCGCGTCGAACTCACGGGCGCGCTGGCAAAAGTCGAGTAGAGCCTGATGTGTGGAAATGTACATATCAACCCATCGAATAAGGTTAGGCCCGAAAAACACGGGTAGGATATCGGCATTGCCTTACAACTATACTCGGTTAGTCACAGAACGGGAACGTAAGTATGCGCTGCCTTATCATCCACAACCCGGCATCGGGCCCCAGCTCAGATGAAATCTTCGCATTCACGCACGCCCTTGCACAGGGCGGCGACGAGGTCGTGATGCGCTTTATCGGCGATGGCATGGAACCCGAGGACGCCGTGGCAGACGTGCGCGAGTTTGACCGCGTGGTCGTTTCGGGCGGCGACGGCACTGTCTCCAACGTGCTCGACCAGATGCGCGGATGCGGTGTCCCCACGCTCGTCTTCCCCTCCGGTACGGCCTGCCTGTTCTTCAACAACATCGGCAATGCCCCCGAGGCGGCGGCGCTCGCCAAGGCCTGCCGTGCCGGTCGCACGGTCAAAGTCGACATGGGCGAGCTCTTTTGGCTCGACGAGAACGGCAACGAGAAGCGCCACGGCTTCATCATCATCGCCGGCTCGGGCTTCGACGCCGAGATCATGATGAAGGCCGCCCCCACCAAAAACGACATCGGCGAGATCGCTTACTTCCTCTCCGCGCTCGCCACGCCCAATCCCACGGTGGCGCACTTTACGATTGAGCATGACGGCATTGTCGAGGAGCTCGACGGCATCTGCTGCATGGCCGGCAACACCTCGGTCATCCAAAACGACATCAACCTGTTCCCCGACTGCCGTATGAACGATGGCATGGTCGACATTGCGGTCATCGAACCCGTAAAAACTGTGCAGCTTCTACCGACTGTGATCACCGCCGCACTCGACCCCGCCGGCAAGGTACTCGGCCGCCCGCAGTTCAAGATCATCCAGACCAAGGAAGCCAAGATCACCTGCACCCCGTCGCTGGGCATGCAGTTCGATGGCGAGATTATCTCCAGCAATTCGGGCGTCTTTGGAGCCCGCGCGCTTCCGCAATGCCTCGACCTCATCGTCGACGAATTCTCCCCGCTCGGAAAATAGGAGGACCCTATGAACGACAATCCCCTGCTCGGCTTTATCATCATCGTTTTGGCCATGCTCGTCGGCTATGCGATCAACGTGATCCACCGCCGGAAGAAGTAATTCCACATTGGTATGATATTCATCCAATTATCGTCTCCCCTGCTGTTTATGCATTTGCCAAACAGCGGGGGATTTTCATTTCAGGCATTCCCAGCTACTTTATTCGGCTACAGTAATTACAGGGCGTCTTTATTAAAGTAAAGCTACAAACTGAGTACAATTAACCGCTCGTCGCATATTTCATCACGCTTATCGAGTAAGTGTCTTTCATAGATGAATATTGTTTCCAGTTCGTTACGCTAATGGGGTGTCTTTATTGGCTGAAGCCCTCTGGCGACAGAGGGCTTTCGCACGCTGGGAGGGAAAATGAGGAAAACTCACCCCGTCAACGCGCTCAAGAAGCTAGGCATAGGCCTCGCCTTTGGAGCTGCAACCATCATGTTCATGCCGACATCTGCGCTCGCCTGCACGCAGATGTACATGGGCAAAAACTATACGGCCGACGGCAATACGTACTACGGCCGCGCCGAGGACTTTGACAAGCGCTATCTTAAGCACTACGGCATCGAACCTGCCCACGAACCTGGCTTTAAGTACAGCTCGATTGAATCTGCTTTTGAATACACTTCGAACAAGCCTACCTATCGTTACAGCTATGTACGCGACCACCCCTCCAACTGGATGGGTCGCACCGACGCCTATTCCGAGGCCGGAATCAACGAGAAGGGCGTCTCCTGCTCTGCCACGCTAAGCACTTCCTATAACGAGGAGGCCGATGCAGCAGACCACATCGATGAGAAAGTGGGTCTGGGCGAGTACAGTTACGGCAGCATCATCCTGGGCGAGAGCGCCACGGCCCGCGAGGGCGTCGAGCTTCTCGGCAGACTGATCGATGATCAAGGCGTCTGCACCAACGACCAGATCATCATCGCCGACAACAACGAGACCTGGCTGTTCGCCACACTTTCCGCCCATCAGTGGATCGCCATGAAGCTCGCTGACGACGTCGCGTCGCTCAACCCTAATATCGGGAGCCTCAACTACGATGTCGACCTTGATGACCCCGAGAACTGCCTACACTCCGAGGGCATCGAGTCCATGCCCGTGGAGAAGGGCTTCGCCAAATACTCCGCTGACGGCAAATTCGATGTCGCCCAAACGTATGGCGAAAGCCTCGCCGATTCCGGCGTAAACCAGTGGTCCCGCTATGTGCAAGGCCGCGATTATTTTGGTAGTCAGCTGACCGAAGGCACAGATTACGACATTATCACAGTAAAGAAGGATGGAAAACCTGACCAAAAGGGAGCCATGGTCAGCGAAATCCAGCCCCTGTTCTTCAAGCCTGGCAAGTCTGGTTGGAGCACTTTCGAGTTGATTCGCGCCTTCGGCAACCGCGGCGAGAACGTCCCTGGCCTCAACGCGAACACTGATGGTGTTTATTGCATCGGCAGCGAGCGCAACACCGAGATCAACCTCTTCCAGATTCGTCGCGGGTATGACCCCGAAGTCGCTACCATCCAGTGGGAAATGCTCTCCCGCGCCGCGTACTCCGTCGCCATCCCGTTGTACTCCGCTCTGATAACTGAGGTCAGCCCGTACTTCAGCGATCAGACCGTCTCCTTCGATCACTGCAAACAGACTGACGTCGTGTACAACGAGGAGCCCGAGAACTCAATCAACTACGTCCTCATGGACATCAGCTCGCTCTGCTTTGAGAACCCTGACACCCTTGGTATCAGCGTCCGTGCCTACCTCGATGCGCTCCAGAACGAGCTCATCGAGCAGAACAAGGAAGTTGACGCCGCCATGCTGGCCGAGACGACCACCGAGGGCCGCACTGCCCTGGCCAACAAGGCCGGCAAGGCTGCTACCGAGAACACCTACAAGAAGTGCAAGGCCCTGCTCCAGGAGATGCGCGCCTATCAGAAGGCCGAAAACTTCGACCAGCCCTTCACCCCGAGCGACCTGAACACCGAGACCAACGGCCTCAAGGTGTCCATCACCTACGCCAAGGACGCTCTTGCCACCGACCCGGTAACCCCAGATCAGCCTGGCACTCCCGAGCAGCCTGGTACTCCTGAGCAGCCCGGTACCCCCGAGCAGCCCGCTAAGCCCGAGCAGCCCACCACCAAGCCCGAGAAGCCTGGCAAGTCGGACACCACGACCACGGTAACCACCAACAAGACGAACACCAAGGGCGGCCTGCCCACCACCGGTGATCGTTTTGATGGCCGCGTGGTGGCTGCATTCGCCATCGCTGGCGTTGCCGTCATCTCCGCGGGCGGTTACTTCCTCTACCGTCGCAATAAGGAGTAACGTCTTAGCTGAGCGGGCAAGGCAGCAATGGCAGCCTCGCCCGCTCAGCCCGCTCTTTTGACCGACGGGAAACCCGCCTGAAATCTTTTCAAAAAAGATTTCCCCGCACACACTTCGCTGTGCTATAGTGCAGCGCAACAGCAACTAGGTGCGACCGCGCCACGGCATCACGAAAGGAGCCACCAACATGAAGAACACGATGAAGTCTCTCAACAACTGGTGGTGGCGTGATGCGAATACGATCGGTCGACAGTGAGTCCCTCACGCCTGTTTTTGCGCTCTAGGTGATTGGAAGGCCTCCGGTTTCGACCGGGGGCCTTTTTCTATCTCGAGCCCGATCGCATTCGCATCACGCGCCTCCGCTTTTCTCTTGCACTCCCATTCCGAAAGGATTTTCACCATGTCTCAGAACACCACCGCCGCCCAGCCCCGCACCGTCCAGACCGCCGACCGCGGCAAACTCGATGTCCGCGCCCTCGTCCTGCTCGCCATCCTGCTCGCCGCCGGCTTCATCCTCAACTTCACCGTCGGCAAGGCCATCTCGGGCATCTCGGGCGGCATGATCAGCCCCGAGTTCATCATCTCGGCCTTCTGCCTCACCATCCTGGTCGTTCGTCCCAACATCGGCCAGGCGCTCGTCATTGGCCTCATCTCGGCTGCCGTGATCCAGATCACCACCACTTCGCCGTTCGTCGATTTTGCCGCCGAGGGCATCGCCGCCATGCTCATGGCCGGCATCGTCAACGCCGCCGGCAAGAACGGTCAGGTCAAGCCCGCCATCGCTATTGTCGCAACCTTCCTGACCACCTTTGTCTCCGGCGTCATCTTCATGGTCATCAAGATGGCCATGCTCGGCGTGGTAGGCGAGCTCGCCGCCGCCATGCTGCCCGTCGTCGCCATGACCGCCGTCTTTAACGCCATTCTGGTCGGCGCCCTCTACTTGCCCATCCAGAAGGCCCTGAAGCTCAACTAACCCGTTCGACTTTACGAGCCACCCCATCTTGGCGTTCATTCGTCGCTCGCGTACCCAAGTACGCTTCGCTCCTCTTTCGCGCCAACCTGGGGTCCCTCGTAAAGCCGTCTCTGTGCTTCACCACCAAAGACTGTCCCAAACGACTAGCTTTTGGGGACGTTCTTAAACGACTGGTCATTTAAGAACGTCCATTACAGTCGAAATTGTCAGCCCGGGACCGTCTCGGGCTACGATTGAGGCGCGCCCAGAACGGGCCGCCGACCGGGCGCCCGCGCACGGCCGAACGTCCCTGCCCCCGAGAGGGCCC
>NZ_JBBNKO010000039.1:0-661 GCF_040092945.1 Collinsella sp. CLA-AP-H1 | reverse complement strand
GAGTATCCTCTTCCAGACTCGATTCTTTTCTGCGATTAAACGTAAGAATGATAGCAATCATTCATCCGATCCAAACAAGAAGAATTCACTTAATAATGAGTGAGGAGCATCTGATCGCGAGCACAGTGAAGACACTGTGCCGCGGTATGAGATACCCGAATTGCGACATACGAGCGCTATTCATGATATCGATTAATTGACTTAATTAGCGACACGTGGATATCCCGCGGGCCCGATGCGGTCCCGCAAGATACCACGGGCGCACGGCGGATGCCTTGGCACAGGGAGCCGATGAAGGACGCGGCAAGCTGCGATAATCCCCGGCGAGGAGCACACATCCTTCGACCCGGGGGTCTCCGAATGGGCGAACCCATGCACAGCGGTGTGCATATCCCCACCCCGAACACATAAGGGTGGGGAGGACAACCCGGGGAACTGAAACATCTAAGTACCCGGAGGAGAGGAAATCAATCTCGAGACTCCCCGAGTAGCGGCGAGCGAAAGGGGACCGATGGCCAAACCGTCGAGCGGGCGTACCCGGCAGGGGTTCCGCCGACGGGGTTGCAGGGCCGCGCATCCGGGGGCTGCCGCCCCCGGGCGCAGGTCCGGCTGGGGAGCGGAACGGCATGGGAGGGCCGGCCGCAGCGGGTGACAGCCCCGT
>NZ_JBBNKO010000038.1:0-732 GCF_040092945.1 Collinsella sp. CLA-AP-H1 | reverse complement strand
AAGCCCCATCGCGCCGAGAGTACTGCGGGGTCAGCCCGTGGGAGGCCAGGGCGCCGCTGACCGGTGGACGGCACCGAGCCGTGCGCTTGAACTGAGAAGGGGGAGGCCTCGCGGCCTCCCCCTTTTTGCGTTATATAAGCTGACATTTGCCCTATCTGTTTCAGGAGTGCTCGGATTGTCTTTAGTCGAGGGCATCGTTGTCGTCCGCGGTGAGGTAGAGCCGATCTTCCTGCTTATGTCGCTTTCTGGTGGCGCTCAGTCGGCTCCAGGGTTCTGTCGTCACGTTTATCCGGACGGATCTTACGCTCCTTATTTCCAGTAAATCAATTAAGGGGCATTTTTTCAATCAAATACACTCCGTCTGTGGGGACTCTATCTAATTAGTGATAGAGCCCCTGCAGGCGTTTTATAGGCTTGTTAACGTTGTCCTTTAATTTATGACGGGCTAACTAGCGGAGGCCGACGAGGGTATAAAGATGCTATGTCTACAGTGGACAGCAAGATTCCCGAGGTCATACGGTCTGTCCAAGGTTTATGACCATATGTGTGACTCTGAGCAACTCGGAGCCCAGTTAATTCATTTGTGAACAAAATATGGAGTGCGCGATTCCCGCCCACGGGGCCCCTCCGGTCTGGCAATATATCTCCTTGCCGCGCGGCCCGGTGCAACCGGGAACCAGCGCAGGCGTGCACCTTGAGAACCGGATACTGCGAGGATGGACACACCAGATG
>NZ_JBBNKO010000037.1:0-769 GCF_040092945.1 Collinsella sp. CLA-AP-H1 | reverse complement strand
TTGGGTGTTCCTATAGTTTTGTCAACCGTCGGGGCTACTCCCGGTAGGGCACCCGGTCGCGCATCACGGCGTATATCGCCCTGAGCCGCTTCCTCGCGACGGCCTTGAGCGCCCGCCCGTGCCCCATGCCCCGCGCCCTGCAGGCCCGGTAGTACTCGCCGTAGCGCCCCGAGGACCTCACCAGGCTGTTGCACGAGAAGATCAGCAGGGACTTGAGCCTCGCGTCGCCGCGCCTGGACGCCCTGACCGACCTCACCGACGTGCCGGAGCTCCTCACCCTCGGGGCTATGCCGCAGTACGAGGCCAGGTGGTCGTGGTCCGGGAACCTCCCGATGTCGACCGACACCGCGAGCTGCGCCGCGGTCCTCGGGCCGATGCCGGGCACGGTGAGCAGGCACGCGTAGGTCTCGTCGCCCTCGAGCAGCGCCGCCGTCTCGGCCTCGAGGGCCCCGGCCTCGTCGAGGGCCTCCGATATCCGGGCGGCCAGGAACCTGACCTGCCTGTTCTCGGCCTCGACGAGCGCCGGCGGGGGCGCGGTGGAGGCGGCCGCGGCCTCCCCGGCGGCCTCGGCCCGCGGGCCCTCGGCCCCGGAGCGGGCGATCCCCCACGCCCCGCCGAACCCGGCGAGCAGCTCCAGCCACCGCCGGTCCGACAGGTCGACCGCGGCCTCGAGGGCCGGGCAGGACTCGAGCAGCACCGCGCGCAGGCGGTTCTTGTCCCTGGTCGCGCAGGCGACGACGTGGTCGCGCTGCGACGAGAGGGCGCGGGC
>NZ_JBBNKO010000036.1:0-1207 GCF_040092945.1 Collinsella sp. CLA-AP-H1 | reverse complement strand
TGGATTGGCTACACTGATGTGGACAGTTCCGGGAGGGGCGCGAGAGACGGGAGGGCCGTATATGAGGGACCCCAGGCACCCGAGGCATTTCACCGACGAGTTCAAGAGGCAGATAGTCGACCTCTACAACGCCGGAAAGCCCAAGCGCGAGATCATGGACGAGTACGACCTCGGCAAGAGCACCGTGGAGAGGTGGATCAAGTCGATAAACGCGACCGGCTCGCCGCGCGCCGCGGACAACCGCACGCCCGAGCAGAACCGGATCCTGGAGCTCGAGCGCGAGAACCGCAGGCTCCGGATGGAGGTCGACGTCTTAAAACAAGCGGCGCTGATATACGCTCGAAAGTGAGGGCCATAGCGGCCAACGAGGGCCGCTACCCCATATCAGCGCAGTGCAGGCTCCTCGGCGTCGCGAGGTCGACGTACTACTCCATGCGCTCGCGGGCCGGCCGGCCCGCCGCGCCGGACCCCGCCGCGCCGGCCGTGGTCGCGGCCCACGCCGCCAGCAAGGGCCGGTACGGCTCGCGCAAGATAAAGGCGTCGCTCGAGAGGTCGGGCGTCACCGTCAGCCGGCGCCGGGTCTGCCGCATCATGAGGGAGAACGGCCTGGTCAGCGCATACGGCAGGAAGAGGTTCAAGGTGCACCCCGGGGCGGTCAACGAGGCCGACGTGCCCAACGTCGTCGCGCGCGGCTTCGGCGGCAGGGCGCCGCGCACCCATATATGCAGCGACCTGACCTACGTGCGCGTCGGGGCCTCGTGGAACTACGTCTGCCTGCTCGTCGACCTCTACAACAGGGAGATCGTCGGTCACTCCGCCGGGCCCAGGAAGGACGCCCGGCTGGTCAAGTCGGCGTTCGCGACGCTCTCCTTCCCCATCTCGGACATCGAGGTATTCCACACGGACCGCGGCAGCGAGTTCGACAACGCCGAGATCGACCTAATGCTCGAGGCCTTCGGCATAGAGAGGTCGCTGTCGGCCAAGGGCTGCCCCTACGACAACGCCGTCGACGAGTCGACCAACAGGATACTGAAGGCCGAGCTCGTCCACCGCGAGACGTTCGGCACGACGCGCGAGCTACGGGCCAAGCTCTCGGACTACGTGCACTGGTACAACAACTTCAGGATCCACTCGACGCTGGGCTACATGTCGCCGGTCGAGTTCAGGGAAGCGGGGCTGTCCCTCCCGGAATCGTCCAAATAGGTGT
>NZ_JBBNKO010000035.1:0-1457 GCF_040092945.1 Collinsella sp. CLA-AP-H1 | reverse complement strand
GTGAACTGCCTCCCATTTCTTGGACATCGGGAAATGGGAGGTTTTCCATGAGTATAGACCTCAGGGTGAAGCACGACCTGGAGTCCAGGAGGCGGGCCGTCGAGCTCTTCGACGCCGGCGTCGGCTGCAAGCCGGCGGCCGAGGCCCTGTCCGTCCCCCGCGAGACCGTGAGAGAATGGCAGTGGGTATACCGGGCGTTCGGAAGCGAGGCGCTGCTGTCCATGGGCGGGAAACAATCCAGTTACACATTCGAGCAGAGGGTCGCCGCGGCGTCGGCCGTGGTCGACGGCGGGATGGCGAAGGCCGACGCCATGGCCGAGTTCGGGATCAGGTCGAAGTCCCCGCTGGAGCGCTGGTGCAGGCTCTACCGCGAGGGCGGCGCCGAGGCGCTGCGGCCCCGCCCGAAGGGCAGGCCGAGGGGGTCGAGGTCGAAACCCCGGGCCCGCACCCGCGAGCAGGAGCTCGAGGAGCGCTGCCGCAGGCTCGAGGCCGAGGTCGCCTACCTAAAAAAATTGCGCGCCCTGGTCGAGCGGGACGGGCTCTGACCAGGGCGGCGGCCGAGGCGGTGAGGGCGCTGCGCGCGGAGGGGCACTCCCTGCGCCACCTGCTGGAGTGCTCGGGGCTCAGGAGGTCGACCTACTACTACGCGCTGGCGCACCCGCGGAGGCCGACCAGGCCCGAGCTGCGCGACGCCGCGGCCGAGATATTCTCGCGCACCGCCAACGGCTGCGGGCACCGGCAGATAGCCATGTGCCTGCGCGCCGAGCTGGGCGCGGTCGTGGCCGACAAGACCGTGCTCAAGATGATGCGCGAGATGGGCATCCGGTGCGGGATACGCCGCCGGGGCTCCCGCCGCCGGTACAGCTCCTACAGGGGGCTCGTGGGGAGCACGTTCGAGAACGTCATCGCGAGGGACTTCGGCGCCGAGGGGCCGTGGCAGAAGCTCGGCACCGACGTCACCGAGTTCAAGGTGGCCGGCGCCAAGGCCTACTGGGCCCCGGTGCTCGACTTCTGCACGAAGGAGATCGTGGCGAGCGACATATCGACCTCACCGGACCTCGCCCAGCAGCACAGGATGCTCGACCGGCTCCTCGAGGCCCTGCCCGACGGGGCGGCGCCGACCATGCACTCGGACATGGGCTGGCAGTACCAGCACGAGTCCTACACCTCCAGGCTGGAGGGGGCGGGCATCACCCAGAGCATGTCGCGCAAGGGGAACTGCATCGACAACGCCGCCACCGAGCAGCTCTTCGGCCACGTGAAGGACGAGTTCTACCGCGGCAGGGAGTGGGGCAGCTTCGGGGACTTCAAGCGCGACCTGGAAGAGTACATAGCCCATTGGAACGCGCGGCGCAGGCAGGTAAGATTGAAGGGCCTGACGCCGGAGGAGTTCCGGAACCAGGCCCTTGCGGCGTAGTCGCTATTTATTCAGTCCAAGTTTCGGGGCGCAGTTCACA
>NZ_JBBNKO010000034.1:0-1546 GCF_040092945.1 Collinsella sp. CLA-AP-H1 | reverse complement strand
CCCCATTACAGTTTGAGCCGTCCGAAAGGGCGGCTCTTTTCCGTTGCACGGTTATACGATTGAGCCGTACCGGTGGTCGCTGGCCGACCGCCCCGGACGGCCGTCAGCCCCTGCCCCGTAGAGGGCCCGGGACGTGTTGCCGCCGGGGCGGGAGGGGCCGCGGGGAACGACTGATAGAGATGTGCCGGGCCCGGACCGGGCCACGGCGGGGTAATGTGGGTGTCGCTTCCGCGGCTAACGGCCGGCTCAAGGGAGAGGATACACCATGCCTGCAGCAGAGACGCCCGTGGCCTACCTGGGGATCGACGTCGGGAAGAGCTCGCACAGCGCGTGCGCGCTCGATGCGGGAGGGGGCGTCGCCTTCAGGGCCGAGCTGGCAAACAGGCCCGACGACATCGACCGGCTGCTCGAGCGGGCCGGCTCCGGCGCGCTGGTCGTCGTCGACCAGAAGCGAAACATCGGCGCACTGGTCCTCGCGCGCGCCCATGCGCACGGGAACCCCTGCGCCTACCTGCCCGGATATGCCGAGAAGCAGGCCCGCGGGATGTTCCCCGGCATCGCGAAGACCGACGCCATCGACGCCGAGGTGATCGCGCGCACCGCGCTCGGCGTGCCCCGCGCCCTCAGGCCGGCGCCCGAGGAGCCCGAGGGGACCGCCTCGCTGCGGATCCTGTCGTCGCAGCGCGAGTTTGCGTCGTCCGCCAGGACCCGCGCGAAGAACAGGCTGCGCGCGACCCTGCTCGAGGCCGACCCCGCGCTCGAGGGCGCGGTCGACCCGTCGAGCCGCTGGCAGGTGTCGATGCTGGCCGAGTTCGGCGGGGCCGCCGGGTGCTCGGCCGCCGGCTGGCGCAGGTTCTCGAACGCCGCCAGGCGCGCGGGCGCCCCCGCGGCGGGGGCCAGGAGGCTCTGGGAGGCGCTGCTGGCCTCGTCGCGCTCGGGAAGGCGGCTCCCGGCCGGCGAGGACGTCGCGGTCCGGATACTCGCCCGGGAGATAGCCTCCCTCGACGCCGACATCGAGGAACTCGACTCGCTCGTGGCCGACTCGCTGGCGGGCGACGAGGTCTACGAGTGCCTCCTCACGGTGCCCGGGATCGGCCCCAAGACCGCCGCGGCGCTGGTGACGTCGATCGACATATCCGCGTTCAGGGGGCACGACGAGCTCGCGAGCTATTGCGGCGTGGCGCCGTCAGACAGGCGCTCCGGGAGCAGCATCAGGTCGACGTCGCCTCAGCACGGCGGGAACAGGCGGCTCAAGAACCTGCTCATATTCAGCTGCAACTCCCTCATCGGCACGGACAACAGGTTCGGGAGGTACTACGGGGAGTGCAGGGCGAGGGGGATGAGGCACAGCAAGGCGCTGAAGGCGGTCGCGAGGAAGAGGCTCAAGGTCATCTACGCGATCATGCGCGACGCCGTCCCGTACGCGGCCTAGCGGGCGGCGGGATCAACCGAAGAGGAAACCAAGCGGGGGCGCCAGATGCCCGGATGCGTCATGCCGAAATGGCGCGAAGCACGCGGTTGACAAAACTATAGAGACACGTCCCAG